>CAWUJS010000021.1:0-27189 GCA_963922705.1 uncultured Alphaproteobacteria bacterium | reverse complement strand
AACACGATCAAATAGGTTTGATGTGTAATCCACTGGAAAGAACAAAGCCAGCTATAGGGGCTTAAAACACCATATATAATTATGAAAACAATTTACAGCCTTATACGTCTTAGAATGGTTATATAAAAAGTATAACAAGATAAAAGGAAATAATATATATAGTTATTATACTACTGTAATTACATGTATTTATATAGTGATATATACATGTTATAATAACCGTATATAACTGGTATAGTGAGAATAGAAAAATGACTGTTTCATGGTAGCTGGTAGGAGAAGCAGCATTTGATTTTAGGTGAGACGTTGGATTTGAAATGCTTTTAGAGCGATACGATGATTTGTTGAATGGAAGGGATGTTATCAGTGATGATGACACGCTTCTTGGTGATCGTATTGATTCACGAAAGGCGTATTTTCGTCGCTTGGGAATGGGCGGCGGATCGAAGTCTAAGAGCTTTAGAAGTGGTTCTTATCGTCAAGGAAGCTTGCATTCAAATAGACCAATTTCACAGTGTGTTTTGGTTAAGGCGCACTTTAAAAAACATGGCGTAGGGGCGTCAGGTGGATCGGGTGGTGCGGGTAATTTACGAGGTCATTTGAGTTATATTACACGTTCCGGTGCAGGGATTGGTGAAGAGCGTCCGGCGTTGTTTGGTAGTGCGGCGTGCGATCTTGAGCGAGCTGATTTTTATAATCTTTGCAGGGATGATCGTCATCATTTCCGGTTTATTATTTCGCCTGAAAATGCACATGAGATTGCAGATATGGAAGGGTATATTTGCGGTGTTATGGCTGCGGTGGAGAAGGATCAGGGGACTAAATTAGAGTGGGTTTCGGCTATTCACTATGATACGGATCATCCGCATGCGCATGTTGTTGTTCGTGGTAAAGATGAGCTTGGAAAGGATCTTGTTCTTGAGCCTCATTATATCTCGCGTGGTATTCGGATGCGTGCAGAGGAGCTTGCAACTGAGATATTGGGTGAGCGTTCACTTGAAGAAATTCAGAAGAGTATGGAGAAAGAAACGGATGCGATGCGTGTTACGTCATTGGATCGTTTTATTGCTACGCGGGCAAGTGAGGAAGAAAAAGAGGCTGGTAAAATTACCTTTGATACGCGCAAGAAGGGTTACAGTGGTCGTGGTGAATTTTATGATGGTTTGGTGAAAAAGCGTCTTGAGTTTTTGACGACTACATCTATGGCTGTGCAAAAGCCGCCGGGTGTGTTTACAGTTCGATTGGATTATATTGACAAGCTTAAAGAGGTTTCGGAGCGTCACGATATAATTAAGCAGTTGCACCGTAGTATGCCGGAAGAGAAGCTTGATGATGGTGTGTCTGTATACAAAATTGTTGATCGTAGTGCGCCTAATTTGCGTGGTGAAATTGAGAAGATATCTTACGTGAATGAGATTACAGATCATCGATATATGGTTGTTCGTGATGCGCAAGGTCAGGCGCATTATGTTGCTTTGGGCGCGTCTGAATCGAGCAACGGTTTGCGTGAGGGTGGTGTTGTCGATGTGAGTGCGGGTGATCCGCCGGAGCGCAAGCTTGATCTGAATATTCTTGATATAGCAGAAGATCATGGTGGTGTTTATGACGCTGATACTCACAGGGCGCATGTAGAAGAGACTATGGATTTTGTTTCTGATGTTGATGGTTACATGGAACGTCATAAAAAGCGTGTAGATGCTCTTGTTGCTGCGGGTCTTGTTCGTGATCTTGGGGATGGTCGTTATGATGTTCTTGGAGGCATTGAAGGTAAAAATGCTAAAGAAAGTGGTCATGGTTTCTTAGAGAAAAGCCGAGAGATTTATGATCCTGCTGCGGTGATGAAATATCCGAAGGTTACACCGTTATCTGTCTCCTCTTTTAAGGATGCAGACTTTGATGTTTACCGCGTTAGCAAAGATGGTGAAGGTGAAGTGATCAAAGGCCGGATTGAGGGTATAGGACGCATATTGTCCGATAGTGATAAGCGTTACATGCTTCTTCGTGACGGGGATGAAAGGCTTCATTATGTACCTCTATCTGGTGCAAGACAGAATGCTTCATTAGAAGAGGGTGCGATTGTTGAAATATCAGCGCGGAAATCAACAGGTGGTGCGGATGCTATGATTGCAGATTGCGCCGGTGAACATGTTGGAATTTACCGCACTGAGGATCATCGGGTGTTATTGGAGCAGGCTGAACAGGATCGTCAGGCCGAGCAGGGCGATAAATACAAGGCGCGGGATATTGACGGCATATTGCAATCTTGTGAGGTGCGCATGAAGACTCTTGAGAAAGCAAAGATTGTTGAGGCGCATGAGGCTGGTCATGGTTGGAATGTGCCTAAAGATGTTGAAGATCGTGGTGATCGTTTGCGTCTGAAAATGGAGCGCAGGTTTGATGGTCAGAAATATGCGATGGTGAAGGTGATTTCTGCGAAGTCGGTGGAAAGCCAGATTGATGTTCATGCGCGTACCTTTATTGATCTGGAACTTTATCGCCACCAGAAGGACTATGCTTTGTCATATGAAAAGGCTGATAAAGGAACGATGGATGCTACGCATAAGCGGATGGGATGGCTTGTAGAGCATGGCTATGCCTATCACAGAGAAGGTGATGGTCGGTTTGTGATGAAAGGAGATGCTTTGAAGAAGTTGGAGCAAATGGAAATGAAAACAGCACATGAAAAATTGTATCAACGCTTTGGAAAGTCTGTGACCCTTATAAAGGATAGTGGCAATGAAATGGCATATTATTCTGGTTGGACTGAATTGCATTCCGGGCGTCACCTGATTGTTGAGCAGGGCGGTAAAATCGGGTTTGTGAAAAGCTCGGCTGATCCTTCTTCATGGAGTGTAGGAGAGCCACTTAATATTGAAGCCAAGAATGAAACTCTTGAGGTCTCACGGATTATTCGTGACAGAAATAAAGATGAGGCTATTGAGCGGGTTTCTGCTGCTCTTGGAATGGAATACAGAGAATGGGATCATGAAGAAGGAAAAGATGTTGTTTATATAGGGGCAGTTAATCTGAAAGATGAGGTCTATGCGGCTGTTGAGTCTGATGAAAAATTGTCATTTGTGCGTGTTAAAGAGTATCCACACTATGAACGTGGTAGTGAGATTGAAATTATTCCCGGAAATAATGGCTTCTCTGAAATTCAGGTCGAGCACCAACGTGAGTTAGAGCTTGAAGATGAAAGACAAGAGGAAACCGAAAAGGGTGAAGATAAAGACATAGATATTGATTGGTAGGAGATAAGAATAATGACAGCCAAGAAAAAAGGTGTGACACGCTCTATCGTATTTAGGCCGGAGGTTGAGAAAGAGCTTCAGGCATATATCAAGGCCAAGAATTTGCGCAATGTTTCTGCGACGGTGAATGATTTGCTTGATTTTGCTCTGCGGCCAGAGCGCAGGGATGAGCGTAATTCCGATATGGCGCAGCTCTATCACCAGCTTTTATATTCGCTCAATGCACACCGTAAGAAAACAGCGCGTGATCTGGCGGCCAATCAGGAAATCTTGCTTCAATTTATCCTGGATTATTACAAGAGCAATCCGGCGGCCACGGATGCAATGGATGAAGGACGGAGCGAGATTGCAATCAAACGCCTTGATAAGCTGATGGAGACTGTCGTTCAGAATTTAGGGCAGTCAAAGCTTCTTCCTGAAAATACAGAAGATGATGGAGAATAGGGATGTTGGAAGGACAGTTGGATTTATTTAAGCCAATGGATTTTAAATCTCAGGACGAGAAAAAAGAGTTTGCACGTCGTCGTTTGCGGGCGGTGACACAATATTTGGAAGGGCAGGGCGTGCCGCCATTATTTACGGCGCATGCCTTTTGTTTGAGCTTCAGCAGGAAATCAACGATCAAGGCTTAGATGAGCTAAAGAAGAGAGCATAAAGATGATTTGGTTATATCTCTATCGGTTGGTTGTTTTGTTGGTGAGTGGAATTTCTCACGGCGCGGCTCTATGGGGTATTTTATGGTTTGGACAAATCTTTGCGCGCGACAACGGTGTATTAACAGGGGATTACATTTATACGCCTGTTGATCTTGCTGTCATGGCTGCGGCTTTGCAGCTCATTGTTTTTTTAGTGATCATTTCACCGCTTGGTAGTTTCTTCCAAAAAACCTGTTTACCTGTGAGGCGTATGTCAAAGCGTGAGGCGGAGGTGCTTGAGCCGTTATTGGATCAAGTCATGTTTTCTTATAAGGAGAAGACATCATCACGCATTAAGCGTGTAAAATTACGTATTGAAGATAATACGGATAGTAATGCTTATGCATTTGGAAAAAACAATATCGTTCTGACGAGTGGATTTTTTAGGGAATATCAGTATCGGAGTGATGCTATCAAAGGCGTTATGGCGCATGAATTAGGGCATTTACACCACCATGATTTATGGTTTTGGCGTTACGTTGCAGCGAGCGGTGGCGTTTTGAAATTGATCCATGCTGTTTTAACGCTGGCTTCTGTTATTACAACGAAAGCATCCGATATATTTGTAGCATTTTTGGTGATTTCTCTGCCGGTTATGATAGCACAGTTTGTATTCGGTGCTTTCGTTTACATTTTGAGAGTGCCGGAGCGCGCTCTTGATATGGCTGGCGTATTTTTATCACAGGCGCAGGAATATAGGGCAGACAAGTTTGCGGCTGATATTATTGGGGTAGAAGGGATGATTAGTTTTTTAGAATCCGTGAAAAAGGGTGAGTGTTTTACTGAAATTGGGTTCTTGAGCATGAAACGCCGTTCACATCCACCCTCAGAATTGCGTCTTGAACAGCTTTACGATCATCCGGAATATGAGGTTCTGGTTAAAAAACGTAGCGTTATAGACAGACAGAAAAAGATACAGAAGAAAAAACGTTCAATGAGGCGTCGTGAAAATTGGTGCAGATATGAAGATAATAATTACATTCCTCTTTAAAAGAGGTTATTTTCAGTACAAATTGAACCGAATATTTAATGACATAGTAAAGATCAAATGCTTGATTTTATAGAAAAATATCGCTCATCTAACACAACAGACCAAGCCGCTTTTAAGAACGTAATGACCCGCGCAAATTTTCTGTTTGAAAACAATAATGCTGAGGGGCTGGTTGATCTCATCAAAATCCTATTGCGGCCAATACAAGATCAACATGTCAGAGATGCTTATCTCAAGCCAGATCACCATGCTGTAAATGCTATCTATTGTAACGAGGCTTTTAATTTTTCCGATGAAGAAACAACTCAACTGATTTATGACAGCGTTGTTCATAATGAAAGCAATTATCCAACGATTAAACTGGGTTCTGACATAGTTTTTACCTACATCTTGGAGTCCAAGTAGTATTGTAAATGTATTGGGGATGATCGGAGAAGGCCGGAAAGCAGGTAAGTTCAAACAAGATCCCAACCACCAAATAACACACATTCATCCGCTTCATATTTCCTTTGTTACAGGCGGCAATCACTCCATCATTCAGGGCATTATTAACGGTGAAGGACAATTATTGCCAATAGAGGTTTTTGATATAACAAACCTTATGAAAGTGATTCACTTTGATGGTAAAAACTGGATAAAAAGCGACATTGACAAGAACATAGGTTCTCCCATGTATCCTGAATTTGGATGGGCGTGGGAAATTGGGCGTTTATTATCTGATCTTAGACCTTCACCATATGCAATATAAGAGTTATTTCTCAAACCCGCAGTCTTTGGATTGAAAAACCTCTGCTAAATCGCTATGTTCAATGTGGTTGTTAGGTGTTCAAACTCACGCCGTCTCTTTCAGTTCCACAGGCTCTATAAAAGCAAAGCGGAACTGATAACGAGAATGGAGGTGAGACATGTGAGCAAAGAAAAAAGGCCATCTCTGGCCTTTAACCTTCGGATTAGAAAGTTAGAAATAACAATCATAATCCGCTTATAACATCCACGAGTCGTACATGGTATGCTAGCTGTGTACGGCTCACTTATTCATTTTATGCCATAAGAGTTAAAAAAACGCAAATACATTTCTCATCACAGAAGTAAGGCATAGCTATAGCCTATTTCAAATGTAACAATACGAGCATTATGGTTCAAGCTGCGGTCAATATTCCGGTATCACATCCTAAAGACATTTTGTCGTCTGTGTTTGGTTACAGTGACTTTCGCGGCATGCAGGCAGACATCATCACAACCGTTATGAATGGTCAAAGCTGTTGTGTTTTGATGCCAACAGGCAGCGGAAAATCCTTATGCTATCAGATCCCGGCAATCTGCCGTACAGGAACAGGGATTGTTATCTCTCCGCTGATTGCGTTGATGCAGGATCAGATTGCAGCCTTGAAAGAATGTGGTGTCAGAGCAGAAACATTGAACTCTTCGCTTATAGGGCGTGATTACTACAGGATCATGGATGATCTGAAAGCCGGCATGTTGGATTTGCTGTATATAGCACCTGAACGTGCTATGAATGAAGAGTTTCTGGCTATCTTGGATGAAATTGATCTATCCCTATTAGCGATTGATGAAGCACATTGTATTTCTCAATGGGGGCATGACTTCCGTCCTGATTACATGGCGTTATCAGCATTGCGAAAGCGTTATGAAGACATTCCTTGCATTGCCGTGACAGCAACAGCGGATGAACCAACACGCAAAGATATTTTAGGAAAATTACACCTTGATAAACTTTTTACGGGCAGCGTAGACCGCCCGAATATCACCTATCATGTGCAGATCAAAGATAATCCGAAAGCTCAACTGAAACAGTTTTTAAAAAGCCGTCCGAATGGTGAAAGCGGGATTGTCTATTGTTTATCCCGCCGTAAAGTTGAAGAAACGGCGCAATTCTTGTGTGATGAAGGCTACAAGGCTCTGCCGTATCATGCCGGGCTAGACAAAGATATCCGAGCCACTAATCAAGACCGCTTTTTAAAAGAAGATAATATCATCATCGTTGCGACTGTGGCGTTTGGTATGGGGATTAACAAACCGGATGTGCGGTTTGTGTGTCATATGGATTTGCCAAAAAACATTGAAGCCTATTATCAGGAAACAGGCCGCGCAGGGCGTGACGGTCTGCCGTCTGTAGCGTGGATGGTCTATGGATTACAGGATGTAGCATTGCAACGGCAAATGCTGGAATCATCCGATGCGTCGGAAAATCAGAAACGTATAGAACGGCAAAAACTGGATTCCTTGCTTGGATATTGTGAAGCCGGGGGATGCCGGCGCCAGGTTCTTTTACGATATTTCGATGATGAATGTGAGCCTTGCAATAACTGCGATACCTGCCTTACACCGCCGAAAATGATAGATGGCACAATTCCGGCGCAAAAAATACTATCTTGTATATACAGAACAGAGCAGCTTTTTGGCGCGGCGTATATCATTGATGTTTTGCTAGGAAAAGAAACGGATAGAATTAAGAAGTTCAAACATAATCAGTTAAGCACCTGGGGCATAGGCAAGGAATACACCAAACAGGAATGGAACGGTATAATCCGCCAGCTCGTAGCGAAGAACTTTATCCGTGTTGATATGGCCAATCATGGAGGACTTAAGATTACGCCTGACGGAATGGCTCTTATGACGGGCAAAACAACAACTGAATTGCGTGAAGACCGTAAAATGAAATTCTCTTCTTCAAAGCAACGGCGTGAAAAACCTACAGCCACTATAGAAAATGATCAGGATGCAAAACTTTTTGAGTATTTGAAAATTCTACGGCAGGGTTTGGCAAAATCCCAAAAAATAGCTCCTTACATGGTGTTTCATGACAAGACATTGGTGGATATGTCCATTACGAGGCCGGATACGCTTGAGAAAATGTCTGAAATATCCGGTGTAGGTCAGGCTAAGCTCGATAAATACGGGGAAATATTCCTTGAAACCATTTCAGAGTATACATCATAGGTTCAAGCACATTATAAAGGCGCATATCCTTCGGAGCTTGGTGGTTTTTTATCAGGCTTTGGAATATCATATTGAGGCGATTCATGCTCTGTGACGAGAATATTCGGCGTGTTCACTGGCGGTATTTGTGTCAGCGGCTTATAGTTCTTATCAAAGCGGTAATTGATTTTCTTACATTTTACAGGAAAACGGCCTTCAACCAGTATAATTTCGTTCTTCTCGCCTAATTGCGCGATTTCATGATTTTTGATGAGCGGAATCCATTTTTCTGTTGTAGAGACTTTGCGGCCTGTTTTGTCGCGATTAACGGTTTTGGCTTGAATGCGTTGTTCGCCGCATTGTTTAGAAACATAGGCTAGTGTTTGATCGCATTGGTTTTCAAAGAAGATGCGGTGAGCGCAGTTGCTAATAATCGTCGAGCATTCTTCTCTTTTGTATATGGTTTCCAAAGCGTTGATGCCCTGTATAATGCCCAATATGCGGACATTATAGGAGCGCAGCAGTGTAAATATTTTAGACATGACATTCATGCGTCCGAGAATATGAATCTCATCCAGAACCATAAGCACTTTACGCGGTTCGGTCACAGGGTTTGGTTCATGCGCCGTCATGACATTGATGGCTTGCTCAAAGAAAATACGAATAAGAGGGGATAGCGCGTCTATGTGGTTCACGCCGACGCCAAAATACACAGTGTGCTTGCGTTTGCGTAGATCATAAAAAGAAAAATCACTTTTGTTTGTCACAGCATCAATCACAGGATTGCGCCAGAGTTTTAAAGCGCGGCCCAGGGTAGACTTAATACCAGAGCGCTCTTTTTCTGCTTTGTGCGCATAGGAATAAAACAGTTGTTTTGCGGATTCATGCAGGTTCGGAAAGGTTTCTGCAATGTGCGGTAACAGCTCTTTAAAGTTCTGATCCGTTCCGAGCAAACGAAAAACTGCGCCAATCGTGTTGGTATATTTTGGATTATCCAAAATATATAAAGATAATCCAACAAACAAATCCTGTGCTTCTTCAGGGAAGTGCGGATCGGCGCGCTCTGCACAAGAGACAAGAATAGTAGCAATCAGCTGAAGATCAGTAATACGTTTCGTAGGATCAGAAGACACATAATCAAAGGGGTTATAGCAATGTGAGGTTTTAAACTCAGAAAACGGCGTGAAGTTTATTACTTTTTGTCCGATAGAGTGACGATAGCCTGATGTGAGTTCGTGGTTTTCTCCTTTTACATCGAGACATAAAATACTATCCGGCCATTCAAGCAGGTTTGGAATCACAATCCCGACACCTTTACCGCTGCCGGTCGGTGCAAAGGTAAAGCAATGTGTTTGACCATCATTGCGTAAATATCGCCCCTGAAACTTTCCTAAAACCAGACCTTTTTTATCAAGTAATCTCGCTTTTTTAAGGTCATAAAGCCTTGCCCACCGTGAGGAGCTATTTTCAGGTTTAAAGACATAAAATCCCACCATCCCCGCAATCAGAGTAAGAGGAGCAAGCAGTGAGCCTATGAGATATTCTAGATACGGGGACTCAGTGTAGGAGATGTAATTCAATATTGTCCATGGGCGTACATAATTTAATGTGCTTGCCCAGTCATTGAGTAAAAAGTAAATCACACCGCTGGCATAGAATGATGCTGTGAGTGTCAGAACTCCGGCAATGCCATAGGCAGCGTAACGACAATATTTTTTGAGCGTAGGTGGAATAAGCGGTTTTGTCTCAATGAGGAGATCGAGCAGCAAATGCGTGGCCATGTTCTCCAATACGTCATGATGCGCTTTGATTAGATCGAGCGTTTGTTGATTGGCGCAGATGGATATAAAAAGGCCACGTTTTTGTAAGTGTTTGCAGGTTTGAACAGCATTGAAGATATCCTCTTGAGAGCCTTGCGCATCATGAATAAAAAGCGGGTATGTGCGGTTTTTAATCTTAACATGCGCTTGAATATGTTGTTTTTGTTCATCCGCTGTTGCGTGTGTGACCTGATAGCCTTTGGCTTGAAAGCCTTTTAGGATCATAGATGTTAGGGTTTGTTTGGGAAGCGCGCGTATATAGTGATATTCCTTGTTTAGATCACCAAGCTTTCTAAGCGCTTTGAAATGTGCATTGAGGTTTTCATGGTTCTTTGTCGTCATAATGAACCTTTTGGATACCAGATATCAGAGACAATGCGTTTTCCGCCAACGCGTTTGAGCTGGATCACAATGTCGATGATGGATTTTGTGTAATCCATGATCTGATCTTTGTTCATAGAGACATTGCCTTGCATGACCATGAGCGCGATTTGCTCAAACGCGCCGCGCGGTGTATCGGCGTGAACAGTGGTGATAGAACCCGGGTGTCCTGTATTAACAGCGCGCAGATATGAATAGGTTTCTTTTCCGCGCAGCTCACCAAGAAAGATACGATCCGGGCGCAGGCGAAGCGATGCTTCCAGTAAATCTTGAATATTCACTTTGGCCTGACCTTGTTCGCCTTTGGAGGCGAGGAGGGAGAGCGTATTTTTCTGCGGTGGTCTCAGCTCTGCCGTATCTTCAATTGTGATGATACGCTCATGCTCATTGACCGATTTTAAAATTGCATTGAGAAGCGTAGTTTTCCCCGTTGAGGTTCCACCGGACACGATGATGTTTTTATGCGTTTTGGCGGCGCGGTCAATAAAATGCATAATACTGTTGCTGTCTGCATTAGATGCCGAAACAATGTCCTGAAGCTGTTTATCTTGGCTTTGTGTGTGAGCATCATCAACAAAACGAGCCGTATCGAATATCCCTAGCTCTTTGTAATCTTCAAGGCTTAAATCCTGGACGCCTTGCTTACGAATAGAGAGGGCAATGCCGTTTGCCGCGACGGGTGGTAAAACAAATTGAATCCGCTCGCCAGAGGGTAGGGAAGACGATAGCAAAGGGAGCTTTTCGTTGATGCTTTGTTTGGTTTCTTGTGCGACAAGCCTTGCCAAACGTGCCAGTTTGTCATTGGCGACATCTGGGCAGGGGATATATTCCATACGTGGCTCGCCCATTTTCTCAATCCAAAACCCACCCGGCGCATTCACGCAAATTTCTGTGATGTCAGGGTCATTCAGATAATGTATGAACGGCTCAAGATATTGCTCTAAGAAAATATGATCGTTTGAGGGCTGCGCCTTATGTTTCATAATGTTACGGGTGTTGGTCTTGTAGTGTCGGGATCTTTGATAAAAGTGCTTTAGTCTCGCTATTTTGTTGTGCTTCCCAAAGATTGTATTTGCTTTGCATATTCATCCACATTTCCGGCTCATTTCCTACCATTTTACCGACTTTCAAACAAAGCAGCGTATTTAATGGCTTTCGGCCATTTAGAATGTCACTCATATATTGGCGGGAGATTTGCAAAATTTCTGCAGCTTTTGAAGCATTCAGTTTCAAAGCCGGAAGTACGTCTTCCTTTAAAATCTCTCCAGGATGTGTAGGTTGTCGTATCATAGTCTTTCTCCTTAATGATATTGCACAAAATCCACGTTTTGCGCATGACCGTTTTTCCATTCAAACGTAATGCACCATGGCCCGTTAATATGGACTGTGTAGCGTTTCGGCGTATGGCCTTGGAGGCCATGAAAATCAAAGCCGGGAATATTCATGTCTTCTGGCTTTGACGAGGCATCCAAAGCGTCAAGTCGCCTTAAAAGGCGTTTGTACATTCTTTGATCTATTCGTCTTGTTTTTCCGGTTTCGTAGAGTTCTTGAAGTCCTTTATGTTTAAACGAATGGATCATTAGTATAATATATGCTAAAAAACAACAAATGTAAACAAATAAGAGTACATTATTCTTTTTTGGACACTCCCACCTTCTGTCTGTTACCTTAAAATTAAGAGGCCCCGGGTGTCCCTGCTTTTAGCATACTACCGGGGTCAAGCCTTTTAAAAGCCCCCCACATCGCTAAAGTCTAAATCTTTACCAACGAATATTTTGATCCGTTTGCCTTGGTCGATATGAATGGTTGGCTTGATATTGATGCTGTTTTCGAGAGCGATTTCAGAGGAGCGAGAAAAATCACTGCTTCCGTTTAAGGATACTGTAGAGGCATCATCATTATCAATGGCGCTTACACCTGCGGCCAGAGCGCCATCAATGATAGAGAGCAAAACAGATGAGCCAAAGCGTTCCATGAAATGTGAATCCACTTCACCTTCAAGGCCGGAACGCCCCAAAGCATCTGTGCCGATAGACCCAAGATCAATGCTTGCTCCATCCGGACGGATCATACGATTCCAGATGACAAAAACGCGAGATTGCCCTTGGCGTATGCCGGAGCGGTATTGTCCGACAAGACGCGCGCCTTTGGGAATGAGCAAGGTCGAGCTGTCAAAAGAATATACGTCTTCAGAGGTAATCGCGCGCACCATCCCCGGCAGATCGCTATGAATAGCTGTTTCAAGGATGCCGTTAATCATTTTACCTTGTGCAATCAGCGTATCCATATTTTGAAGCTGTGTGGCTTTGGCTGTTGGTACATCTATATTGCGTTGAGCATTGGCAAATGCGACATTCGGATCATCGTTATTGGAGGAACCTCCTGATAGGAGCGTAGCACCGCCTTGTGATGCATTATTGCTTGAAAGTGTTGCAACGCCAGCGGATGAAGATGGTTGGTCATAGATCACTTGCGGGGCTTTCATCCGCGCTTCCATCTTTTGCTGTTTTTCCTGCGCGCGGCGCAAAGCTTCTTCCATCAAGCGCTGTTGTTCCCGTAAAAGGGCAGGATCAATCTGCTCTGGTTCTGGCGCTGTATTGAGAGGCGCTTGTGGGGGTTGTTCTATCGTTTCCACAATATAAGGTTCATCGCGCGGTTTGGGTGCATTAAACACAATCTCTTCTTTTGTTGTTTCAGGGGCAGGGCTTTCTTTTTTGATACCATCATAAATGACAAAACCCAGTGCCAGAACGCCAAACAAACCAAAGGCAACCATGCCTAAAACGCGCCCTGATCCGCTTTGAGCAACGCCCGGTGTTCCGCGGTCTCCGTCAATTAAAATTTCACCGGTATTTTCATCATAAAACTCAGTGTTGTTTTCGTTATTCATGGCTTATTGATCCTTTATTAAGGGGCTTTGTTTCTCTTGTCGTTTATCTGCGGCGCGTAAGGCATGTCAGGCGCTTTGGGGCGGTTTTTTTGATCGTAATATGTATCAACCAGCACGAAGATAATCGTTAAAAACCAGACAATCACAAACATATTGCGATATGGTTTTTGCGCATCCGGCACATTCCAGCCTTTCATGAAGCGGGCTTTTTCTGATTTATTTTTCCTATCATCACTTTTTCTTTAATGGTTAAAACTAGCGCTATCGGCCAGTGCTATATTAAGCCCTGTCTCTTCGGAGACATCTTCCATGTCATTGATGGTTAATTCCAACGGATCGGCTTCGATGTCCGGATAGGAGTCATTAAAAATACATGTCGTAATATCACCATCACGCAGCGTAAATTGGCGGCCAAGGCTTTCAACAACCAGATATTTGCCTTGCATGGAGTAATTGACGATGGATTCATTGCCCTCTGCATCAACTGCAAAAACCGCAGGTGTTTTGCCTGTTTTTGAGAATTGGAAGTATGTGAAGATCCCATCATCAAAAGCACGCCGCGGACGCAAGCTCCTATCGCCTGAATATGAGTAATCAAAATTCCAGTCTTCCGGCGGCACGGATGAGGGCGAAAAGTCCTTGTCTTCAAATCCGTTATTCTTGCTTTTGGCAATATTAGCGAGCTGCATATCAATTTGATCCGGATAAACAAAACGGATGCGAAAAGAAAGCTGGCTGGATTTGTGGGATTGTGATGCTTTTGCTGTCATCTCGAATGTGTAAATGCGCTTATTTGTCACAACGGTCATGTTGGTATTGGCGTTTTCTTCCAAAGGTTTGATAAAAAGCAGGTTTCCGCGCGATGGCCTAACGATCTGCCATGCCTGGCTGTCTCCCATTGAGATTGTCTCGATGCTCTCAGTGCGGTCAAATTCCAGCACCGTAGAAAACCCATAATGTGCGGTGATACGGTAAACATCCGTATCATGATAGGTGAGGGTTTTAACACGCGCATCCGCAGCGCCGGGGCGCGGTGATTTTCCGGCTATAGCAGGGGAGGCGATACAAAGCGCGAGTGCGGTGGTAAGTATGAGTTTTTTCATGGTCTAATTCTCCAATATTTCTTGAGATTTACGATAGGATATGACTTGAAAGCCGAGCGGGTTTTGAAAGCGCTCTAACATTTTCATCGGTTTTTGGGTGTAGCGGAATGTGATAATGGCATTCCAATGTGAAACATGGACGCGGTTTTCTTTGCGGGTTTCAGTTTTAAAGCGCAGCTGCGCCGTTTCATCATTGAGGAAGGATACGGATTTGATTTTTGCATCTATCGTCCCTTTTCCTCCGGCAAGCTTTGATGGGTTATCAGGATTATTTTCATGCCAGAGTTCTTCATATTCGCGTAAGGCTTTTTGATCGGAGAGCAAAGCCACAGCCTTGTAATTTTCGCGTATGATGTGCGGGTTATAAGCTTCACGTAAAGTCACATAGCGTACCAAATTACTTTCTGTCACAGCGTCTTGTTCAGATAACGCACCTTGTTTTAAAGGGCGTGTGATTTCTGTGTAGCCGCTATGCTCATCGACAGTCACAATGTAAGGCTCAAACGTTTTAAGCGGCAGGAGTAAAATCAGGCACAAGATCGAAGCCATAGCCACACCAAGGGATAGAAAAGCGATCATCCAGGCGCGTTTGCGTGAGGCTTCGAGATTGGCATAAAGGCCATGCTCCCATGTTGCGCCGTTTTCAAAATATGCAGCCGAGGCTTTTATTCTATTAGGATTGTGGCTCACCGCTGCCTCCTCTGTTTTTTTCTATTGCAGCGCGGAGTTTTTCTGCGCCTTTACTTGCAACATTTTTAATACCGCGACCGGCAGTATCAGCCGCTTGATCACCGCGATAGCGCGCATAGCTTCCTGATGTTCTGGCTGCGCCTCCTATTTTACCGGCAGCATACCTGCCAAGCCCCATGGTAGAGAGGCTCAAGCCACCAGCAATGCCGGAGGCTATGTTCATGACTTGCAGGAGAAGGACGATAGAGACAACGCAGATCAGCATGAACGGTGCGATATAGGCCATGATTTCACTGCTTGCAGAAATGTTGTTTTCCATTTCTAATAACGGTTTTTGTAATAGCAATAAAAGGAGTGCGAGCAGGGTGTAAACAAAAATTGGTATGAATGCATAATTTAATAATGTGCGCAGCCACCCCTCAAAAAGGGTTTTGGTTTGCGCAAAGACAAGCATGAGAATAAAGAACGGGGCTACGGATAAAATGATAGCCACAGCAATCTTCGATAGGGCTATAAGAGCCAATGCGTAAGCTGTTAGAATTAAGGCAGCCAGCCATACAGCCCAGCTATATAAGATTAAGGTCACGTTCCATCCGGCATCATCCATAATTTTTGAAGAAACATCGAGGCTACGCTCATAAAATTCTCCTAATGCAGTATTGGCATTATTGACGTTAAACGTACCGTCTGTGGTGCCGTTTAAAACCTGTCCTGCAATATCTGAAGGCGTATCTGTAACAATATCCATGACAAATACCTGGAAGTCTGTCCAACTGGTTATGAGTACAAAAATCAGGAGCATTTTTGCGCAATGTATAGTGCCTTCATGAAGTGAGAAACGACCGTTCAGCATGACTTTATATCCATAAAAGGCTATAAAGATGATAAACATCGCTTGCCACAGCGTTTCTACGGCGGGCACAAAGCTCGTAAATGACCCATTCACAAAACTCAGAATAGTGGAGTCAATTTTGAGAATAATTGTGTCGATTGTGTTGGATGCTGCCATAGTAACGCTAACTTTCAGATTTATTGTGCTGATTGATTAAAAAGATTGGGCGGAACGAGGTATTTCTTTTTCTCGCCTGAATCTTTTTGATCAGAGCTAAAAGACTGCGCAGATTTCTCGCGGTCATATTTGGAAGCCTGTGTATGGCGGTAAAACTCTTTCCACAGATAGGGGAGATGGATATCCTTGCCCCTAACGTCTTCAGCAAATTTTTGATTATTCATTGTCTCTGCCAGATTTTGTGCAACGCTGTCACAGTTTTTAAGCTCCGATGGTAAGGCTTCCTCGGGGGTTGACCAATGTTTAGAACACGCGACGATTTCTTGTGTTTTATTCATAGAAATCCAGCTTAATATCTCCATTGTAGGGCGGGATAAAAGCGGGTTTTTTCGCTCTTCCTGACAGCCGGTTAAGATCGTAATTGCGCAGCAGGTCAGGAGTATCATTTTATTATTCATCATTTTATGTGTCCTTTGGATGTGGTTTTGATACCTGTTTTAACCAATATTGATCGGTAAGGGATTGCATGGGTTTTGCGATAAAGAGGCTGTTTGTGCGTTACATGGTGATTTCAAGTCACTATGTCCCAAGGTTGAACAGCCGGCTAAAGCGAGTAGGGGTAGGATGAGCATTAGTTTTTTCATTGGTTTTTCTCCTTTATTCAAATGATTGCATGGAAATATTGCGGTCATAGATACGTGCTTTATTGAGTCTTTTAATGTCCGTGAGTGATTTCCCGCTCTGGGTTGATTGCAGCTGCATTTGCAACGATTGCATGCGCATGACCTCATTGAGTAAGATGCCGTTTTCTGCGGTGATGCGCGCGAGAAGATCCACGGATTCCTTTAAATCAGTTGTGGTGTTCAGCTTTTGTAACATCTCCTCATAACTGGCCAGCCTATTTGCAGCATTATTATATGCGCTTTCAGATGCGGCCATGGCTGCATATGTTGTGTTTGCGTGCCGATCATGCGCTCCTGCTACTGATCCGCCTGGATCAGAGGGGATTAAATCCGCACCTGTCACCGGATCATAGGTAGTCAGGATATCATTATAGATGCTTTGTGTTTCTAATCCCGCAGCACCAAGGCTAGTGGCATTATTCAGGCCAATGAGTTCCTGAAGCTCAGGCGGCAAAGCGCGGCGTAAATCTTGCTCGGCAGTAGAATTACGCAATGTTCCAAGATCACGCCCGCCGGTGATTGCATTATAATTGGCAAGTGCCTGGTCAATTTGTTCAAGCTGGAGTTCATAATCTTTGGCCATTTGCTCAATTTGTGCGATGGCTTGTGCCACGCTTGTTGCGTCAAAAACAGGGATGCCGTTTGCCTTGCATGGGGAGGGGACAAGGCAAACGGCCAGGCCTGCGCATGCAGTCCATAAACGCAAATGGTTTTTGAGTGTCTTTATCATGCGGCAATCCTTTGTATAAAATGTGGTATCCATTCTTCAGGGGTTTTAAATTCAGAGCGCACCTCTTCAAGAATGCGGATATTTTCTGTGCGCCCTGAGAGGATGGAAATAAAATCATCCATGCCCGATAGATCGAGTTTGGCGATCACAGAGTTTTTTCCTTGCTTAATCAGAAAACACCTGCTCTGTGCCGTTAGATTACGGATTGTATGAAGCTCTTGCTTTGAGAGGCGGAAGTGTCCGCAATATTCTTCTTCGCGTGCTTTTGGGTTAGGCAGGAATATCTGGGTGGGGCTTTGCTCTAAAATGGTGGAGCCAATCATAGAGCTGGTGGCATCACCTGTACTTTGTGTCGCAAAACCGACCAATCCGCCCATTTTACGAATGGTTTTAAGCCAATCTTTGATCGTGTGCGCAAAGACCGGATCATCAAGAAGCTTCCATCCTTCATCAAGCATAATCAGGCTTTTATCACCATCAATCGCGTTTTTGATCCTGTGAAAGATGTAAAATAACCAAGGTGTACGGCTTGCCGGATCATCCAAAACAGACGTCATATCAAAGCCGATTGTCCGCGCATCCATCGACAGCATGTCGTCTGGATTATCAAAGAGCCATGCCCTCTCGCCGCCCGAATGCCACATTGATAAGCGCTCTTGCAAGGTTTCATCGGTATCATGCTCAAATCCACCGAAGAGTTTTGAGAGGACAGATAAACGACGATGCTCAAACGATGCTTCAAAGTTTGCATTGACCACATCTGCGATCATTTCACGCTCGATAGCTGTGAAATTCTTGCGGCTTTCGCTGCGCAGCAGAATTTGTAGCCAATTGCGCAAGAATGCGCGGTTATCTGGTGTGTCTTCAATTTGAAGCGGGTTTAAACCGGAAGGTAATCCTGCGCGTACAATATTATATTCACCGCCAATTGCACGCAGGTAAACTTCTGCCCCGCGATCTTTATCAAAGAAGAAGCTTTTGGGCTTAAACTTTTGCGCTTGTGCATGAAGAAATGAAAGCAGCACCGTTTTACCGTATCCGGTCGGACCAAATACCGTGAAGTTTCCAACATCACGCTCATGAAAGTTAAACCAGTATGGTGTGCCGGATGTTGTCTCAAGCGCAGTCACAGCATCACCCCAATGATTGCCGGATTTTTGTCCCATCGGGAAATTATGAAGCCCTGCAAATCCTGCGAAATTATGATTAGAAATCATCGCTTTGCGTGCAATATACGAGAGGTTGCCCGGCATTTGCGCCCAGAATGCGGGTTCCATGTTTACATCTTCACGTACGGCATGAACACCAAGAGGCCCGAGAATACTGAAGGCAGCATTCACCGCTTTATCGAGTTCGGTAGCATCTTTGCCAATCGCACACAGGCTCAAATGATGTTCCCCAAAACTTGTAAGATTGGAGGCCACTTCATCAATGGCTGTATCAAGTTGATCTTCCAGTGATACTGCGCCTTGCTCGCCGCTAACCATCCGGCGCTGACAATCGCGAATACGGTTTAAAGATGTTTGCATGTCAACGCACGCATAGCTTTGGGTTAGAATAAATTCATGCGGCAAGTGCAGCAATCCATCCAACATGCCGGTTGCTGTATGGGTGGCATATTTCTTAATAGAGATCATGGCGCCGAGTTTTATATCTTGTGCGCCCGCTCCGCGGACTTCAAAGGTTTCTTTGCCGAAAGAAATTCGTTTTTTAGGAAGATATGTATCAATGCCGCCATCAGGCAAAGCCACAGGCGCATTGTCTAAATTCAGCAGCATACCGATAAATGATAAGGGCGGGCATTGCGTTCCATAGTCTGTATCCTCAAGCTTTAAAAGAGTAGGGGCATATAAAGCCAATCCTTCCATCAATGCATTGGTTTCAGCGGACAGGGCTTTGAGGTCATTCTTGAGTGTTTGCTGATAAAGCTCTTTATCGATCTTGTTTGAAAGGACGCGCCCAATTTTATCGGCCAGTCCTAAAACACCGGGAGCAGGGCGGCGCATCAGTGTGATGTAATGCTCATTTTTGAACATACGCTTTTGTTGTAGCTTTGCTTTATACGCCTGATCGAGCTGGCGGCAGAAATCATTTTCAAAGAAGCTGTCCAGCTCTTCATTGACCTCACGCCGGATAATGTGATGATACAGCACAAAACGGCTATCTGAGAGATTATGGATGAGATTACCGCGCACATCTTTATAGTGGTTCAGATCTTCTGCTTCCGCAGTCTCAAAGGCCAGGCCGTCCAGCTTTATCACTTGCAGCAAATATCCATCTTTTGTGCGCAGCGTACTCTCATCAACAAAGCGCGTATAGGGAACGAAATCTGATACAGGCTTTTCTGTTTTTGCGAAGTTAGCGTGTTTCATAGACATCTCCCTTTTTGCACACAGCTACGGCGTATAGCTGTTTGACCTCCAGAGTTTCTGGTTTCGGGTTGGTCCTGCTTTGGATATTTTTGTTTTCCAGACAGTGATCCAGTGCGGATCATGGCGCGTTGCCAGCAGAGCTAAACCATGCAGTGGTAGCGAGAAGAACGTCAACACACAAAACATTGCGAATAATGATGTGCAAAGAATAATCCCGATGCCGCTCAAAATGAAATTGAGACCAAAGAAATCCATTGGCACGCCCACCGCCATAGGCGGACGGGTGAGCGCCAGATACACGACATCTGTTGAGATGTTAGACATTTTTCGCCTCCATCACTTATTGAGTAATTAATCTCTGGATTAGATTGCGCCGCTAATGCCGTCTACAATTGCGGCTGCACCAAAAACAAGGATGATGCCACCAATCACAGATCCCGCAATTCCCCATGAAAGGCGTCCAGTCATCCATGCAAAGCCTGTAAAGACCACAGCAATAATTGCAACAATCCGTGCCCATGTTCCGGTTAGCAATGTTTCTAAAGCGTTTAGGAAATTAGTCATCGAACCAAAAAGCTCTCCGCTGCCGCTAGAAGCTGCCATTGCATCAGTTGAAGAGAGAGTAAGAAAAACACAGCACATTGTTGTTAGGATTATGTATTGTGTCAGATAAGTAGTGTTAGAAGTCATAGTAGCTTCCCCTTTTGTTACACACGCAGTTTTTATCTCAGTTATAATCATCTTTATGACCTTTCTTGATACTTGGCAAGATTTTTATTGCCTACCGTAGGTAGAGTAGGGATGTTTTTTTCATTTTTTAGGGTTGTATCCATCATTTTGACTCAAATTTTGTGTCTCTCCCGGCTTGATTGGGAAGGAGCAATTAAGTCCTTCCCAATCGTCGTGTGTGGGATTATATATAACACCTATAAGGTCATTTATATGGCATGTCAATAAAAAAATACCTACTAGGCAAAATATTGTTGCAAGGATGTGTTGTTGTGGTTAAAAAAGTAGATATGAAGACGGTTGCAGAGCGCATGAAGTACGCTATGAAAAAAGCAGGAGTCTCCGATTATCAATTGGAGAAAATTTCTGGTGTAAAGCGTTCTACGATCAAAAATTTTCTGAATACAAATAATAACCCTCGTTTAGATACAGTTGCGAATATATGTGCAAATTTGAATCTTTCAGTAGATTGGCTTATTTACGGAGGGGCGGAAGATCAAATGTATATAAGCCGAGACGGAGAGTTTGATATTTTATCGGATGCTTTCTTGGAAAGTCGATTTGCTTCACTTGCAGAGATGAAAAAATATTTGCTTATTAGGCTTGGGGAAGATGAAGACAAGGTTGAACAAATTTTAAAAGACATGATTTCGACAACAATATCAGATGGGAAATAATAATGAAAAAAACTGCGTGTGTATTTTTGATGGGTCTTTTACTGGCTATAACAGGGGCATCAGAAAAATCGGCTTATGCGGCATCACAAGATGAGTGTGCAATCTGGTTATGTTTGCCGGGCGGGTTTCCACAGGGCTGTAGCGCAGCGCATAGTGCGATGGTTAAGCGCATCAAAAGCCGTAAACCGCCACTACCTGCTTTTGGCGCATGTTCTGAAAGTGGAAGCGGCAGCTATCAAATGGGTTATGAGCCTTTTGAGCCGTGTAAAGAGGGGTTTGAGCTGATCACCACAAACAATGCCCAAACTACAGGTCGTTGCGTTGGCCAGAATATATATCAGGCTTGTGGAGATCATGATGATGTCCAGATAGAATATGATAATAATCGTTGTTATTATCAGGCTATTAAACGCCCCAAACCATATTTTGTAGAAATGTGGGTGAGTGGTGATTATCTGGGTAAATTCTTTTATCAGTAAAGTTTAGCAATGCTGCGGTTTTTTGCGATATGTGCTTGTTTGATTCTGGTTGAGTTTCCAGCACAGGCAGATGTTTTTGAGTTTAAAGCGGATGGTAGCGTTGTTTCTCATGTTGTTCACGATGACAGGAATTTGGCGCAGCCTGTTGTTTATAAAGCTGTAATCCCTGCAAGCGCTAAAAAGAAGTTTTCGCCCTATATTCAAAGCGCAGCACAGAAATACGGTGTTGAAAGTAGATTGATTGAAGCTGTGATTTTGGCTGAATCTAATTTTAATCCGTCTGCAACATCTCATAAAGGGGCAATGGGTCTCATGCAACTCATGCCGGGGACAGCCAAAGATTTAGGCGTCAGTGATGCTTATGACCCCAAACAAAATATTGAGGGTGGTACAAAATACCTCAAAGAGCTTTTGGATATCTATAACGGTGATCGTAGGCTTGCAATTGCTGCTTATAACGCGGGGCCGGGAGCGGTCAATAAATACAATGGTATACCGCCTTACCAAGAAACACAGGCTTACGTCCGTAAAATTGAAGCATCCCTTGGCAAGTAAGTATAATTCCCGTTCAATGGTTGGATACCAGAGCTTATAGGGAGGAAATCAATGCTGGATGTATCTGTAAAACTTGTTGATCCGAAGGCAAGTCGGAAGCAAAAGCGCAGCTTGGCAGAGCAGCACATGGTCGGTGAAAAGGTGGCGCGTAAGGAACTGGCTGAATTTACCCGCTATCTGATTAAAAAACATGGTCTTTCCAAAATTGAATTGGCTGCTGCTTTCATATCCGTTGCTTATAGCTTGCTGCGTGCCGTCTATCCTGCAAGCCAAGCTAATCCTCTCTTCAGGAAATTGGCCAGTGAGTCCCAAAAATTATTCGATTTTAAGAAAGGTGGCAACGTGCAATAGGGCGTATTGTAAAAAGACAGACTAGCGATGGATGACAATATCCCTAAAATATAAGGTTATGATTTTTATTAAGCATTTTCTGTAGTACATAAATGGTAAATTATTTATCGTTGACCGAAGAGAAGGTGTTTACATGACAATAGAAATCATAGGATTTATTGCTGGTTTATTGTATTCAGTTTCAGCCTTACCGCAAATCATAAAAATTATAAAAACAAAAGATACCAAAGCACTTTCTCTTCATACTTATATTCTACAATCTTTGGCATTAGCGGGTTGGTTGATTTATGGCATCATACATGCACTACCCTTATTTATTTTTTGGACAGTTATATCTCTTAGCCTATCAGTCATTATATTGTTCATGAAAATGCGTGCTGGGGATTAAGAAATATAGAGTTGCATTTTAACCGTACTATTATTGTGTGATAGGGGCTTTCCCTCAGCTTCCCAACCAGCTTTCTTTGCAATAATATTCATATCCTTATTATCTTTATGATCAGAAAATTTGTAGGAATGACCTGGATATAATGTTTGTCCTTTATTGAGTTGAATAAGCGTATCCTTGAAAATAAGGTTGTGTGTCTTGGCAACAACAATTTGATGCAATACTGCACTGCAATTTGCATTCCACTGTGGATTATGGATTAGGTTGTTTTTTTGAAGTCCCTTTATGTCCAAATTCTTTGCTACAGCTTCAAAAGAGTCTAGAATAAATTTTGCATGTAATGGCCCTGAGTACGTTTTTGTAGCCGTGACAGGATTTATATTTGTGTCATAAATTAAAAGCAGCATGTTTGCTCTTTGTTTAAGGAGTGACAGTTGATCAATAATAATTTGATTTTCTGTTACATGCTGATTGTGATAACCGATAGTGTTCCCGATATTCGAGCTTGGATATAAGATTAAACTGTTTTTTGCATTATTTTTCGGCAATGCGTCAATTTGGTAGTCTAATACAGCTTTATCAATTGCTGCATCTTTAAAAATACTCTGTAAAACACTTTTTTGATCATCGGCGACTTGTTCTACAATATCTACACATGAAATCGATGCAAATTTACTAGTCGCCATAGTAAATAGCAGTGCTTCCTTATTGCTCGTTCCCAAGAGATAGATGTGAGAATGATCCGGTATACGGCTTTTTATTTTTTTGGCACTTATTTGTAATAAGCTATCTGACTCCCTTGAAACGTTATATTCTGCCAATTGAGAAATGATTTCCCAATTATTAAAACCGTTTTCTCCAGAGCGGTAGTGCTTTGTAAGCGTACCCATGGGGGTCTTGCCTGCAATGATTCCGTCCGTGTCAATGGCATTTAAAAAATCAGTTTCCAAACTCATTACGGTTTCTCACTGGGCTTAGTAGACTTTTCCCATAAAGCATTAAATTTTATTCTAAAAGTATCAACAACGCCGGGTACATTAATAATGATGATAGTGGGTTCTGGCTTTAGGGATAAGATAGCCAGTTTTTGTCCATACATATAAAAAGGTGTTAGGCCAGTTTCGTTTTTTGGCAGCCATCTATAATCTGTATAATCAGAAGCTAGAAAATCTTTATATCCGCTTTTGGATAGTGTTTTGCACTCAAGATTTTTTATATTGGCCATTCTTGTCACGTGATCTGTGTGTTTATCACCTGCCCAATACTTAAAATCTTGATCTACAACATTTGTAACATTTATGCTTCCACCGTTCTTAACGGTATTATAGACATCATCCAAAAATTCTTTAAATCCATCTGCTCCTGTTAATGTTTTGGCAACATAATCTTGAGGAACATTAACTCCGGTTTCACCAATGAACTCAATACCTTCATTAACAAAGGTACTGATTAGAGCCTTCATATTTTTGTGGGCAAGGCTTGTCTTACCATTTTCAAAATTATCGATGCTTTTTGCGGCAACGCCTGATAAATCAGCCAAATTATTCCGGCTTAGCTTTAATCCAGCGCGTGCCATAAGGCATTGTGTAGGTGTAATTGTCATTATTTTAGTGCTTTTTTTAATTAAAAATGTCTTTAGTGTTTTTTACTTTCGAAAGTCAACATTTTTATTGACATTAAGTATTATAAGTTGCTAAAAAAAATTATAAACATACTAAAAAAAAGTATGTTTATAATTTATGCCCAGAATCTATAGGGATTATAGTGATTGTGTCTACAATCACAACAGGATGAGCCAGTAAGACAAATGCAATGTATTTATGTTTAATATTTTGGTTGTCTGCTCATGCCACCTATTGTCTCATATTTATTCTGGCTTCTTTTTTAAAGGATGTGTTGAATGAGTTCAAATTCCAAACAAATGATAGAAAAACAATTGCAAGACAATGAAAAAAAACTTGGTCGTTTTTTGAAAATCTTGCGAATACATCATGGCCTTAGCCAGAAAACTTTGGCAAACGTCATGAATGTATCTTTTCAGCAAGTTCAGAAATATGAGAGCGGCATTAATAAGATATCGGCATCGAGAATAGAGGCTGCAGCGCAATATATGGGAATTCCTGTGTCGATGTATTTCCATTGCAGCAAAATGGATTTTGATAATTTCGCTGCTTACATAAAAAAATATCAGTCGGAAAGTAAGTTAATGAATTTATTTTATGCAATGAATCAATCAGAAAGAGAAAAACTGGTTAAAATTGCAAAGGTTATGACGCAAGAAAATCATGATTTAGGAACTGCGTCATGATAATCAGGCATTGGTTTATGATGACTTTTTTGAAAAGATTGAATAATTTCGAAGTACATTTTTAAGAAAAAATGAAATAGTTAACGTTTGCGACAGAACCCTTAAGATTATTCAAAGAATTCTTCATGTTCTGGGATGCGAGAAAAGGCGATTTTTGTGCCGACATAGCCAGCAGAAGTTTTAGGGTAGAAGCCATGTGTGATTGTCTGTGCACCAAAGCGTTTATTCAGCGCATCCATGGCACGCGATACCCGTATATCTTGTGTCTTACTCTGTGAGCGTTCAGGACTATCGAACAGGTCGAGCGTTACATCTTGCGGTTCATGTAAGTCATGTAATGTAACAGAGACTTTAAGCAGTTTTGCCTTGCGGGTGTAAGCCTGCATTTCTTGCCAAAACCTTTGCAAAGCCTTGAGCATCACAGCATCGTCTTGCGAGGCAGCAAATTGCGTCTCTCTTACCCAGCTTTGCCCGCGCTGTCCTCCATAACCGACTGTGCGCACTGCAAGCGAGATGCGGCAGGCATATAAATTATACCGCCGCAGCCGCGCGCAAGCTTTTACTGTTAATTGCTTGGCCACCGGATAAGCGGCATCGCTTTCGCGCATATCGGGATCGAGCACCCGGCTATGGCCGACCACGCGCTTTTGTGTGGGCTTATCGGCAATGTCATGCCCGTGCAGGCGATACCAGAAAATCTCCCCGGCAACGCTGCCCCATATTTTTCTGACATGTTTGGGGTGAGCATTCCAGAGTTGTTCAATCGTACCGATCCCGGCGCGGCGCAACCGCCGCTCGATATTTGTGCCAATCCCGCAAAGATCAGAAAGGGGCAGGGCGAATATACGCTCTTTATAAGCATTGGGCGCAAGCACCACCAAACCATCCGGTTTTTGCATATCGGTGGCCGTTTTAGCCAGAAACATATTCTGCGCAATACCGATGGAACAGCGGATAGATGTACCGATGCGCTCACGCATGCCGTGCTTGATTGCCTTCGCAAGAGCCACCGCCTGTTCCGGTGCGCATTCATTCTTCATCAGACGGCAGGCCGCCTCATCAATTGAGCATCGTCTTTCAATGGGAATATGCCGTTCCACCTCTGCAAATATACGCCTGTGATATGCAACATAAATATCATGGCGGGCTGGCACACAGATTAGCCCCGGACACATTTTTTTAGCATCATATATCTTGGTGCCCGTTTTGATGCCGTAAGCCTTGGCCTCATAGCTCGCCGCAATGGCGCATGTTGCATCGCTCATGCCCGGTACAACGGCAATGGGCTTGCCGCGTAATTCAGGCCGGTCTTGCTGCTCAACACTGGCAAAATAGCTGTTGAGATCGAAGAACAGCCACCGCAAAGCGTCTGGCGGGGATATCGATGCATGATAGGGCATGGTTTAATCTAGCAAAACACAGCATAAAAAGAAAGAACATATAAAGAACATCATGCCAGAAAAAAGGCTAGTATCCGTTAAATATGGCTGTGAGGGTTGATTGCTGAGTTATTATAGCTTTTCTTTCACAAAAATTATAAACTAGCCGTATTTAACATCGTTAGAAAAATAATACGTATGTGAGGATGCAATGGTTGCTTATGATGAGAATGATATTTTGGCGCGCTCGAAAGGGGTGCAGGCAAAAATAAATCAAAATAAGAGCCAAAAACCACCATCACCGTCGTTGAAGGCAGGAGTAGGTGAAGGAGATGGGGCAGACCCAGCCGAAGATTTCAGAAAATTAGACCGTCAAACGTTAGAAGAACGTTTTAGTGCGCTTGAAAAAACACATAACGGTAGCCTTAAAATTTTGACATTGCGCCATGCCTTACGCCTATTTCCCCGACTGGGGCGTGGCGATTTTAACTATGAAATCAGGGATGGTCATAGTATTAACCTGCTAAGAGTTTTTATAGTGTTGCGGCATCTATCCACGCGGCATGCTGGCAGTGCTTATGCTTATGCTTATGTTTATGCTGCTTATGCTGATGCTGATGCTGATGCTTTTGATATCTATGCAACAGAAGCGTACGCTCTTGAGACAGGGCGCCTTACAACCGAAGAACTTAGAAATCAGCCATTATGGGATGGCGATATACCCGAAGATTTCCGTGAGGATTACAGTCTCTGGCCGGATCGTATTGA
>CAWUJS010000020.1:0-27265 GCA_963922705.1 uncultured Alphaproteobacteria bacterium | reverse complement strand
GCGCCTTCATGGCGGTCTTTGCGTGAACGGATATTTTTTTGCCACAGAAGACACAAGCTAGATTGTTAACGAGCTCTGTCATCCCCGTGAAAGCGGGGATCTCATGCTTAAATCGAAGAGATCCCGGCGTTCGCCGGGATGACGGTTGGGCGCGGGTGTGACAAGAAATGTTTGAGGGATCTTTCAAATGCAATTGCCATGGGAAACGGGTGAACACAACCTGACATTGGCAGGGTGCAATATCTCATGGGAACTGTTATGATCATATGATGAGTATTATCGGTTTTCTTTATTCCACCATTGTCGTCATTGCCGTTTTCGGCTATGCGCCGCAGCTTTATAAGCTCTGGAAATCGGATAGTGACGGGATGGATATCTCTGTCGCGACATGGCTAATCTGGCTTTATACGTGGATTGTGAGCTTATTTTACGGCATTATTGAGCTGGAGGATATCAAGTTTTGTATCGTTGCGGTGATTAATCTGGTTGGGCATGTTGGGATTATTGCCCTCACAATGCGTAACCGTCATCGATATAAAAAGACACAAGAATCCGAAGAATAACGCTCTTTCCTTTCCAGCAGCTATTGGTTATAAACTTTCCCTATGACAGATATACCACAAGATATTGCCAATGCATGCCGTGCCTGGCCTTTTGAAGAGGCGAAAGCCGTGATCAAGCGCTTGCGCGCTCTTAATAAAGGTGAAATCAAAGCGGGGCCGAAAGGTTATGTTTTGTTTGAAACAGGCTATGGGCCATCGGGTTTGCCGCATATTGGAACATTCGGAGAAGTTGCCCGCACCACGATGGTTATGCGTGCTTTTCAGCGCCTTGCACCGGATATCCCGGCAAAGCTGATTTGCTTTTCCGATGATATGGATGGGTTTCGCAAAGTTCCGACAAATGTCCCGAAGCAGGATATGCTGGCTGAGCATTTGCACCTGCCACTGACGAAGGTTCCAAACCCTTTTGAAAGTGAGCATGAAAGCTTTGCGCACCATAACAATGCACAGCTTCGAGAATTTCTGGATAGCTATGGCTTTGAATATGAATTCTACAGCGCCACTGATTGTTACACTGGCGGGCAATTCAATGATGCTCTTCAGCTGATGCTTGAAAAACACGAAGAGATTAAGGGTGCGGTTTTACCTATTCTTGGTGCAGAGCGTGCCGTTACATATTCTCCTTTCCTGCCGATCTCTCCAAAAACAGGAAAAGTTCTGCAAGTTCCTGTTCTTGAAGTAAACATCAATGACGGTACGATCACATTCGAAGATGAAGATGGCAGGCGTAAAGAAGTTCCTGTAACAGGTGGACATGTCAAAGCACAATGGCGTGCCGATTGGGCGTTGCGTTGGTTTGCGCTGGATGTGGATTATGAGATGGCGGGGAAGGATTTAGTATCGTCTGCTGATATCTCCGCGAAAATTGTACAGATTTTGGGATCGCGCGGCCCGGCAGGCTTCCGCTATGAAATGTTCCTGGATGAAAAAGGTGAAAAGATTTCCAAATCCAAAGGCAACGGCCTTTCCATGGAAGAATGGCTGACTTACGCGCCGCATGAAAGCCTCGCCTATTACATGTATCAACGCCCGACATCGGCTAAAAAGCTGCATTTCGATATTATTCCGAAAGCGGTTGATGAGTATATTACGTTTGTTAACAAGCTCTCGGAGCAAAACGATAAGCAAAAACTGGAAAACCCGGCTTGGTATATTCATGATGGGAAAATCCCGGACGGGCAAAAGACACCGGTAAGCTTTGCCCTGCTGCTCAATCTGGTGAATGCGGCAAACACAGAGGAACCGGAAGTGCTGTGGAAATTCATCCAAAGCTATGCGCCCGGCTCGTCCCCGCAAAGCGCGCCTTTTCTGGATCGTTTAGTGCAATACGCAATCCGCTATTATAAAGATTTTATATTGCCGGAAAAAACATATCGCGCGCCTGATGACCGTGAAACAGCGGCGCTGAGCGCATTGGCCGGTAAACTTGAAAGCATGGAAAGCGGCCTTGAAGCCGAAGATTATATGACAGAAGTTTTCAGCGCAGGAAAAGAGAACGGCTACGAAAAAGAAGAGTTGCGCGATTGGTTTAAAGCCATTTATGAAGTCTGCCTCGGGCAATCCCAAGGTCCGCGTTTTGGCTCATTCATCCAGCTTTATGGGGTAAAAGACACCGCTGCGCTTATTCGCAGCGCGCTTAACGGAAAACTCTAAAAGCGGAAAACTTTAAAAAGCGTTGCATTCATTGAAAATTTTTTGAAAATACGCTCTAAATACATATTAAATTTTTGTATAATTTAAAAAAAATTTACATAAAATTTTAAATAAATTTATTATAAATTAATAACTCCTGTGCGAGAATAAAGGTTAAGAGTTGTAAATTAGAAATTTAAGCAGAAAGCTATCGCTAGATGTTCGGACTTCAGGGCCTTCAAATTAATCCAAAAAACATACTCTCAAAACTCAGAGAGTTTGAAGCTTGTTGTCTTGAGGGCTCCAGCCTCTCCCCGGAAGAATTTAAATCTCTAAACATTGAACTAAGCATAGGCGCAATATTACATGTTGGAAAAAGACGGTTTTTAAAAAAGATAGACGGCAAACATCTCCTTTGGACGGGCCTGGATAACCGAGAGTACGATCTAGGCCCAGTCCATAAACTGGATGTTATGCACTACGCACCAGGCTTTCACCGCTCTTGCACAATGTCATTGGGAAATAATCTGGTAAAAGATAATAGCATTCTTGAAATCAAAAACACAAAAAAACAAGTCAGTATTGTTTACCTTAAAGACGGAAGCGTTGGTGTTGGGCCCAATTATAAAATGGCACTTCGTAATGCAGTCCTGAAAATGCATCTTAGTAAAAACTTTATGTTTTCATCTCCACCTGATGCTTGGAAAGAATTCTATGGCAATGCTTAGAGACTGTACTTAGTTGTGGGTTCCTGAAAGATCAAATCCAGCCTCAGGGAAACCAAGTTTTTTGACATCATAACAATCCCCTTTTTGCACAACGGCCTCCGGAGACCAAAATGTTACTATTTTATCCAAATCTGGACGGTCACGATCAGCTTGAATATTTGAGCAAGTTCCAATGTAGAAAAAACCTACGATATGATCACGCGCATCGAGCCCCAACGCAGCTTTGACTTGCACATCAAATGCATACCATTCCGTTACCCACTGAACGCCATATCCCAGGGTATGCGCAGCCAGCGATAAATTTTGTCCCGCTGCTCCAGCGGAAAGAATTTGTTCCCAGATAGGCTTTTTGCCTTTTCGTACACGCGACACCAAGCCGATCACAACAGGCGCGCGTAAGAAACGTTGACGCTCGGCCTCTATTTTTTCTTCTCGCGCATCTGGATTAGTTTTTGTAAAAATATCTGCAATGATGTCACCAATCTGCGCACGCGCTTCTCCTTGAAATACCAATGCATACCAGGGACACATTTTCCCGTGATCCGGGACTCGCGTAGCAGCGGTTAAGATTGTATCAATCTCTTGCTTTGAGGGGCCAGGCTCCACCAAATCATCAATCTTTGCACTGCGGCGTTTCAATAAATAATTCAAAACGCTTTCATCTTCTTTGCCTGTGTAAACTTCCATGATATATCCCTATTTTATCGGAGTTAAATTAGGTAGATAAGGAATAAAAAGCAATGGACAGTGAAAAAGTAAATGAACTTAAAGGCCTTGTTATGGATGTTTGGCAGCATGGCTTTATGGGCATTGATATCGGCAGTATTATCATAGCGATTGCTATATTTTTCGGTTTCATGCTCGTTCGCGGCCTGTTCAGCAAATATATCCTGAATTATCTGCATAGTTGGGCTGCCAAAAGCACAACAAAACTTGATGATAAAATTGTAGAAGCGCTGATTCCTCCTATCAAATTTATTCCTGTGATTTTGGGTATATTCTTTGCCAGCCAATATTTAGAACTTGGCGAAAAAGCTGGAAGCGTTATTGTGCAGATTGAACGATCGCTTGTGGCATTCACAATCTTTTGGGCGATGCACCGTGTTCTGGAACCTCTTAGCCACGGCCTTAGAGGGCTTGAGAAAATTCTAACCAAAGCGATGATGACATGGATTTTTAAAGTGCTTAAAGTCCTTGTGATTTTTATTGGTGCAGCGGTTATCCTTGAAATCTGGGGAATTGCCGTGGGACCATTGCTTGCCGGTCTAGGCCTGTTTGGTGCAGCGGTTGCCTTGGGCGCACAGGATTTATTCAAGAACCTGATTGGCGGGATTACAGTCATTGCCGAAAAGCGCTTTCACCCCGGTGAGTGGATTAAGGTTGATGGTGTGGTCGAAGGAATCGTCGAAGATATCGGTTTTCGTTCCACCAAAGTGCGGCGTTTTGATAAAGCGCCTGTGCATGTGCCAAATTCTAACCTCTCTGATGCGGTTGTTACAAACTTCTCACGTATGACGCATCGCCGGATTAAATGGAAGATCGGCGTTGTCTATGGCGCAAGCGTTGAACAGCTTCAAATTATCCGCGACGGGATTATGGATTACATCCTTGAGAATGAGGATTTTGCTAGCCCCGAAGATGTAAGTACATTTGTTCGGGTCGATAGTTTCAACGCAAGCTCTATCGATTTTCTGGTTTATTGTTTTACAACAACGACAAATTGGGGAGAATGGCTAGAAATTAAGGAGGCTTTTGCGATGAAGATCAAGGAAATCGTCGAGGAAAAAGCAGGAAGCGGCTTCGCCTTCCCATCGCAAAGCATCTATGTTGAAAATCTACCGGGAGAAGCTGCGGAAATTTTCGTGCCGCCGAGATAAAAACCACAAATAGGTTAATGTTCATGGTTACAATGATTGGATGATTCCAGAAGAGCAAACAAAGAAGCAAGCCGTTACCCTCCCCAACATCCCTGCCCTGTGCCTGAACGCTAAACAGGCCTATTTACTCAGCGAGGATGGCGAATTGCAAACGCTGGCGCATACAGCAGCCGTGAGCCTTCTTCACAAAAAGCCGGTGCTTGTCTGCCATGCGCCTTATATACGCGGGCGATTAGGACAAGATGCGGATTTTTATTCTTTTGACCTGCTGGAGCTTTTTGCATTTGTGCATCCCGGGCAATTTACAACACCGACCATTAATGGTCTGTGTAAAACGCTTGGCCTTGTTGAACCGGAAAGCGCTGACGATGCGCCAATATCCATGATGGATATTGCGCGGGCTTTACTGGCGGATTTGCAAAATGACCCACATAATACCAAAGCTGATCCTTTAGAGATCGCACGCGTCATGGGTTTGAACGGCAATGGATGGGCTTGGACACCGTTTATCTTTTCAGCACTTGGGCAAGATTATGATGTTAACACGCCCATTAATGGGAAATCCGGATTTAACATCTGGAAAAACCTGCCTGAATGGAAGGAGGATGCACCGCCGCCGCCTTCTTCGCATCATCCTGTTACAAGTGATGAAGCGCGGGAGCGTTTGCAGAAACTATTGGGATATGAAGCCGAGCAGCGCAAGCCGCAGATAGAGTATGCAACCAATGTAACAGCAGCTTTTGCGCCGCCTATGGCTTCTCATCCCGAACACGAAGCGCAAGCATCTCATACTAATCAGGAAGATCCCTCGCATATACTCGGAATGACATCAGAGAATCAATCATCCCCCCATATCGTCCTTGCCGAAGCCGGAACAGGGGTAGGCAAAACGCTGGGTTATCTAGCCGCCGCATCCGTATGGGCAGAGAAGAATCAAGGAACAGTCTGGATATCGACATATACAAAAAATTTACAGCGGCAAATTAATCAGGAGTTAGAGCGCCTCTACCCCAATCAGGACATTAAAAACGCGCATGTTGCCACCCGCAAAGGGCGTGAGAACTATCTATGCCTGTTAAATTTCGAAGAAACTGCAGCCGGTGCTGCGCTTGCCAAGCATACCAGCACCGCGATTGCGATGGGCATCATGGCGCGGTGGATTGCTGCAACCAAAGATGGTGATTTAACATCCGGGCAATACCCCGGCTGGCTGACAAGCATTCTCGGCTATCATAATTCTGCTGGGCTATCAGATCGGCGCGGCGAGTGTGTTTATTCCGCATGCGATCATTATTCAAAGTGCTTTGTCGAGCATTCTATTCGTGCAGCACAATCAGCACGTATTGTTGTTGCTAATCATGCGCTTGTGATGATTAATGCCGCTATAGCATCGCCCGAAGATGAGATGCCAACACGCTATATTTTTGATGAAGGGCATCACCTTTTTGATGCCGCCGATAGCGCCTATGCTGCACATCTGACCGCACGGGAAACCCGCGACTTAAGACGCTGGCTTTTGGGCAATGAAGGCGGCAGACGCGGATCACGCGCAAGAGGCTTGAAACGCCGCGCAGAAGACCTTGCCGAGGGCATGCCCGATGCGGAAGAGTGTTTGCGCAAAATTTTGAGCGCGGCTGAATGCCTGCCCATGGATAGCTGGACGCGGCGCCTGCGCGATAGGCAACCAATGGGACCGACCGAGAAATTCATGCTTGCGGTCTATGCGCAGGTCTTCGCACGCGCCAAAGGGCGTGAAGGCCCCTACTCTCTGGAAACGGAAATCTTCCCGATAGAGGATAATGTTGCAGAGACTGCTAAAAAGCTGAAAGCGGCGCTTACTGCATTACAAAAACCCATGCAGCAATTGGCTAAAGCCTTTCATAAAAAACTGACTGATGATGTTGAAGGCAAGCTTTCTTCGGACACGCGCAAGAGGCTTGAATCTGTTGCAAATGCACTTGAGAGGCGTGCGGGGATTACATTGGCAGCATGGGTGGAGATGTTGGGGCATCTTTATTGTCGTCCCGTTGGCACGCCAGATCCCCACTGCTTAAATCAGCCTCAGGCTGATCGCGGGGATAACAATTCCGGCTTTATCGACTGGCTGGAAATTGCACGTATAGACGGCAAAGCCATAGATGTTGGGTATTACCGTCATTATATCGACCCGATGAAACCTTTCGCCGCAAGCATAAAACCGCATTTACATGGCATGGCTATTACATCCGCAACATTACGGGACAGCGATGATTGGCAAAATGCGGAAATTCGCACAGGCGCAAAATATCTAACACCGCAATCGTATAATATTAGCTATGACTCTCCTTTTGATTATGCGGCGCAGACCAAAATTTTTATCGTCAATGATGTCCGCAAAGATGATTTCGCACAACTCGCAGCAGCTTATCAGGCTTTATTTACAGCAAGCGGTGGCTGCGCACTTGGGCTATTTACCGCCATATCACGCCTGCGTGCCGTGCATGATAAAATCGCAGCGCCACTGGAAGAAAATGGTATTCCCATTTACGCACAGCATGTTGATGATATTGATGCTGGAACATTGGTTGATATGTTCCGCGAAGATGTTACATCTTGCTTACTGGGCACGGATGCAATCAGGGACGGGGTTGATGTGCCAGGAGAATCTTTAAAACTCATCGCCTTTGACCGTGTACCATGGCCGCGCCCGACAATTCTGCACAAATCCCGCCGCGAAGCCTATGCGGAACAAATAGGCGGCGCACGTGCCTATGATGAGATGATCACTCGCCTGAAACTGAAACAAGCCTTTGGACGCTTGATAAGGCGCAGCACAGATAAAGGCGTATTCGTGATGCTTGATCCGATGCTCCCGACGCGCCTGCAAAACGCTTTTCCAAAAGACGTAGAGATTGTAAAAACAGGATTGAGTGATGTGATCACAGAAATCAAGCAGTTTTTATAGCTAACTCACGTGTTTATTTTGCTACATAAAACAAAATATGCTAAAACGCTCCATATGAAGCCATTTATAAAGGAATTAAAGGTGCGCAACGCGCTCAAGGTTTTTTCCGCCCTTGAGTACCTGCCTTATTCATTATTACTGGATAGCGCCGATTTAGGACATAAAGATGCGCGCTATTCATTTGTGCTTTCTCATCCCATTGAAACCATTGAAACCAAAAATGGCTTTACAACCCTGACCAATTGGGATGAACAAACGAGAGAAGAAGGCGACCCTTTTCAAATTTTGCAAAAACGCATGAAACATTGGCGTGAGAATGTTGAAACGATTCGCGGCTTGCCTCCCTTTCAAGGGGGAGCAGCAGGTTTATTCGGCTATGATCTTGGACGAAGCATAGAAAAATTACCCGAAACCGCCAAGGACAATGAAAACATGCCGGACATGGCAGTTGGCATTTATGATAATGTCATCGCCTTTGATCATCATAAAAACCAAAGCTGGATTATTACGCATGCGGATGATTATGGGACAGCAACAAAGAAACAAGAATATGTACTCAGTTTAATAAGCGGGATAGAGGCTCCTGTGCAGGAAGAAAGCAAGCATCTCAATTGGCGCAGCAATTTCACAAAATATGAGTATGAACAAATCATTGAAAAAACCATCAACTACATCAAGGCAGGTGATATTTTTCAGGCCAATATAGCGCAGCGTTTTGATGCCGAACTTCCGGACAACTTTGACCCGTTTTCACATTATTTACGCTTAAGAGAAACAAATGCTGCGCCATTTTCATGTTACATGAATTTGGGGGATATCAAGATATCTTCATCATCACCCGAGCGCTTTTTATCATGCCGCAACGGGCAGGTTTTTACGCAGCCTATTAAAGGAACACGTCCTGTATCCGATGATTGGGCAACCAATGAAGCCATAAAAGAAAACCTTAAAAACAGTGAAAAAGATCATGCAGAGAACACGATGATTGTTGATTTGCTGCGCAATGACCTCTCGAAAGTCTGTAAGGCAGACAGTATAGAGGTCAGTGATTTATGCGCTTTGGAAACCTTTGCATCGGTGCACCACCTTGTTTCAACTATTCGCGGAGAATTAGAGAATAGTAAGAGTGCAATTGATCTTTTAAAGGCTTGCTTTCCCGGCGGCTCTATTACAGGTGCGCCCAAAATCAGGGCTCAGGAAATTATTGAAGAGCTGGAGCCAACACGCCGGGGGGCTTATTGCGGTTCAATCGGCTATATCGGGTTTGATGGCGCGATGGATACGAATATTCTGATCCGCACTTTGGTTTTTGAAGGCAATACGGTATCTCTTCAAAGCGGCGGCGGTATTGTTGTTGACTCCAAACCCGCAGATGAATATCAGGAAACGCTTGATAAAGCAAAAGGGGTCTTGCGCAGTTTTGAGGATCATGAGGATGAAACTGTTATACCATTAGCAAGCTAGCAATCTTCAATTCGTAAAAACTATGTTTCTGGTCATCGATAATTACGATTCATTTGTTCACAATCTCGCACGCTATGTCGCGCTATGCGGTGCTGAATATGACATCTATAGGAACGATAAAATAACCATTGATGATATTAAAAACATGCAACCAGAAGGGGTTATCCTTTCGCCTGGACCCTGCACACCAGGCGAAGCAGGGATATGCATTGATGCTGTTAAAGCGTTTGCTGAAACCATACCGATATTGGGCGTTTGTTTAGGGCATCAAGCGATTGGCGAGGCTTATGGATGCAAAACAACACAAAGCGACAAACCTATACACGGGAAGTCATCAGTAATCACGCATAATAGCAAAGGCATATTTCAGGATATTCCAAGCCCTTTAGAAGTTGGCAGATATCATTCTCTCATAACAACAGAAACGCACGATTATGCGGATCTTGAGATAACTGCGAGACTGAAGGATAATACCGTTATGGCGATGCAGCATAAAAAATATCCTGTTTATGGTGTGCAATTTCATCCGGAATCAATTTTAACGCAGGGCGGGCTTCAAATAATGCAGAATTTTGTGCAAATCAGCAAAGAGTGGAATAAGCGTAAAGCATCATGACTTTTAATGATCCTCCTGAAAAATTATTTCCTTTTCAAGACCGTATCCGGCTTGGGGATGGTGTGTTTGATACATTACTGGTTATCATAAAAGAGGGGGGTGAAACCTTACTTCCATTTGCGCAAGATCATTTTTTACGACTTCTGGGCAGTGCTAATATCATGCGCATTCCTTGTGATGGCCTACCGGACGCACAAGAATTAGAGAAAAAAGCCATTACATTTGTTACTAACAATATAAAAAACACTGGACGATTTGCGCTAAATACGCTCATATCACGCGGCCTGTCCAAACGCGGACTAATGCCTGACGAAAATGCTGTCCCGGAAATTCATATGCACATATCCGAAGTTCCAACAACATTTCCGCCAATGCATGCCATCATCAGCAAGACAGTCCGCCGCAATGAAGGCAGCCCCTTAAGCCGGATCAAATCCTGTAATTACGGGGATAATATTCTCGCCCTTATTGAGGCGCGTGGTAAAAATGCCAATGAAGCCATTCTTTTAAACAATGCTGGACATGTAACATGCGCGAGCGCTGGTAATATTTTTTGCTGCATAGATAATAAGCTCATAACGCCGCCTCTTTCCGATGGCGTTATGGATGGCATTACCAGGAAAATAATACTAGAGCGCTATGCCATCGAACGCAGCATAACGCGCAAAGAGCTGGAAAACGCAGATGGTATTTATATTACCAATAGCATCAAGGGTATTAAGCCTGTAATATCTTTAAACGGCAAAACCCTTCCCGAACCTGCAATACACATCAATGAGGACGAATATCTTGAATACTTATAAAACGCTCGCTGTCTATTTGGGATCATCCGGCCATGCCCGCGATATTTTTCAAAATTCCGCCACACAAATGGGTACGTTGATTGGGCAGAAAAATATGAACCTTGTCTATGGCGGTATGGATGCAGGCCTGATGGGACGCGTTGCAACCGCCGCCTTAAAAGCAGGCGCGCATGTGACAGGGATTATCCCGCGAAAATTACAGGACTCAGAGCGGATTTTGTCTGACCTTTCCGAGACAATCATGGTTGAGGATTTATGGGATCGTAAAAAGCGCATGTTTCAACAAGCTGATGCGATTGTGACATTGCCCGGCGGATTTGGGACAGCCGATGAAGCCCTCGAAGTGCTGTATTGGGGCAATCTTGGATTACACAATAAGCCAGTTATTTTAGTGAATATCAAGGGATATTGGGATGATATGATTGCCTATATAAAATCCCTACATGACTTTAATCCACGGTTTTTAATCGTTGTTGATCATATTCAAGATGTTATACCTGCGCTAGAAAATTATGAAGCTTCGCCAGCGCCGCAAGAAACCCCGGATCATTTCCCGCATTTCGAGGATGAGATTACGCGTCATACGAATGAGCCTATATTGATTGATATCGCGTCAGTTGAAAATACCTATTATGCTATTTGTGCGCTTGGCCTGAAGCAATTACAAAAACATCAACGGGCAATTGGATTTTTGAATGAAGATCAGCGTTTTGATGCATTACTCAAATGGATAAAAACGGCTGCGAACGAGAAGTTCATCACCGAGCACTGTCTCAAACTCTTTGCCGTGGAAACGGAAAAAAAAATTCTACGTGAGGCCTTGAGTAACCAAAAATATATTAAGATCAATCTTCACGAAGAGAAATGGGGGGAGCAGGGCGATTAGGCCGCAATTGCTTCAAGCTTGGCGTTCACAAGGGCAAGTTTTTTCTCAACACGTGCTTTATCGGCAGGCTCAAGAACAAGACCAAGATCTTCGGTTAAATCTGCTTGCTGCTGTTCCAATCCTGCTTGATCCAAATCAGCAACGTCAATCGCCTCTTCAGCCAGAACAATACATTGCTCAGACGTCACATCAGCAAAACCGCCCGCAATAAAAATACGGCGATTATCCTGTTCCTGAGATGCAAAGTGCAATTCAACCACGCCAGTTTCCAAAGAAGCAACAAGCGCAGAGTGTCTGGCCATAACACCGAATTGTCCTTGCTCACCTGGCATAACAGCCATACGAACTGGCTCAGAAACCAAACGGCGCTCCGGTGATACCAATTCAAATTGTATTGTTTGCTCGGTCATCTTATCATTCCCTCAGCTTTAGGCAGCCTCAGCCGCCATTTTCTGTGCTTTCTCAACAGCCTGTTCAATTGTACCAACCATATAAAATGCACTTTCTGGAAGATGATCGTAATCACCATCAACAATTCCTTTAAAGCCCTTAATCGAATCTTCGAGCTTAACGAATACACCCGGCGTTCCAGTAAAGACTTCCGCAACGTGGAATGGCTGTGAGAGGAAACGTTGGATCTTACGCGCACGCGCAACAACCAGTTTATCTTCTTCGGACAATTCATCCATACCAAGAATAGCAATAATATCTTGCAGGTTCTTATATTGCTGCAATGTTTGCTGAACGCGGTTAGCAACATCATAATGTTCATCACCAATGACACGTGGATCAAGAATACGAGACGTTGAGTCAAGCGGATCAACCGCAGGATAAATTCCCATCTCGGAAATCGCACGCGATAGTACTGTTGTTGCATCAAGGTGCGCGAATGTGTTGGCCGGCGCAGGGTCAGTCAAGTCATCCGCAGGAACGTAGACAGCCTGAATGGATGTAATGGAACCCTTGTTGGTTGATGTAATACGCTCCTGCATTGCGCCCATTTCCGTTGACAATGTTGGCTGATAACCAACCGCAGAAGGAATACGACCAAGAAGTGCGGACACCTCAGAACCCGCCTGTGTGAAACGGAAAATATTATCAAGGAAGAAAAGAACATCCTGCCCCTCTTCATCACGGAAATATTCCGCCATCGTCAAAGCAGACAGCGCAACGCGCGCACGCGCACCCGGCGGCTCGTTCATCTGACCGAAAACAAGGGCAACCTTAGAGTTTTCGTGATCGTGCTCTTTAATAACGCCCGCTTCGATCATCTCATGGTAAAGGTCATTCCCTTCACGCGTACGCTCACCAACGCCCGCGAACATGGAAACACCGCCATGCTCTTTTGCAATATTATTGATCAATTCCTGAATTGTAACGGTCTTACCAACACCGGCTCCACCGAAAAGACCAATCTTACCACCTTTTGCATAAGGACATAGTAGATCAACAACCTTAATGCCTGTAACAAGCTGTTCAACTTCGGTCGCCTGCTCTGTAAATGCAGGGGCTTCACGGTGAATCCCCCAGCGCTCTTTTGTCTTAACTTCTGGCCCCTCATCAATCGGATCCCCCGTCACATCCATAATACGACCAAGGGTTTCAGGACCTACAGGAACGGAAATCGCATTCCCTGTGTCTGTGACTTCCTGACCGCGCACAAGACCATCGGTCATATCCATTGCAATGGCTCGCACTGTGTTCTCGCCAAGATGCTGCGCAACTTCAAGAACGAGTGTTTTATTGTCATTACCAACGTTGATCGTCTCAAGAGAGTTCAAGATCGCAGGAACCTGCCCCTCCTCAAACTTCACGTCAACAACCGCACCCGTAATCTGGGAAATAGTACCTTTTGCTGCACTTGTCGAAGCTGTTTTCTTAGCTGGCGCCTTCTTTTTCACTGTTTTCTTCTCTTCTGCCATTTTTAATTCCTCGCTATTTAAATTGATTTTAGACGGCTTCCGCCCCTGAAATAATTTCTATTAACTCTTTTGTTATGTGCGCCTGACGCGCGCGGTTATATTGTAGTGTCAAATTATTAATCATCTCACCTGCATTGCGGGTTGAGTTATCCATCGCCGTCATACGCGCTGCGTGCTCGCCTGCAGAACTATCAAGCAAGGCGCGGAAAATTTGAACGCCAAGATTACGCGGTAAAAGCGCATCCAAGATCTCTTCTTCTTCCGGTTCAAATGCGTAGGGTGTATAGACACCCTCACCCGCCTCCTGATTAGCGGCATTTTCTTCATTGTCAGAAGTTTCCGGTAGATTAAACGGAATCAATTGCTGCACGGTTGGCTTTTGAGACAGCACAGAAATAAATTCGTTATAAATCAGAGAGCAAACATCAAAGGCTTCAGCATCAAACTTTTCTAAAATATAATCACGGATTTTACCAGCATCCGCGTAATCAATTTTAGAAGCCCCAAGAATACCCACAAAGCTTTCCCAAATTTGTGAACCAAATTCAGAACGAAGTGCATCGCGCCCTTTGCGACCAATACAAAGTAGAGAGACATCCTTACCTTCTGCCTGAAGCTCTAGCGCTTTGGCACGTGCGGCGCGCGCTAAGTTAGAATTAAAACCACCACAAAGACCGCGATCCGCAGTTACGACCACAAGAAGATGTCTTTTGTCGGATCCTGTCCCTGTCAAAAGCTTTGAACTTGCATCACTAACAGAAACATTGGCCGCCACGCGGGAAAGCATATCCGCCATTGACTGCGCATAAGGCTGGGAAGCCTCGGCCTGCTCCTGCGCTTTGCGAAGCTTGCTCGCCGCAACCATTTTCATAGCAGAGGTGATTTTCTTCGTTGATTTGACCGATGCAATCCGGTCTCTATAATCTCTTAATGAAGGCATAAAATTTTAAACCGCCAAGACGCTAAGACGCCAAGGCATCCCTTCTCCTTACAAATCGTTTCAAACCGTTTTTAACCAGTTTTTCATTAAAATTAATAAGATACCCGAGGCGTTTATTTGCCAATTTCATATATGTCAGTATCTGCGCTTCATGAACAGGTATAATTTTTTCAACCGTTTTCAATTCAATGATAACTCTGTCTTCCACCAATAGATCCAGACGAAAACCTTCATCCAGTTCCTTATTTTTAAAGTGAACAGAACATTTTTTCTGACGTTCCGCTTTCAAACCACGATCCTTTAACTCTTCAAATAGACAGGCTTCATAAACACTTTCCAAAAGGCCGGGGCCCAGCTCACGATGAACAAATATAGAGGCATCGAAAATCTCTTTGCCAATCCTGTCATCCTCTAAATCATATATTTCGATTACATCATTCATCTTAGCGTCTCTGCGTCTTCGCGGTTTTCAAAATATATCTAGGCCGCTTCTGCTGCGCTTGCAAAACTAGCGGTGAAAGCCTCAAGATAAGCATGAATTTTAGCATCAAGATCATCATCGATCTTTTTAATCTCATTCAAAGCGTCAAGAATTTCACCGGCATTAGCCCGGATATCAGCCACCAAACGCTGCTCATAAGCCTCTACTTGATTAACCGCAATATCATCAAGATAGCCTTTCGTACCGGCAAAGATAACGATCACCTGCTCTTCAACTGTCAAAGGTGAGTATTGCGGCTGTTTCAACAGCTGTGTCAAACGTTGACCACGTGCAAGCAGTTTTTGTGTCGCCACATCAAGATCTGAAGCAAACTGCGCAAACGCTTCCATTTCGCGATATTGAGCCAGTTCAAGCTTAATCGTACCGGCAACCTGCTTCATTGCTTTGATCTGCGCAGCAGACCCAACGCGGGAAACCGACAAACCAACATTAATCGCAGGACGAATACCCTTATAAAACAGTCCTGTCTCCAAGAATATCTGACCGTCGGTAATCGAAATCACATTGGTTGGAATATAAGCAGAAACATCACCACCCTGTGTTTCAATAATTGGCAAAGCTGTCAAGGAACCGCCGCCTTCGCTATCATTCATCTTGGCTGAACGCTCAAGCAAGCGGGAGTGGATATAGAAAACATCACCAGGGTATGCTTCACGACCTGGTGGACGACGCAGCAAGAGTGACATCTGACGATAAGCAACAGCCTGCTTTGAAAGGTCATCATAAATCGCAAGCGCGTGAAGACCATTGTCACGGAAATATTCACCCATCGTACAGCCGGTATAAGGTGCGAGAAACTGCATTGGGGCAGGATCCGAAGCAGTAGCAGCAATCACCGTCGTATATTCCATCGCACCCTGCTCTTCCAGCTCTTTAACAAGCTGAGCAACGGTTGAACGCTTCTGACCAATAGAGATGTACATACAGTAAAGATGCTTTTTCTCATCTGCCGCTTTGTTAACAGTCTTCTGGTTAATAATCGCATCAACCGCAACCGCTGTCTTACCTGTCTGACGATCACCAATAATCAGCTCGCGCTGACCACGACCAATTGGAACAAGTGCATCTACGGCCTTGACACCTGTTTGCATCGGCTCAAAAACTGACTGACGTGGAATGATACCCGGCGCTTTCACTTCAACGCGGCGCATTTCAACATCTTTTAGTGGCCCCTTGCCGTCAATCGGGTTCCCAAGACCATCCACAACGCGGCCAAGCAAGCCTTTTCCTGTTGGAACTTCAACGATTTTTCCAGTACGGCGGACAATATCGCCTTCCTTAATGTCACGGTCATCACCAAAGACAACCACACCGACATTATCAATCTCAAGGTTCAGCGCCATACCTTTAATGCCGCTAGGAAACTCAACCATTTCACCGGCCTGGATATTGTCCAGACCATAAACGCGAGCAACACCGTCACCAACACTTAAAACCTGGCCAATTTCCGCCACATCAGCTTGCGCACTAAAATCAGCAATTTGCTTTTTTAAAATATCAGAAATTTCTGCTGCACGAATCTCCATGAATTCTCTACCTTTCTTAAATAGCCTCTTTTAAATTTTTATTACCGTTAGCTCCGCCGCTCATCACAGCCTTTAAACGCTCCAACTTGCGCGCAACGGAATCATCAATCATGTGTGACCCAACGGTGACAATCATGCCGCCAAGAATATCTGGCGATACTTTTGCATGAATAGCAACGTCAGAACCCATTTCTTTTTGCAAACTGGATTGTAAAGCCTTAATCTGGCCTGCCGATATATCCTGCGCTGTTTCGACAGTCACACTAACCTCACCCCGGCGCTTTGAAACCTCCTTGACGAAAACCTCAAGAATTGATTCCAAAATGCCAAGACGGCGATTTGAAACAAGAACTTTCAAAAAATTAACTGTTATCTCATTGAATTGAGCACCTTTGGAAATAGCCTCTACCGCACCCATCTGTTGCTCTAATGTATTAAGAGGAGAACGGATGAAGGATTTAAAGTCCTGAGATGATGTGAGCATCGCAGCCAAGTCTGAAAAGTCTTTTTCAACAGCGTTAAGCTGTGAAGAACCCTCAACCAAATCAATGAGCGCGCCAACATAACGGGTGGCTACAACATTTGAAGAAGACGCTGCTTTTGACACGTAGTGCTTTCCTTAAAACCGTTCTTTTTAAATTTAATCATGGGTGATTTAGCACAGCCACCCGAACCTGACAAGGGCAACACATAAAGTTTTACAAGATTTTTTAAGAAAGAGCGTCAACCAATGAAACCATGAATAATTTGCAAAAATGCAGGAGGCATTATTTCGGCTTCAAAAATACCAAATCTTTCATCACCCAATACCAGCATAACTCCCCTTAAAACAATCAGATGAAACACATAGATCAATAAAGTATGCCGCCCCATGATTTTGAAGGGCTTCAACAACACATCAAACTGTTTGGGAAAAGACTTAAACTCATAAGGCTTAAAAATGAACAAAATGATCATTAATAGAAAAACGCCATCAAACAAAAACAATGCCTGCGATGCATCAAGTTTAGCAATCAATAGGCTGGACACAACAGCATAAAAAACATAAATCCCCCCCAAAAAACCAAAAAGAGCAACAGGCTTTATCGTTAAAGCCTCTTTATGTCGACGCAAATATCCGAACACAGTAAACATGACGCCCATTGTGCCGTACTCAAACAATAACATTGTAGGAAAACTCAAAAAAAACAGCAGGAAAAACATCCCTGCAAAAGCTTCATATGACTGCAATGCTCTGGCCATAATACGATCAACCCATAGCCTTGCAAGCGCAAGCATGAAAAGGATATTTAATGGAAAAACAAACTCACCTGCAAAAAGCGTGGATAGAACAATCAGCAATGCCCCTATCCAAATTCCTGATTGAACGTGACGTTTATCTGCATAACCAATCAGGAAAAACCAAATCGGTACAGAAAGTCTACCAATGACACGGAACCAGGATTCTTCGGGGAAAAAGAAATAGCCAACATGGTCGACAATCATCAAAAGCAGAGCCAAAGATTTCAGCAGATCGTGACTTGTTAAATTCTCAGATATACCTTTACGGCACCTGAAAAAGGTTTTTAAATCCAAGTCCACGCGAACACCTGAAAATCACCTATACCAAGATATGAGGCTAGAAATTTAAACACTAACAAATGCAAAATGTAAATTTCCAACGTTCTGCGACCACAGATTTTCAAAAAACCGCAAACAGGGCTTGGCAATTTCCGGCTCAAATCCGGAAATTCTCTAGCAGAAAATCTCACAAGTGTATTCCACAGAAGAAATGTACCAGCAGCCAAAACAATAAGTTGTGGCGGAGAGAGCGCAAAGGAAATGCACTGAGTAACCAAATAAAAGCCAAACATTGTGAACATATATCTTGAAATAAGCGCACTTTCATAGCGTTCGGAATGTCTGACCATATAGCCTAATATAGCTGCCAGAAATGCAATAAAGCCGTAATCAAATAAGATGTGAGACGGCAAGCTCAAAACAATTAGCAATACAATAAAGGGCCAAAAAGCTTTCTGATTATTCCGGTCTATAAACTGCATTATCCGGTCGAGCAGAAGGCGTACACAGATTATCCCAACAAGCATATTAAGCGAAAATAGTGGTCTACCGACAACTAAATCGCTCAATATTAAAACAATTGCCCCGCCCCACAAAAGCTTTGGTATATCTCGGCTTTCAGCATAACCTATAAGAAAGAGCCACACAGGAAAGCTCATGCGACCAATACAACGCCACCACGAAATCTCGGGAAAGAAGTATAACCCGATATGATCAATAATCATTGTAACAACGGCAAATGTCTTGATAAGATCATAAGAAGTAATGTTTTCTGGAAGCAACTTCGAAGTCATACTTTCAGCATGACATATAAATCAAAGTCATGCCATCATAAATAAGTCACAGAGAAGTTTCAGATTGGCACAACTATGAATTGTGTATGGTGTACACAAAATAATTTATTTATCTGGTTTAGAACCAACTTAGAGAAAAGGCAAATTGTTTTAGCGTGAATAATCGCCATATTCTGAGGCGCGTCTTTCACGAATACGCTCAGCCTCTTGTAAAATTCTGCGCTCTTCAATTTCACGCGCCTTGCGAAGAATTTCATCTTCTTCTGCCGCCGATATAGAACCTGATGACGGTTCAACAACTTCCGGTGCAGATGCATTGGAAGTGTCTTGAGTCGCTTCTGCGCCACCTTGCCCAGCTTCTTTTTGGGGAACTTTGTCCATGATGCGATCAGTCGTGCGTTGCGCTTTCTCACCTGTCGTAATCGTTTTATCAACCTGATTAACGATACTGTTTATACTATCCAGAAAGCCTTGTGCCTGTGTAACTTGCGGCGCTGCAATCAACACAGCGGAAAGCGCGGCTAAAGTCATAATTTTCATACTCATCTCCTCACAATTCAATTCATATTAGAATTTGTTTTAGCAAAATTATACAGGAGTAATCAATCATTATAACGTCTGCGCAATTCAGTATAATTTTTATTATTATAATTGCGTGCAATATGGTCGATTGGATCAAATGCTGGCGGATTTTGCATTGCATGCTCAACGGGACCAAAGCAGCCTTTCGCATTATGAATTCCCATCATGAGCGTTCTGCGCTGCGCTGCTATACTATTAAGAGTATCAGCGCGGTCTCTGGCATCGTCTATGTTGTGATTCATAAGAAAACTACCAAGCGCCAAACCAACACCACCCGTCGCACTTCCAATCAGAAGCGAACCAATAGCACCAGCGGCCGTTACACCGTGGCTTTTAAGGTCTGAATTATTTTTAATATCCTGAGTCCTATGCATAATTTTCATCATGTGACCGGCCTCTTTCGACAAAGCGTTACACGATAGATCATGATCACCGGTTCGGCTAATTTCAATATTTTGAGCCTGCGTAAATTCAGGCACTGTCATACCAATTTCATTGGCATACAGTTTTGAAATTGATAAAAATATCAAAGAAACGCCAAGAAATAATATTTTAAAAGATTTCATGGCTTTAAGATTAGCAAACACAATGTCTTAAAGTTCAAAAAACAGACAAAAAATGTGAAACTACCCACATATTAAACCCATATTGTTTGAGGCTTAATTTGCACGCATAAAACCTGCCGCGCTTTATTATCCTTCGTCCCTCTTGCGCCTGTGCATAAATATGTGTATATTTTGTGGGTATCTACTGCGTTTCTCGCACCTTCTGCATTCAAGGATATCCATCATGGCACTCAAGCGCACTTTTCTGCTGTCAGCATTCTCTGTCTTAACACTAACAGGATGTGGAGACGGCTATGAGATGATTAAAACCGATACTATGTTTCCATACGGCAATCAGCGCACAGCCGGAAGCGGCGTAGCCTATGTTTTGGCAAAAATGCTACCGAAAAAAGAATTAAAACTTGAGACAGTCGAGCGTGACTGGAAACCGAAAGTCGTGGAAACACTGCCCGATCCTGCGCCGGTTAAGGTTGAACCAAAACTACCACCCAAACCGCCAAAACCAGCGCCCATAGAGCCGCAAAAAGCAGACAAGCTTTTTCTTGAAGATGCCAAGAAGTAAAAAATTTTTAACAACTCTATCTTAAATTTGAGATATATCCTTTGGAATATATACGCATCTTTAAACTATTATAGTTAACATAATAAATATAGATGCTGTTCTTCCTTCATATTATTACAGCATTTTTCACAGACGACATAAATAGTCGGAACCTCATTTGCTGATATCAGCAGATGCCCGCGCTTTTGTGACTTGTGAACCATAAAATGACCAAAAACAAATATAAGGGAAAGGGTTGAAGTTATGACGATGGAAGTAGAAACAATAGTTGCTGTCTCGTTGATGATGGCAGTATTCTCGGCGATAGCCGCGATCGGAACCAGTGTCGTGCTGGGAGCAGGCTTTGAAAGGCTACGCTCAGGCTTCGAAGTGGTGCGCAAGCAAACCGGTTTCTTCAGTGATGCTATCCACAAGCTGGAGCAAAAAGTTGAAATTGTTGATGAGCAGGCCAATGCGTTTAGCCAGTCGATTCATAAAATGGAAGCAAAAGTCAGCGGTGTTGGCGAGCAAGCCAATGCGTTCACATCCACGGTTCAAAAATTAGAGAAAAAGGTTGATGTTGTTGATAAGCAGACTGGCTTCTTTAGTGATGCTATTCAAAAGCTTGATAAGAAGATCGATACGATTTCGGCGCATGAAGAGATTGTGGCGGAGAAAATGGAATCTGGCGCTGAAAATGACCTGATTAGCACAGGCAAGGCCGAAGCGCTTGTCTCCCATGCTGAGGATTTATTGTCACAGATGAATACGCTGGCACTGCAGATGGCAGAGCCGAAGCCAAAGGATACCGTGTCCCAAGGGTTATCAATCTCCATTCCCGGTAATCTTGCGCATAGCATTGGCACAAACGCAATGCAAGATGATGCGCATGCAGAACTTGAGGAAAATGTTGTGTTTCATTAATCAACAATATTAATTAAAACAAAAATCAGCGGAGCATGCCCCTCTTCATGCTCTGCTTTTTTATATCAATCTTCCTTTGAAAACATATACTTTTGTGTATAAAATCAAACATTTATTGGATATAAATACGCTTTCTTTACCAAAGGTTAATACAATACCAACTACCCTAGTAAAAATTAACATAAAAAATTGAGTAGGGTATGGTGGATAAAAATTTTGTGCACAAACTTGCGGTTGAGCGTTGCCGCTTTAATATTTCACAATTATGCGCTTTGATGCATCTTCACTCTGATTCCATTGGTGATGATGGTTATTGGAGAGATAATTTATTCGGGTTATTTGAAAGCTTAAATAAAGACTTGCAAATTATTGAAGACATATTAACGGATCAGACCTGCGAACAGTGAAATATCTCTTGCGGTTTTTATAGATTATTTAAAGAAATCAATCTAACCTGATATTATTATTCTATAGTTGTGACATTTTAGTGTAAGAGGTTTTCCCTTTGAATATTTGGATGATTTTATGGGTTATTTTAGCTGTATCCCTCGTTGTCTTCATGGTTTGGACATTTTTAATTTTGATGCGCCAGAAAAAAGCCTGGGCTTTATATGCAAAAAAACGAAAATTGCGCTATAAATCAAATGCCTTGATGGATACGCCGGAATTAAGCGGCGTTGTCGGCGATCATGCCGTTTCCCTTTTTGCAAGCGAACATGTTAATGAGGATGCGCGCGGCTCTCGGAAATTAACCGCCATTGAAGTGAGCTTAAATAGCGTCATGCCTGTCGGCGGCGGCATGGCAAGCGCCGGTATGGTTCCAATATTAAAATCAGTTGGGTTTAAGACAGAATATTTACCCAAACATAAGGCATGGAAAAAATCTTATATGGCTTGTGCGGATAATAAACATGTCTTGGCCTCTTATTTTAACGATGAGCGGGTAGAGGCTTTATGCAGCCTTATGGCGATTGAAAATAACTGGGTTATTTTGATTTTTAAAGATGAGGCTATGCTATTGCGCGTCGATACACCTGATCCGCTTTGTCATCCAAAAGATCTTGATAAGATCATTAAAAAAATGGTCAATGTCGCGCAGGTCTTAGAGCTTAAAAAAGGCGAGAGTAAATTATTGAAATCAGAAGAGGTGAAGGCGGCCTCGAAGGATATTGAGCTTGAAGTCGATGATGATATTTTGGATGCACCGAGTTCACTGATGCTTGAGGACGACGAAGCTAATAATATTGAGGGCGATGCGCCGGGCAAAGAAAATGCGGATGATCAAAAACCTTCCGCACCTTCAGAAAAAATCTAAGAAATAGGGAATTATTCCGCCGCTTCTTCACGCGCATCTTCAGCAGAGACATCCGCTTCACCCGCAGCAGGTTCGGCATTTTCCGGCTTTTCTTCTGCCGCATCTGAAGCAATCATGGCCTTAACAATCTTGTCAGGATTTGCAGGCGGCTCACCTTTGGCAATTGAATCAACATGCTCCATACCTTCTGTCACTTGTCCCCAAACCGTGTATTGACCAGTGAGGAAGCTACAACCTGTATCTGTGAAACAAATAAAGAATTGAGAGTTTGCACTATTCGGGTTTGCCGTACGCGCCATACCGATTGTTCCGCGTTTATATTCGTAATCGGTAAATTCGGCGGGAAGGTCAGGCTTATCTGATCCACCTGTTCCTGTGCCTGTCGGGTCACCAGTTTGTGCCATGAAGCCGTCAATAACACGGTGGAAAACGATTCCATCGTAAAACCCTTCGCGGGTCAGTTCCTTGATGCGCTCGACATGTTGGGGTGCGCGGTCAGGCAACATTTCAATTGTGATTGTTCCGCCTGTTGAAAGTTCAATTTGCATTGTGTCCGCTGGACCCGCGGCGTCTGCTGTTGTTGTCATGATGAGTAAGCTCCCGGCTGTTAGAAGTAGTTTCTTAAGCATTCTTGATTCCTTCGTGATGTTTAGAATGAAAGCTTATAACTTGCATATACGCGATGATAATGCAAGACCCTAAGCCGCCAGGCTTTCATTGTGTGTTTTGACAATATCTTTGAGTGTTTCAAGGCACTGACAACAATTCGGATTCTCCCCCCCGGAGCAAGCACGGTATGTATTAGACACATTCGTGCGCGTACCTTTTTCATCAAGGTGTTTTTTAACTTTTTTGTCCGAAAACGGGTTGCAGATACAGATATACATAGCTTTTTATTGAGATTGATTATTACTTACATTCTCAATATGGGCGATTCTATGTTGGATTGCAAGTCATTCTCAATCAAAAATCATAAAAAATCCACGAATAACAATCCGTGGATTTGAAAAAACGGTTATGGCCTAAAGTTTTTATGCACCCTCAGCATCAAGCGGGCTTTCAGAATTAAGCTGTATGTAGTTCTGAATGCCCATATCTTCGATCATTTGAAGCTGTGTCTCGAGATAATCCACATGTCCCTCTTCATCCATTAAGATACGCTGAAAAAGATCACGGGATACAAAATCATGAACACTTTCGGCGTAGGCAACAGCCTCTTTATAGTCTTTCACACCTTCAAGTTCGATTTTGAGATCACATTCAAGAATTTCTTTCACATCTTCACCAATATGAAGCTTTGCGACTTCTTGTAAGTTGGGAAGGCCTTCAAGGAAAAGGATACGTTGAATGAGGTCATCAGCATGCTTCATTTCCTCAATCGATTCGTTATATTCATGCTTGCCGAGCTTTGTGACGCCCCAATCTTCGAGCATGCGCGCATGGAGGAAATATTGGTTAATAGCCCCTAATTCTTTTTTGAGAGCGCGGTTGAGCAGCTCTATAATTTTTTTATCACCCTTCATGATGTGTCTCCTTTGTGTTTCTTTAACGGTTTACGCAGCCAATGCTTTCTCAATAATCGCGTTAATATTCTTCGTATAAGCATCGTAATTAAAGATAGTCTCCAATGCTTTTTTGTCAAGTTTTTCAGTAACTTGTGAATCGTTCTCAAGCGCATTGCGAAGGGTCAGCGTGCCTTTGCCGCCGCTGCGATCTTCCCAGACTTCCATGGCGTTTTTTTGAACGATCCGATAGGCATCTTCACGCGAAATTCCGGCTTGTGTGAGGGCGAGCATGGTGCGCTGGCTGAAGACAAGGCCGCCGGTCATCTCCAGATTATGTTTCATGCGCTCGGGATAAACGAGGAGTTTATCGATAATTCCGGCAAGGCGGTTCAGGGCATAATCTGCGGATATCAATGCGTCTGGCAAAATGGTGCGCTCAACCGAAGAATGCGAGATATCCCGCTCATGCCAGAGGGCAACATTTTCAAGCGCAGGAATAACGGCGCTGCGGATAATCCGCGCCTGTCCCGTCATGTTTTCCGTGCCGATTGGATTGCGTTTATGCGGCATCGCGCTGGAGCCTTTTTGCTTTTTATCAAAATATTCTTCGGCCTCGCGGACTTCGGTGCGTTGCAAGTGGCGAATCTCAACTGCCAGATTTTCAATCGAACTTGCAATCACGCCGAGCGTGGCAAAGAACATTGCATGGCGGTCACGCGGGATAACCTGCGTGGCAACGGTTTCCGGCTTGAGGCCAAGCTTTTCGGCAACATGCGCCTCAATCGCCGGATCAGCCGTGGCATAAGTGCCGACAGCACCGGAAATGGTGATCGTGCTCACCTCTTCCTTTGCTGCGATCATGCGCTTTTTGGCGCGCGCAAAAGCCGCATAATGCCCCGCCATTTTTAGGCCGAATGTTGTCGGCTCACCATGAATACCATGCGAGCGCCCGATACAAAGCGTCTCTTTATGGGCAAGGGCTTGTTTTTTAAGCGCCGCGAGCAGTTTATCAAGATCAGCGATAATTATCTCAGCGGCCTGCGTGAGCATCACAGCAAAGCTTGTATCAATCACATCGCTGCTCGTCATGCCTTGATGGACATAACGTGAGTCTTCGCCGACAAATTCAGCAACGGATGTTAAAAATGCAATCACATCATGATGGATTTCGGCTTCGATTTCATTGATCCGGTCAATGTCGAAATTCCCTTTTTCACGCAAAGCGCGTGCGGCACTTTCGGGCACAGTGCCCATCTCTGCCATTTTTTCCAGCGCAAGCGTTTCAACCTCCAGCCAGATGCGGAACTTATTTTCCTGTTCGAATATAGATGCCATTTCAGGACGGGAATAGCGGGGGATCATGTCGGCTTTGCCTCCTTGGTAGAGGATAGATGATGGATGAGGGATGAGAGAAAGTGTAGCATTTTAAACCTTGTTATAAAGTCCATTGAGCATTCTAATAATGCTGTTTGTTTGGTTAGCCCATTCTTCGTAAACGGTTTTATCTACATATTCAAATTCCTTGCAATAATCAATCCAAACAAGAACTTCATGCGCAGACCCCTGTGCAATAGCAATAAAACGCTTAAATTCTGCTTTTGAGAATCGTTGCTTTCCAAAACCTTCTGCAAGATTGGCACAAATTGATTTGCTTGAACGCCTGATTTGATTGGTAAGACCGAACTGCTCTTCTTTTGGAAATGATCTGGATGTTCTATGTATACTTACAGAAAGCAAAAACGCTTTTTTATAAACGTCCAAGTCTCGAAAGCTTTCTATCATCTGTCATCCATAATCTGTGATCGTCATTAAATACATATTTATAATCCTGATGTCCAGTTCTCGGCGGGATTTTTGTCGCTTCAAACGCATCATATCCCTGCTTTAAATTCTCCCAGAAAAAGATCCACCCGCTGCCGGAATGGCGTGCCATGTTTTCCGCTGTCATGCGGAAAGGGAAGATATGGACAGGCACGTTATGACCGTTTGCTATGGCGGCTTCTGTCAAAAGATAAACATCCTCCATCGATTCATCGGTAATTGCATAGCACCCCGTTGATTCGCACCCGCCATGCACCATCAAATGCGAGCCGGTGCGCCGGTGGGCGCGGTCATAGGCGTTGGGGAAGCCAAGATTGAACGAAAGGTGGAATTCACTCCACGGGTTCATTTGATCCGCTCCGACTTCGTAAAATCCTTCGGGGGCTTGTTTATCGCCTTCGCGCAGTTTGGGGCCAAGCGCGCCGGAATATTTGCAAATGGCATAGTCTTTAAAGGGAACATATTCATTTGTTTCGTTGTCTTTGACCCATGTTTCGAGGGTTTTTTCCTCTTTAAAAATGCGGATAAAGACGGGCGCGCCAAGCTCCAGATTCTGCGCCATCATATCATTGCGAACACCGGAAAGCCGTATGCCTTTTACGCCAATGAGGCGCTCGGATATCGGCAAAGGCTGCTGCTGCGTGCTTGTTGTTTGGCAAGCGGTTACGCACAAACAGATGAGAGAAAGAAATATGGCGGCGCTATTTTTCATGCGCCGTATTAAAGCTTGATTCTGTTGCTTTGTGTAGCTTTGAGTCGGCTGTTAATTTGATGAGCCGAAGGATGGGGCGGCTTCCAAAACCCTAATATTGTCATATTGTTTATGGGCGTTTGGTGGTTCTGCCGGTGCTTCAGGCTCGATTTTATCAACAAAGCCGGGACCGGCTTGGAATTCGTCAAATGTCGCTTTGAAGTTTTGTTCGAACTCTTCGCGTGTTATGTAATCTACGAAAACATGCCCATCTGTAAGCTCCCCATCTTTAAAGTTTTCACGTTGTGAAACAGCGGCGATGAGGTGGCTGTCTTCAACTTCATAAAAATTTAAAATCAAACTGCCTTCCTTGTTTGCTATACCAATATCATCAGTGCCGCTTACCGCTTTAGTTTGTGGATCAATTATCTGAACTTCGAATGTAAAACCGCTCAAGGCTTGGTGGCTTTGTGCATTTTCCGTGATAACATAACCACCAAGATGCGCACCATGATCCATGAAAGGCTTTTCTGTGTGCCTTCCTGCATTGGCTTGAATATCTG
>CAWUJS010000019.1:0-27695 GCA_963922705.1 uncultured Alphaproteobacteria bacterium | reverse complement strand
CTTGCCGATATCATTGGAGTTGCTTCCGATTGGTTATTTTCTGCAGAAGATTTATCGTTGGTTGCAAAAAATACAATGCCAGCCACTATTATAAATGCAACAAAAGCACCAGCAAATAATTTTGTATCCTTATCAGCCATAGTCGATAAATCCCTTCTGTAAAGCTCAGTAATAGCAATACACTCACATTTTTATGAGAGATTTGTCAATTATTTCGATCTTTAACAAAACCAATATTGGGGATGAATGGTATATATACAAAATGCTTGCGTTAAACGCTTTTGAGGACCTTTTTAAGCTGTGGATATATATCGCCATTGGCGGCTAAGACGCAGCCTGTTTCAATCGGATTTTTGTTTTCTGTTTCAATATCTTTGGCAAAGCCACCTGCTTCTTTGACAATGAGTGTGCCGGCAGCGATATCCCATGGTTTTAAATCACGTTCCCAAAAAGCTTCGAAACGTCCTGCCGCGACGTATGATAAATCAAGCGCCGCAGCGCCAAAGCGGCGAATGCCAGGTGCAATATTCAGCACAGCATCATATTCTTTGACAAATTGTTCTCTTTTTCCAGCGGCACGGCGCGGCGCACCGCAAGCAATGGTTGACATCATCAGATCACGGCGACCGGAAACACGCAGGCGTTTTCGGCGCATAAAGGCACCTTGTCCTTTTTCTGCGGTAAACATTTCGTCTTTCACAGGATCATAGACAAGGCCGACAATAACTTCGTTTTTGATTTTATCTTCAAGCGCAATGGAAATGGCCCAATGCGGAATACCATGGAGGAAATTTGTTGTACCATCCAGCGGATCTACAATAAATCTTCTTTCTGCTTTTTCATTTTTGGCACCGCTTTCTTCCATCAGGAAGCCGTAATTTGGACGTGCCTGCGAGAGTTCTTCGTAAATGATTTCTTCTGCGCGTCTGTCTGCTGCGCTGACAAAATCACCGGGGCCTTTTTGTGAGACCTGTAATTGTTCGACCTCTCCAAAGTCTCGGATAAGAGAACGTGCAGCTTTTTCCGCTGCTTTAATCATGATGTTTAAATCTGGGGATTGAATAGCCATATTATTTTATTAAACGCGAAGAAACAAAGCTACGAAGATTGCTTTGGTACAAAACGTTTAATTCCATCCTTTATCAGTTTGACATTAAAGTTAACAAGAAAACCTAGAGGCGCATTTGTTGATTTCAAGTAAGAGTAAATCTGCGCATCGTAAACAGGATGCATTTTTTCAACGGCTTCTTTTGATAAGAGGTCGATATCATTAGGCAGGTTTGAATATTTTTGGAGTACTGACATCTTCGTTTTTTCGTTGCTTCGCGTTTGAGGGCGCTTAATCTTTTGCTCTTTCTACAAAAGATCCATCTTCTGTTTTGACAACAACCCGCGTTCCGACATCAATATAAGGCGGAACCATGACTTTAGCGCCATTTTCAAGCTGTCCCGGTTTATAGGAGGTTGTTGCGGTTTGCCCTTTTACAACGGGCTCAGCTTCTACAACCTCCATGGTGACTGTCTTGGGAAGGCGTACAGCCAGGGGCTCACCCTCATAGGTTTCAATTTCACAGATCATGCCTTCTTGCAGATAAACAGCCGGATCACCGATAAGTTCACCAGAAATTGTGATTTGCTCGAAATTTTCAGGATGCATGAAGTTGTAGCCTTCTCCATCTTCATAAAGATATTGGTAATCGGTTTGCTCAAGGCGTACACGTTCAACGGATTCTTGCGTACGGAAACGGACATTGTCTTTATTGCCTGTTTTTAAATCGCGCATTTCGACTTGTGCAACAGCGGCGCCTTTGCCCGGTTGTGAGATATCGTTTTTAACGACGACTTTAAGCGCACCGTTATATTCGATGACATTGCCAGATCTCAAATCAATAGCGTTAACCTTCATGACATTTTGTCCTTTTAAAACCTTTTTACGATTTACTATCAGAAACGATTGCAGCTCCGAGGGAGAGTAACCGATTTTGAATATCCGGGTCTGTTATACGCGAAACGCTGTCGGATAAAAGCTTTTTTTCAGATTGTGTTAAGGGGAGGCTGTTTTTCTTTTTTGTTTTTTGCGATTGATTGGCCGGAATATGGACAAACCGAATAGCAGTAATCCAGTCTTCACCAAAGAGCTGATTGATCTTCTCAAGGATCAGGTCTTTGCGGTAATGAAGCATGGTTGCATTGGATGAATCAACCGCGATATCAAGGCTGCTTTGTTGCGGCTGACCCTTTTTAGCTTTGCGGTAATTTATTTTGACTGGCGTTGCCTTATCCGCGAGTTTTTGACCCACAATCTCAGGCCAATGCTTAACAATGCGTCCTAATGCGATATATTTACGCTCAAAGCATTTTCCTGCAACACGGGCGGTGGATTCTGATAATGGGCGCATTTACTTTTGTGTCCTTGATGAAATTGGGATAAAATTGGACTTTGATAGTGACAGTCGAGAATAAGCAGAACAAGTTTAGTGATTTAGATATTAAGAAATATCGTGGACAAGTCCTCAAATGGTATGACGCGCATGGCCGAGACTTGCCATGGCGGTATAAGGGCGGGGACGTTGCAAACCCTTACCATGTCTGGTTATCCGAAATTATGTGCCAGCAAACAACCGTGCAAGCTGTTATCCCTTACTATAATAAATTTTTATCCACATGGCCAACTGTTCAGGATTTGGCTGATGCAGATAATGAGGATGTTATGGCTGCATGGGCAGGGTTGGGATATTATGCGCGTGCACGCAATCTGCATAAATGCGCTAAGATTGTTGCCAATGATATGAATGGAGATTTTCCGAAAACGCAGGACTCTCTTAAAAAGCTTCCCGGAATTGGGGATTATACGAGCGCTGCGATTGCTGCGATTGCCTTTAATGAGCCATCAACGGTTATGGATGGGAATATTGAGCGTATTATGGCGCGTTTTTTTTGTATCGAAGATGCACTTCCCAAGGCAAAACCTGTTTTTAGAGAGCATACATCTGCGTTTTTTGAAGGTTTTAGAGAGCGACCCGGTGATTTCGCGCAAGGTCTGATGGATATAGGTTCGTCGATTTGTACGCCCAGGAATCCTCAATGTATGTCGTGCCCTTTAGATGAAGGGTGTTTGGCGCGGTCAAAAGGTGTGCAGGAAGATTTGCCTGTTAAGATTAAGGCGAAAAACCGTCCACATAGATATGGCGAAGTTTACTGGATTACCAATGAAAAAGGTGAGGTTTTGTTTCATAAACGCCCGGAAAAAGGGCTTTTGGCCGGGATGATTGCTCTGCCGACTTCATCTTGGGAAGGCAAAATTAGCAAATGCAAAAGGCCAGAGTTTATTGATGGGGCTCTATTACAGGATACACAAACACATATTAACCATGTTTTTACGCATTTTGATTTAACGTTAAGTTTAAAAGTATACAATAAAAACAACTATTTAGATTTTGGTGAGGGTTATTGTTGGCGCAACCCGGAGAAGATAAAAAATAAATTACCAACGGTTTTTAAGAAACCATTCGTAAAATTTATGATATTATAAATTAACGAAATATAATGAATTTTAGAGGTTTCATGAAAAAAATACTCATATTTGTCAGTGCTGTAATATTCCTAAGCTTTTCTCAATACGCTTTGGCGGATAAAGCAGATAGAAAAGAGAAGAAGTACTTCGAGCCCACTTACAAGAATTTTGCAAAAACTTATTGGCGCTTTTCAAAGCTTGAAATAGAGGATGATACTGCAATCGATAACTTTATGAAAATAACAGAGTGTGATTTATATAATGAATACCTTCATAATGAATTTGAATGGGGCAGCATAAGACAATCTACCAGAAATTTTATACAAACAAATATCAAAAAGTTTCCCAACCATTATGCATTTATGCAACCAATTTCTCTTGGTGATTATGACTTTCAAAAAGGTGGTTTCTCTGTTGCTTCAGAACACGCATTGAAGGGAGCCAAGCGTTTAGAGATTACAAGTGATAAAGTTTATGCGAATGTTTGTGGAGATAAATATTCAATTCCCGGATACCCAAAATCGATAGCTCTGGAATTAACGCGTCCAATTATTTTTGATTTTTTTGAAGTGGATTCAGACATAGCAAAAGAAGTTATTCATCGAAAAATGAAAGCTTACAATACTTTTCTCGATTCGCAAAAAACACGAGAGAACTTTTTAAAAGCGAGAGAAGTTATTCTTGTTGCAAAGGTAAAGATATTTGCTTTCAGTGGTGATATCACCCAAAATAAGAGTGCTTACAAAAACGCTAATGCGCTGGGTATTTTAGAGCGCATTGAAATATATGAGGACAGAACCCTTAAAAATCTATTATTTTCTGAAGATTACAGGCGCAAAAAACGAAATAACCGTGGTTAAGTCAATCAGAATCCAGGTTTTTCCAAATGCGCTCTCGTAATGCGTCGATTGGCAAAGCCTGTCCTTCTTCTTCGTAATGCCAATATGTCCATCCATTACAAGAAGGTGCATCCTGAAGCTGTGCGCCAACTTTATGGATAGAACCGCGCAAAGGGTTTACTTGATTCATGGCAATAATACTTCCATCTGCGCTGACTTTGGCTTTATAACGTTTTTTGGCATCCTGAAGAATTGTACCCGGCTTTAGCATGCCCTGCTCAATGAGGTTTCCAAAAGGAACGCGCGGTTTTTCACGTTTTTGGATGGTTTTAAGGACGTTATCTTCAAACGGGTTTATATTTTTAATGCGTTCTTTTGCGAAGGCTGCGTAAGTCTTATCGCGTTCCAGTCCAATATAATGGCGCTGCATTTTCTTTGCGACTGCGCCGGTTGTTCCGGTTCCAAAGAAAGGGTCAAGCACCACATCATTTTGTTTGGTAGAGGCGCTTAAAACTCGAAAGAGCAAGCTTTCTGGCTTTTGGGTGGGGTGTGCCTTTTTTCCATCCGCACCTTTGAGGCGTTCTGCACCGGTGCAAAGGGGGAGCGTCCAGTCACTGCGCATTTGTAAATCTTCATTCAATGATTTCATGATATCATAGTTGAAAGTATATTTAGAAGCCTTTGATTTTCCTGCCCAAATCATGGTTTCATGCGCGTTGGTAAAGCGTCGTCCGCGAAAATTAGGCATAGGATTTGTTTTGCGCCAGATAACATCATTCAAAATCCAGAAACCAAGATCTTGCAGGATATAGCCAAGGCGGAAAATATTATGATAGCTGCCAATGACCCATATAGCGCCATCGGGTTTTAACAGATCACGCGCTGCGGAGAGCCATTCGCGTGTGAATTCATCATAATGTCGCAAGGACTCATATTGATCCCAGTCATTATCAACGGCATCGACTTTTGAATTATTGGGACGGTGCAAATCACCACCAAGTTGAAGGTTGTAAGGGGGATCAGCGAAAATCAGGTCAATCGATTGTTTTGGCAGTTTTTTCATGTATTTCACACAATCGCCAATAATGATTGAATCTAGCGGCAACTCTGACCTAACTTTCGACATAAAATCTCCTAAACTTGAATGAGCGATATAGTGAGTCAAAGTGATTCCGAGGTCAAGATGAAATATGATTCATGTAATAGATTCAGGACTCTGTGAGAGACTCTTAAGACTCTCTAAGCCGCAGATTCTGTGATTTTGAGAGTCGAGCCATGCGCAATAAAATTTTTTATCGGTGCGTAGGATTTTCGGTGATGTTCCGTTATGCCATGTTGGTTAATACCATCAAGATGTGCTTTTGAACCGTATCCGGCATTGGTGTCCCAGCCATAATAGGGAAAGTTTTCATGCAGCTTTTTCATCATTCGGTCTCTGGTGACTTTTGCTATAATAGAGGCTGCGGCAATGGAATATGACTTGCTATCGCCCTTGATAATTGCTTTCGCAGGGCAGGGCAGGTCGGGTGTTTGATTGCCATCTACAAGCGCAAATGAAGGTAGCATCTCCATGTTTCTACATGCGGTTGTCATGGCTTTGAGCGAGGCCTGAAGGATATTAATCTTATCGATTTCTTCTACTGAAATTTCCGCGATAGAGAATGTGCAGTTTTGCGTGATGTGTTCGTATAAAATTTCTAATTTTGGTTTTGATATTTTTTTGCTGTCTTTGAGTTCTGTAATAAAGGGCAGTGTACGTGTCTTATATGGGATATGAACGCAAGCTGCCACCACGGGACCGGCGAGGGGGCCGCGTCCTACTTCGTCAATGCCGCAAACGGCTCCTTTATGCGTATTTTCTAATTCAAAGTCTGGCACTGATCAGCCTTTGAGTGATTTGCTGGCGATTTCAAAGACATCGGGTGAAAGGTTTTCTGTTTCCAAAATACGCTCAAGCGACGCTTGCATCTTTTCCTGACGATCAGGTGTGTAGCGCTTCCATTCCCGCAAAGGGGTCAGCAGACGTGCGGCGACTTGCGGGTTAATGATGTTTAATTCAATGATTGCATCGGTCAAAAAATCATAGCCTGAGCCGTCTCTGGCATGGAAAGCGACCGGGTTATTCATTGCGAATGCAGCATAAAGCGAGCGAATGCGATTTGGGTTTTTAATATTAAAATCAGGATGTTCTTTAAGCTTATTTAAGCTGTCTATAATGTTTTTATTAGAAGCGCCTGCTTGCAATGAGAAATATTTATCAATGACAAGCGGATAGTCTTTAAAACGCTGATAAAAAGCATCAAAAGCTTCATCGCGCTGTTCATTGGGGTTATCAGCAAGACGTGAGAGTGCTGCTACGCGGTCTGTCATGTTATGTGCGTCATCATAGTGCGTCTTGGCGAGTTTTGCACAACCTGTTCCATTTGTGGCGGTCAAAATGCCAATCACAGTATTACGCAATGCGCGCTGTCCCATTGCCTCCGGCGTGATTGCAAACCCACCTTCAGGGGTAAGTGATTTATAGAGCTTATCGAGTGATTTGCGATGTGTACGTTTTATTGTCGCTAAAAAAGCCTGTCTTGCTTTGTGGATGGCATCCGGATCAATGGCTTCAAATTTTTGACCAATGAAAGCAATGCTCGGCAGGGATAGTGTTCGCGCGAGGAGTGCTTTATCTGTTTGATCATCAAATCCTTTTTCAATCAAAATACCTAAGGATTCCATGAATTTTGGGCAGACGTCTTTGCTATCCTCATTGATCATATGCACCAGCATCCGCAAATAGAGCTGCTGCCCGGATTCCCATGCATTAAAGCCGTCACTATCGTGGAGCATCAGGAAAGTCAGATCTGCATTTGACAAATCGCTCGTGAGCGTCACAGGTGCAGAAAAGTTACGTAATATGGAGGGGATAGGGGGCTCGTCAACGCCTTCTATCACAAATGCCTGTTCTTTTTGGGTCAGGTGCAACAATTGTGCATCAATCATGTCCGCGCCATCTGAGCTCAATAACCCAATAGAAACAGGTATATGCAGAGGCTTTTTATCATCTTGCCCCGGTGTCGGCGGGGTTGTTTGGGTCATTTGAACCGTATATGATTTTGCATTTTCATCGTAATGACCCTTGAATGAAACCTCTGGTGTTCCGGCCTGAGAGTACCATAGCTTGAATTGCGTTAAATCAATGCCGCTAGCATCTTCAATGGCTTTAACCCAATCATCACAGGTTACGGCCTGTCCGTCATGACGCGAGAAATAGAGGTCTGTCCCCTTGCGGTAGTTTTCCGCGCCGACAATGGTGCGGATCATACGGATGACTTCCGCACCTTTTTCATACACGGTCATGGTGTAGAAATTATTGATTTCGATATAATTATCCGGGCGGATCGGATGCGCCAGCGGCCCTGCATCTTCGGGGAATTGAAGGCGGCGCAAAAGCATTACATCATCTATGCGCTGTACGTCTCTTGAGTTTAAATCGGCTGAGAACTCCTGATCACGGAAGACTGTCAGCCCTTCTTTTAAGGAAAGTTGAAACCAGTCACGGCAGGTCACGCGATTGCCACTCCAATTGTGGAAATATTCATGCGCAATAACGCTTTCAACGCGCATAAAATCACTGTCGGTTGCTGTTTCCTGCGCCGCAAGAACGAGTGCCGTGTTAAAGATATTGAGCGAAGTATTTTCCATGGCACCCATGTTAAAGTCGCTCACGGCGACGATGTTGAACATGTCTAGCTCATATTCAAGCCCGTAAACATCTTCATCCCATTTCATGGATTTTTTCAAGGATTCCATGGCATGCGTGCATTGATCTTCATCACCCGGACGTACATAGATATAAAGATCAACATCTTTGCCGGATTTCGTTGTGAAGCGGTCATGAATATGGGTGAGGTCACCCGCGACAAGGGCAAAAAGATAGCAAGGCTTTGGGAATGGATCATGATAGACGGCGTAATGTCTTTTTTGACTGTCATTGCGAGGAGGCGAAGCTGACGAAGCAATCGTCTCTTTATGAGGTAGATTGCTTTTAAGATTGCTTCGCGATTGTATCGCTCGCAATGACGTATCTTCTAAAATGCCTTTTTCAATTAAATTACCGTTCGAAAGCAAGACGGGGAATTTTTTATCAGCCTCGATGCGAACGGTAAACACCGTTAAAACATCCGGGCGGTCGGGATAATAGGTAATGCGGCGAAAGCCTTCGGCTTCGCATTGCGTACAATAATTCCCGCCGGACATATACAGCCCCTCAAGGCGAGTATTTTTTTCCGGTTCAATTTTCGTTGTGATTTGCAATGTAAATGCATCGGATGGGGTAGGAATTCGTAAAGCCGTATTAGTGAGGCTGTAATCACTGATTTCAACGCCATCAATCTGGATGCCCAATAGCTCCATATCCTCACCATTAAGGAAAATATCTTTTGCTGCCGGGTTTATACGCTCAAACGTGCTGGTTGCAGTGACAATTGTGTAACCGTCCTGAATATCAAAGAGCAGATCAAGGCTATGCACTTTAAACGGGTAGGGCTTGTAGTCTTTGAGATAAATTGTTTTGGGTGTGTCTGTTCGCATATTAATTTTTTTTCCTTCTAGCCCTCTGCATTCTGAATAGCCTGTAGAGGGTCATCATACAGAACAAGGTCGTTGCGGTGGATGACCTCTATGCGGCCTGCATATCCTAATATTGCAGGTATGTCCTCGCTGCGGCGGCCAATGATTAAAAAGATTTCACTCGATGGGAAGGCGCTAATGCCGATACCAATTGTATCTTCATATCTGTTTTTAATCAAAATCACATCGCCCCGATCAAACTCACCGTCAATTTGCGTGACACCGATGGGCAGAAGGCTGTTGCCTTCATCAAGCGCTTTTTCCGCCCCTTCATCGATGGAAACACTACCCTGGGGGTTCAGATGCGATTGAATCCAGGTCTTTCGTGCATTGGATTTATTATTTTCTGCGGTAAAGAGCGTGTTTTTCTTATCTTTATCGGACATAAGACGCTCTAATGCGTGTTCTTCCTTACCATTGGTGATAATTAAGTGAATCCCTGCGCGCGTTGCGGAAATGGCGGCTTCGATTTTTGTTTTCATGCCGCCTGTGCTGAGGCCTGCGACTGCGTCTCCCGCAATGGCGAGATGATTTTCTGTTATTGTTTTGACGACAGGAATGAAGGGTGCGTCCGGGTCTGTCTCCGGGTTGGCGCGGTAGAGGCCATCTGTTGTTGAGAGTAAAATAACGCAGTCGGCCTCAACCATCTGTGCAACACGTACAGCGAGCTTATCATTATCGCCGAAACGAATTTCCCCCGTAGAGATCGTGTCATTTTCGTTAATAATTGGGATAATAGAGCGGTCAAGAAGGGTGGTGAGTGTTTCCCGTGCATTGATATGCATGCGCCAATCTTCGGTTTCTGACATGGTTAACAGGATTTGCGCGGCCTTCATATCATCTTTTTTAAACTCTTCGAAATACGCATTAAAGAGGTAGAACTGCCCAACAGCAGCGGCGGCCTGCTTTAGTTCCAACGAAATTTCGGTTGGCCTTTGATCGTTTGAGATGCCAATATCATTGCGTCCTAATGCAACTGCACCGGATGAAACGACGACTATATTTTTTCCCTGATCTCTCAAAAGTCGGACATCATCGACAAAGCATTCGAGCCATTTTTGATTAACCTGACCCGTTTTTGCGTCTGTTAAAACGGCTGAACCGATTTTAAGGACGATTGTTTGTGATTGTTGGATAATATCGCAGCTATTCATGGTTTAAGGGCGAAAATGCACTTTCCTCTTGAGAATCATCTTTCTTTTTCATCATAGAAATTTTTTGCCCCAGCGTATAGAGGATCTTATCGACATTATGACCCGCGACAGCGGAAATCATGTGTACGTCTTTGCCGATATTGTTTGAAAGTGTATCTGCGCGTTCCCGGGATAGCTCTTCTCCGAGAGCATCACATTTATTAAGCGCGATGATCTCCTCTTTGCCTTTTAGGCCGCAGCCATATTCTTCCAACTCTGTTCGGATGGTGTGATATGCAGCGGTGATATCATCTTGTGTGATATCAATAAGATGCAGAAGGACATTGGTTCTTTCAATATGTCCAAGGAAGCGATCACCTAGCCCTTGCCCCTGTGATGCACCTTCGATGAGGCCGGGAATATCAGCCAAAACAAAATCATATTCTCCTGCTTTAACAACGCCTAAATTGGGGTGCAAAGTTGTGAAGGGGTAATCTGCGATTTTGGGTTTTGCGTTGGAGCAAGCGGCTAAAAATGTGGATTTACCAGCATTGGGCAAGCCGACAAGTCCTGCATCGGCGATGAGCTTTAAACGAAGCCATACTGCCATTTCCGTACCCGGCCATCCCGGTGTGGTTTTACGGGGAGCCTGGTTAGTGGAGCTTTTATATTTGGCATTGCCAAAACCGCCATCGCCGCCTTTTAAAAAGGTTTTGCGTTCACCGGACTGGGTGAAGTCTGCAAGGATTGTCTCGTTATCTTCGTCAAGGATTTGTGTTCCAGCAGGCACTTTGATGATGCAATCATCGCCGCCTGCACCGGTGCGGTTATCGCCTTTGCCGTTTTCGCCGTTTTTGGCTTTGAAATGCTGTTGGTAGCGGAAATCAATTAATGTGTTGAGCGTATCGACACATTCAAAGATAATATCGCCGCCTTTACCGCCATTGCCGCCATCGGGGCCGCCAAATTCTACATATTTTTCACGGCGAAAGCTCATGCAGCCAGAGCCGCCACTGCCGGATTTTAGATATATTTTTGCCTGATCTAGAAATTTCATATCTGGAATGTTAGAATTTTGGAAGAGTTAGAAAATTGGAGTAGTGAAAACCACATTCCAACATTCCGTTATTCTAAAATTCCATTACTCGGCTGCTTGTGCCTGCCCGTCATTTGCTGGAATAACGTTCACAACTGGCTGTCCGCCGTCTTTCTTTTGGAAAAATACATGCCCATCCAAAAGCGCGAAGATTGTGTGATCCTTGCCAAGGCCAACATTCTTGCCGGGGCGGTATTTTGTTCCGCGCTGGCGGATGATGATGTTGCCAGCTAGAACTTCTTGTCCGCCAGATTTTTTAACACCTAAGCGGCGACCTGCTGAATCGCGACCGTTTTTGGAACTACCACCTGCTTTTTTATGTGCCATTGCTTAAATCCTTTTCGTTAATTATGTGCGTTTACGCAGCCTTGATGTCTGTAATCTGAACGAGTGTCAAAGGCTGACGGTGTCCTTTTTTACGACGATAATTCTGACGACGCTTTTTCTTGAAAATTGTAATTTTAGGCGCGCGTTTTTGCGCAATCACTGTTGCCGCAACCTTTGCGCCTTTAACAACAGGCTCGCCAATTTTGCCATCTACAAAGAGAACCTCGTCAAAATCGACTTTATCGCCTTCTTTAACGTCAAGCTTTTCAATTTCAATTTTATCGTCTTTTTGAACGCGATATTGCTTACCGCCTGTACGAATAACTGCAAACATTTTCTTTATCCTTAAATATTGAAGGCGTTTTATACGCTTTATCGAATCCTTTTGTCAATCAAAAAGTAGTCTAAAAATTATCGAAACAGTATAAGGCTGAGCGCAATGCACGCCATACCTATGACCATGCCGTAAACGGCGTCATGCCCGGTGGAATATCGTTTGGCTGTTGGAAGTAGCTCATCCATAGCAAGGAAGACCATCGTCCCTGCGATAACGCCAAAGACACAGGCAAATACAAAGGGACTTAGGAAAGGTGCTAAAATCAGATAGCCGATGACTGCCCCCATTGGCTCCGCGAGTGCGGATAATGCGCAAGCAGCAATTGTTTTCTTTTTGCACCCTGTCGCGTAGTAAACGGGAATGGCGATAGAGACTCCTTCTGGAATATTATGAACCGCAATGGCAAAGGCCAAAGACGTTCCAACGGCAGGGTCTTCCAAAGTAGCAAAAAACGTTGCCGCGCCTTCCGGGAAGTTATGCGCGGTGATGGCAAGTGCGGCCATGATGCCGACACGCTTAAGTGCGTTTTTATCCTGTCCTTCTGCGGTGAGGGCATTGTGAGGATTGGGGATCAGGCGGTCAATTAATGCGATGAGAAATATCCCGGCGAAGAAGGCGAGGGTTGCATAGCTATAGGCTTGTTTATCGCCAAAGATAGCGGAAAAATCGCTGTAGGACTTCCAGAATATCTCGACCAGAGAGATATAAATCATCGCTCCGCCAGCAAAAGCCAGGCCAAAGGCCAATAAGCGCGTATTCTCTTTTTGTGCACTGAATATTGTCAGCGCGCCGATCATTGTAGCGGCAGCGGCGGCGATACAGACGCCAAACGCGATGATTACATTTTCTTCAAGCATAAGTGTCTAAATCCTATTTTTGTCATCATTATGCAAGTATTTTTTATTTTTTGCTTGATTACTAAAATAGGTTTGTGCATTTTGCGAAAACATTTTTTGAAATACTGGAGTAAAGTAAAATGACAGATGAAAATAAACCTGCGGGTAAAACTACTAAACCCAATAGTGAGGAAGGTTGGACCAGGAGAGAGCTCTTTGTGAAGTACCCTGCTGTCACTTTGAGTCTGATGGGGATTTTTATGGCAGCTGATGGAATTAATGATGCACTTAAATCCTCAGCAAAAAATGCATCTAAAGAACCTTCTGACAAAGAACCTACAAGATCTCTACGAGAAGAGCTTGAGGCTGCTATAGCTAGAGCAAATGAGGCTACAGAAAAAGCCAATGAGGCTGCAGCTAATGCAAATGAGGCTGCAGCTAATGCAAATGAGGCTGCAGCTGAAGCAGGTAATCCGTTATCAGGTCCGTCGAATATGGATTAACCTTGTAAAAAATAATTGACACGCTCCTTGAAAAATATGCGTTTACAGCTTCTGTAATAGCGCAATCAAAAAAATATTACGAAACAGTTTTTTTGCTTGATTACTTGAATTTTTTTGTGTTTATTATATTCGAAGTTTCAAATGTGGAGTTAATACAGAGCGGTGAATAAAAACAAGCGAAATAAAAAGCGCAATCTCTTTGCGGCTAAAACCCATGGGCTAAAACAGCTCAATGTTCAGCATGCGGTAATTAGAAAGTTACAGTATTCTGATATCGCAGTAGAGGTGTAGTCCAATGGGAAAGATTACTAAAAAAGACTTTTGTGCGGCTGCTTTAAGTGCTTTTAGTATCACTGTTGCAATCTCTGGTGATACATTAATGACACAAGTTGCATTAAATAAATTGAAACAAGACGTTGTTAATGCCGGTTCTGTCGTTGTACCAAACGCGGTGGCTCAGAGCGTTGAATTAAAAACTGAATTTCAAAAACCTGTTCATAACGAACCATATGATTGGAATGCAAATGCTGAAGCAGAGCAACGTGCGACTGGGATGACGGGTCATATAAAAACAATAGGTATGAATTAGCTTTAAAATCATTCCATTTAAAATCGGACAGATCTGCAAATCGCCGTTTTTTACTTCATATTTTTTCTTGATTATTGAATACTTTTGTATATGTTCCTCAATCGTGGAGGAAATACAATGACTGAAAAAAATAATACTAATAGCAAAAATGTAGATGAACAGCCTAAGGGTAAGAATGTCCATGAAGGGATGAGTAGGAGAGCTTTTGGATGTGCGGTTGCTGGCGGTGCCCTTACTGCAGTAGCTGGTTCACTCCATCGTGTTGTCACCGCTTCAAAAGAGAAGGAAAGGCTTGATTTCATTGAGAAGACTGCTATCCAGGCACAAAATGCTAGCTTCGAAAATGCTCGGGCAATTCAAGACAATGCGGAAGCGATTCAAGAAAACGCAAATTCTGCTAACCCGGCTGTTACTGATCAATCGCATGAGGGTCATGATCACGATCAGGATAATCACGATTGGAAGGCAAGAGCAGAATTAGAGTATAAAGTAACAAGGATAGGCCCGCCACCAACATTTGATTAGTTTTGGCTCACGTTATAAGGGTGAGTATATTTTACTGCCCAACGGCGCCGCCGTAAAAATACCAGCCTAATCCAACAAGAAACAAGACATTGCCATAAAGACCATGCTCAATCGTCACAAGCGCCAGAGATTTCGATTTGGCGTAGGTGGTGGCAAATATCACCCCTGCGATTAGGCTTAAAAACGGTGCGACCCAGTTTATGAACAAAACATGCGCATAAGCAAAAACAATGGCACTGGCAATAATCATATTTTTTTCAGTTTTAAATAACGTCTTATAACGCTTAAAGAAAAACGAGCAAAAGATAAATTCCTGTGGGAGTGCGGAAAGCAATGGATACATGATGAGCAGGAATGGAATGAACATTGGCGCACGCTCAAACATGCCAAACATTTTATCCGGGTCATAAAAGTAAATGAAACCAAGCATGCCGATGCTTGCAAAAACCCAGCGTATCAAGATAGGCTTTATGGCCTCCCAAGTGACGGCGTCCCATTTCCAAATTTGTTTTAAATGCTCCGCAAAATTGAGCTTTAGGATTAAGAAACAATAGCCCGCCGCGCCCCATAAAAATGCAAACATATAAGGCGCGAGTTTAAAAACAATGATGATGGTCGGCAGGCAGATGCACAGCAATATAAATTCTGTAATGATGAATCTTTTCTTTTGCATGTGCTTTAAAATGTTGTGTTTCGTAACAGACGAGTCAACTATATGGTAGTTGTGTATGAATGAAAGGCTTAAGTGACAGTGAAGAAGAAAATAATACCGATAATCATGTCAGGCGGGCAGGGGACAAGGCTTTGGCCTTTATCCAGAGCCGATATGCCAAAACAGTTTATACCGCTAACGTCTGAAAAAAGTTTGCTCGAAGAGACGATTGCGCGGTGTAGCGATCCTGATATTTATGCAAGCCCTGTGATTATCTGTGCGCAAACGCATCGTTTTTTGATTCGAAAATTGCTGGAGAATACAGGACAGAGTGATCTTTCAATTATCATGGAGCCTGCGGCGCGTAATACAGCCGCAGCGATTGCGATTGCAGCTTTATCTGTTGATTCTGAGGATGTGATTTTAGTTTTACCTTCGGATCATTTTATTCCTGATTATGCTGCTTTTGATCGTGATATTCAAAAGGGCGTGGCGCTGGCGGCGGAAGATAAAATCGTGACATTTGGTATACAGCCAACATTCCCGCATACGGGATATGGCTATATTGAGGCAGCTTCGCAAATCGGAGAAGGCTTTGCGGTTGCTGCTTTTCATGAAAAACCGGATCAGGCGAGGGCGCAAGACTATTTACAAAAAGGGGGCTTTTTCTGGAATGCTGGTATTTTTATGGGCAAGGCGAAAAGCTTTATTGCAGAATTACAGAGCCATGCGCCCGATATTATGGAGCAGACACACAAAGCCTGGGATGCGCGCATTGAAGATTTAGGCGATACGCTCATATGCCCGGATAATTTTGCCCATGTTCGCTCTGAATCATTTGATTACGCGGTTGCTGAAAAAACCAAACATGCCGTTGTTGTTCCAACGGATTTTAACTGGAACGATTTAGGGCAGTGGGAGGCTTTGTGGGAGATTTCTGATAAGGATCATAACAATAACGCCAAACAAGGTACAATTTATGAACATGATGTGAATAATGCTTATTTGCGCAGTGAAGATGATATTGTTCTGGGTGTTCTGGGATTGGATAATATTGTTGCTGTCGCTATGAAAGATGCCGTTTTTATTGCGCCCAAAGATCGTTCGCAAGAGATTAAACATCTTGTTAGTGAGATGAAAAGCTCAAAGCAAATGCAGCTCACGGAAAATCCGTTTACTATGCGCCCATGGGGCTCTTACGAGGTTATGGATGAAAAGCCGGGTTTTAAAGTGAAAAAGCTGATTGTTAATCCGGGGAGCAAATTATCTTTGCAAAAACACAAACATCGCAGCGAACATTGGGTGGTTGTAAAAGGCACGGCAACTGTAACACGCAATCAAGAGATTTTTGATGTTGCGACCAATGAATCTGTCTATCTTCCATGCGGCGCTATTCATCGCCTTGAAAACAAGCAAAATGAACAACTTGAAATAATTGAGGTGCAAACGGGTGACTATCTGGGAGAAGATGATATTATCCGCATCGAAGATGATTATAATCGTCTTAATGCAACAACAAAAGCAGCCAGTTAGTAAACAATGAAAACAGCACTGATTACAGGTATTACCGGGCAAGATGGAGTGTATCTTGCAGAACTTCTTCTTGATAAAGGGTATATGGTTCATGGTATTAAACGTCGCGCCTCTTCTTTTAATACAGAGCGTATTGACCATATATATCAAGGACCGCATGAGCAGAATGTCCGTTTTAAGCTTCATTATGGCGACGTCACGGATTCAACGAATTTAATTCGCATCATTCAGGAAACGCAGCCGGATGAGATTTATAATCTCGCCGCTCAAAGCCATGTGCAGGTGAGTTTTGAAACACCGGAATATACGGCAAATTCTGATGCTTTGGGTACTTTAAGAATTCTGGAAGCTATTCGGATTTTGGGATTGGAAGAAAAAACGAGGTTTTATCAGGCTTCCACATCCGAGCTATACGGAAAAGTTCAGGAAACGCCGCAAACTGAGACAACCCCATTTTATCCACGCAGCCCTTATGCAGCCGCGAAATTATATGCGTATTGGATTACGGTTAATTATCGTGAGGCTTACAATATTTTTGGATCAAATGGAATTTTGTTCAATCATGAAAGCCCGGTACGCGGTGGAACGTTCGTGACTCGCAAAATTACGACAGCCGTTGCCGCTATTCATCACGGGTTTCAGGAATGTTTGTATCTCGGCAATATGGATGCAAAACGCGATTGGGGGCATGCGCGTGATTATGTCGAAGGGATGTGGCGCATGCTTCAACACGATAAGCCGGATGATTTTGTATTAGCAACCGGCGAGACACATTCTGTTCGTAAATTCGTGGAAGCCGCATTCTCGCATATTGGTCATGACATTGAATGGAAAGGTGAAGGCGTTGATGAAATTGGGGTTAGTGGTAAAACTGGTAAAACAGTTATTGCCGTTGATCCGCGCTATTTCCGTCCGACAGAAGTTGATTTATTGCTTGGTGATGCGTCAAAAGCTAAAGTAGAGCTTGGGTGGGAACCGAAGGTTACGTTTGATGAACTGGTTAAGGATATGATGGATTCTGATCTTAAGCTTATCCAGCATGAAGATAATCCAATTCGCAAAAAGTCATATGGATAATATGTCGTATTCTTTGACAGGTAAAAAAATATGGGTGGCAGGCCATAACGGTATGGTTGGCGCATCTTTGGTTCGGCGGTTGCAGTCTGAGGATTGTGAGATTTTAACTGCTGATCGTTCTACGCTTGATCTTATGCGCCAGAAGGAAGTGGAAGACTGGCTTAGTGAATATCAGCCCGAAGCCATTTTCCTCGCTGCGGCAAAGGTTGGCGGCATTCATGCCAATAACACGTATCCGGCTGATTTTATTTATAATAACCTCATGATTGAAAGCAATATCATCCACGCGGCCTATCAGGTCGGCATTGAGAAGCTTGTGTTTCTAGGATCATCTTGTATCTACCCCAAAGAAGCACCGCAGCCGATGAAAGAAGAATATCTCTTAACGGGGCCTTTGGAGCCGACCAATGAATGGTATTCGGTTGCAAAAATTGCAGGCATCAAGCTTTGCGAGGCCTACAGAAAACAGCATGGCTGTGATTTTATTAGTGTGATGCCGACAAATTTGTTCGGGCCGGGTGATAATTATCATCCTGAAAATTCCCATGTCCCTGCGGCTTTTATTCGCCGTTTCCACGAAGCCAAGACAGAAGGGCGGGATAAGGTTGAAATTTGGGGTACGGGAAAGCCTCTACGAGAATTTATGTATGTTGATGATCTCGCGGATGCTTGTGTTTTTTTGATGCAAAATTATTCAGGCGATCAGTTGGTCAATATTGGATCAGGGCAAGAGATATCCATTCAGGATTTTGCCAGTACGGTTGCTGATGTGGTTGGTTTTGATGGTGATATCAGCAATGACACCTCCCGCCCCGATGGAACCATGCGCAAATTAATGGATTCAAGTAAGCTGACGCAGATGGGCTGGAAGCCTTTTTATAAGATTAAGGAAGGGCTGAAATATGCTTATGATGATTTTTTGGAAAACTATTCATAGGAATTAGGAAAGAATAATGCGAACACTTAAACAAATTACGGCCAATGTCGTTTGGAAATTACAAGGTTCCCCAATTCCGCAGCCGCATTCTGTGAAGCAGTATTTTTTAAAGAAAGTTTTGCTGAAATCAGGTATTCGTACGCTTGTTGAAACAGGCACGTTCAAAGGTGATATGATTGCGGCAATGCAGCCACATTGTTCGGAAATCTACTCAATCGAGCTTAATCAAAAGCTGCATGAAGATGCAAAGCGCCGTTTTCAAAAAGACCACTCCGTAAAGCTTTTTCAAGGAGATAGCGGTGAAATTCTTGGCGATGTTATTCAGGATATCACAACGCCGATTGTTTTTTGGCTTGATGGTCATTATTCTGCAGGCGAAACATCCAAAGCCGACCTTGATACGCCGATTATCAAAGAGATCGATCATATTGCTGCGCATCCTTTGGCAAAAGAGCATGTGTTACTCATTGATGATGCAAGGTGTTTTGACGGAACCAATGATTATCCCAAGGAAGATGCATTGAAGCAGTATTTATTTGATAAAGGGTTTCAGCATTTTGAGAAGATTAATGATACTTATCTTGTTCGCGCGAAACAGGATTAAGAATATTCAAATTTTTGGCACAAATTTGTGCATTTTTTAAGAATATAATCCTGTGCAAGTTTAGGCATATCGTTTTTATAGCTGCCGCTTATGCCTTTGCGCATGAGTTTTTGGGTAAATGCATCTTTTTTGTTTTCTGCCATTTTTTTAAATGAATTATCCTGAAACGACTTTTCGAGTTTTTTTTGGTTAAAGTCTCCGTTCAGTTTTTTTAAAAAGCCAGAGAGAACCGCATGATTTTCTTTCAGTAAATCCTCATAGCGGACACAAAAACCATGCTCAACATCTTTATAGAAGCCATTCCAGCCTGCAATGCTCCATAAATGCTTGCCAGAGTTATTTCTGGTGATTAGAAGAGCCACCCAAAGGAGTAAGGGCATTTTCAAAATTGAGTTGGCAAAAACGTTCGGGTAAAAGTAAGCAGAGGCCGAAATACAGACATCTCTTGGGTCTCTGATGATATTGATAATTTTTACAGTATCATTGAATTCTGATTCTACGCTTTTTATATCCGCACATGTTAAATGCGCTTTTAATATTGTTTGTTTTTTATTATCTGCACTGTCCACAGATGATAATTCAGTTGCACTCATATCTGTTAAGTAGCCGCTAACGCTGCAATCCAGATAATTTGCAAGAAGGCGACATAGCCATGAATTTCCTGATTTGGGAAAGCCATTCACTATCACGATATTATCATAGCCATCAGCGATTAATTGATTTAAATACTCTCTTGCGCCGTTGAGTGATTTATCTCTCTTATAATGATCTTGTTTCGAAGTTACAAAAAAACGCATGCTATATGTTTGATTTTAAAATAAAGATATGAACCTGATTAAAGCTATCAAAGACTATCGCAACCATCCTGTTTTTACAAATATCTCATGGCAGTTATTTTCAAAAATTATGCGCAGTGCAATTGCAATCTTATCCGTGATTGTCTTAACCCGGTATTTAGGTCCTGAAGATTTTGGATTTTATAGCTTTGTGATGGCAGTTGTTGGAATCATATCACGCTTTTCCAGAGGCGGAGCGGATAATGTTAGTATTAAAGAGTTCTCAAAGCATATTGAGCAAAAGGCGGAGATATTTTCATCTGTTCTAATATGGCGTTCGGTTTGCTGGGGTATTGGGCTAGCTGTTTTATTGATATTAAGCGCTTTTACAAAAGATCAGAGATATATATTTGCAATTGTTATTTATATCTCGCTTTTTTTTACATCGATTGATGTTATCGATAATTATTTTCAAAGCCAACTTCAAAATAAATATTTTATCATTGCGCGCATTGCGGTCGAGGCGACTTCACTTTTGGCTAAGCTTTATCTTGCTTTTATCGAGGCGGAGCTTTCGACTTTTATCTATCTGATTACTATACAAAATGTCTTATATGGGCTTACGATTTTATGTGTTTTCAGGATAAAAGAACGCAACTTCCCGCAGCTTCGATTTTCTCGCCATAAGCTAGTGAGCATCGTAAAGCAGAGCATGCCGTTGATTATGGCAGCTTTGATGGTCACTGTTTTTACTTATATGGATCAGATTATGCTGGCCTATTTAGCAGGCGATTTAGCCGTTGGTTTTTATGCGCCATCATCACAAATTGTTATGGCTTTGTTTAGTTTTGCCATTGTTTGCGCAAATCCTTTGCAGGTTAAATTCGCAAGTCTTGATCATAAAAGCGATATCTATGCGCAATATTTACAATATTATTTTACAATCGTCACAAGGGTCGCTTTGGCGATCAGCATCGCTGTCTGTTTTGCTTCTCCTGTTATTGTACGCTTTTTATTTGGTGATGAATTTTTGCCTACGATACCGATTTTGATGATACAGGTTTGGGCTTGTGTTTTTGTGTTTCAGGGGCAAATTCGGGAAAAGGAAATTATTAACCATCACAAATCTTATTATGCTCTGATTGCTGTGACGATAGGGGCAATGTCGAATTTTATATCCAATATGCTTTTAATCCCAATATATGAGGGCGTAGGGGCGGCTATAGGGACGATATTATCGCTCTTTATGGCGCATTTTGTTACGAGTTGGGTTATAAAAGATTTGCGTGCTATGGCTAAGATGCAGACAAAAGCATTTTTTATCTATAAATTACCGAAGCTAAAAGAGATACAATCCGGATAATAGTCACATGCGCACATGCAAAGAGTTTCTCAAAACACCAATCTACAAAATGGCGCAACGCCATGATTGTGCAATTTTGATTGCCAGTATGGGGCGCAGTGGCTCAACGCTTTTGGCAAAAGCAGCAAGGCAGGCTTTGCTGGATAATAAGGGCTGTGTTTTGGGATATGATTTTTCAAAGCATTTACACAAAGATGCCTGGGATTTGAAAGAGACGCATTTCCAAAAAGGCAGGTTGTATAAAACGCATAGTTCGAAGCCCCCATGTGAAATTCCTGATTTTGTGAAAGTTATTTATACTTACACGCATCCGTTAGATGCAATCACCGCAATTGAAATTGAGCGCGATCAGTTTGGTGATGTTGGTGTTAAAAATCATTTTGAACATTTGGGTGCGGAGTATCAGCCGATAGAAAATGCTTATCAGGCTGATATTTTGAAATATGAAGAAAACTTTCTTTCCTGGGTTAATGGAGATCATTCCTATCCATTTTTGGCTGTTCGCTATGAGAGTTTTTGGGAGTATGAAGCTAAAATTGCTGAGTTTTTAGGCGTTCCGCTTAAGCTGCCGGAGTACCGTGAGCGAAAATCTAAAAAGATTAAGCATAGTGATGAAAAACGAGCAGCAATCGACAAGACTTATAAAAACCTTATTCAAACAATGGACGATATGCCGGCATTGTTTATATCGTCAAAATGACTGAGCTAATCATGAATATTCCTAAACATATACAAAATTTAATAACTAAAAAGCATTATATTCATTATTTGCGGTGGAGGCTTGCGGGTAAGCTGAATGATGCCCAATTTCAATATAACTTGCCTGAAAAGGCAGTTGTATTTGATGTTGGCGGGTATTGCGGCGAATGGTCAGAAAAGCTTCATAAGCTCTTTAAGCCGCAAATATATATTTTTGAACCGGTTAATGATTTTGCGTATCGTATAAGGCAAAAATTCGAAGATCAAAACGCTATAGAGGTTTTTAATTTTGGCTTGGGTGCGCGCAATGAAACACTTCAGATAAATTTATCAGAAGATGCGTCGAGTGTTCATACGAAGGCTACCGAGAGTGAAACAACAGATATTCAAATTCGTGATTGTGTTGAGTTCATGCAGGAGCATGATATCAAGAAAATTCACCTGATGAAGCTGAATGTCGAAGGTGCAGAGTATGATATTCTTGAGCATCTGATTGCGCATGAGAAAATAGGCTTTATTGATGATCTGCAAATTCAGTTTCATGATTTTATCGACAATGCAGCCGGGCGCAGAAAAAACATAAGAAAGCTTTTGTCAAAAACGCATCAATGTGTTTGGAGTTATCCCTTTGTTTGGGAGCGGTGGAAGGTTTTAAAGTAACATGCCTCAAGCTTCTAAAATTTGTCTTTTATCGTCTCATGATTGGCCTTTTTTGCGGCAGTTGAATGCGGATGATAGCCAAAACACATATAGCTTTAATGCGGGATATGATGATGCGGATTATCTGGTTGTGTATGATGATTTACCGCATAATGTGCGCACGATCATCCCGCAAGAAAACAGAATTCTTTTTATTTCCGAGCCGCCATCAATTAAGGAATATAGCCATTCTTTTTTGAATCAATTCGGCCATATCCTTACGCCGCAGCGCATTGATGGTCTTGATAAGGATATAAAACAGCATGTCGGACAGCTATGTTTACCGTGGCATTATGGTGTATCTCATGCCAGTAAGCGTCAGAAATACAAAACCTATACCGATTTAGCCGTGCAAAAGCCGTGTGAAAAACAGGCGAATATCTCAACAATTATCTCGAATAAAAGAATGAATGCGTTTCATGAGCACAGGATTAATACAACGCAATTTTTAAAAGAGAATATGGAGGATGACTTTCATCTATTCGGGAGAGGCTTTCAGGGCATTGATGATAAGGCGGAGGCGATCGACCCGTATCAATTTCATTTGGTCTGTGAAAATAACGATATTGAGAATTTCTGGACGGAAAAGCTTGCAGATGCTTTTTTGGGATATGCATTTCCCTTTTATTCCGGTTGTGTAAATCTGGAGAAATATTTCCCGGAGGGGAGTTTTGTCAGGGTTGATATGCAAAAACCTGAGGCCGTGTTACAAGTTATTCAAAGTACGATTGCCCGTGAAGGCTTTTATCAAGAGCGATTGCCACTTATTCAACAAGCGAGGGCGCGCATTTTGCATGATTACAATCTGTTTAATGTTATTGATAAAATGTGCGCACAACCAGAGAATGATTTTAAACTGTTGGAAAAGTCGTTTACTCTGAAACCGCAAAACCCGCAGAGCAGGGTAAAGCAAGTCGTTAAAAAACTGATTGGAAAACAATGATAACGTTACAACTATCTGGTGGTCTGGGAAATCAGATGTTTCAAGCCGCCGCAGCTTTTGCTCTGGCAAAGCGCACCGATGCGGCGCTTTGTTTTGATTTAACAGAGTTTGAGCGCTATGACTTGCGAAAGTTTTTGCTGAATTGTTTTAACCTGCCGGAATCGGTTCAAAGTTTTTCAAAATCTCACTCTCTTGTCGATCTTATTGTTAATAAAATTCATTGTAACAATCGCTATATTGAACCGCATTATCATTTTGATGAGCGGTTTTTTCAGATTAAAGACGGCAAGACGATGCAGGGGTATTTTCAATCTGAGCGGTATTTCAAAGAAATAGAGAGTGATATTCGCCAATATTTTACGTTAAAAAACGCATTGTCTTTGCAATCACAAGAGATTTTTAAGCAGATAAAGAAAGCAAAAACATCTATATCCTTGCATGTGCGGTGTGGTGATTATTTGTCCGACGCTAAAACACAGGCTGTCCATGGCAGTGTTTCCCGGGATTATTATCAAAATGCTATAGCGCTTATGCAGAAGATATATGGTAAAAGTGCGGTCTTCTTTATCTTTTCTGATGACCTTGATTATGTAGAAGAAAATTTTGATTTTGTAGCGAAGACAGTCATTGTTAGTGGCAATGATGACAGGCCGCAAGAGGATATGATGTTAATGGCGGCGTGTGATCATAATATTCTTGCTAACAGCTCATTTAGTTGGTGGGGCGCTTGGTTGAATGACAATTCTGATAAAACTGTTATCGCGCCGCGCAATTGGTTTGCGCCGCAAACATTGGCACATAAAAGTACAAAAGATTTATTTCCGGAAGGGTGGATCACTTTATAATGCCGAAAAGCTCGCCAGACATTAGTGTTCTCTTGCCTGTCTATAATGCGCAAAACTATCTTGAAAAAGCAATCGACAGCATTCTGGCGCAAAGTTTTAAGAATTTTGAACTGGTTTTGATTAATGACGGCTCGACAGATGATAGCACTGAAATTTGCAGGAAGTTTGCGCGTGAAGATTCTCGCATTGTCCTTATTGAACAAGAGAATAAAGGTTTGATTACAACGCTTAATTTGGGCATTGAGACATGCCGTGCGCCGTTGATTGCGCGCATGGATGCGGATGATATTGCTGAAAAAGAGCGTTTTGCCAGGCAAAAGCTATATATGGATGAAAACCCGGACACGCTGGTTTTGGGGAGTGCGATTACACTCATTGATGAGTATGACCAGCTTATAGGTAAGGTTCGATACCCAAAAGCGGGCAGGGGGATGGACCATTATATTTTCAAGCATGGCAGCCCTGTCGCACATCCGGCGGTTATGATGTCGCGCAAAGCTGCTTTGGAATTAGGCGGGTATCGCATCGCTTATAAACATGCTGAAGATTATGATTTGTGGCTGCGCTTTCATAAAATGGGAAAGATCCATAATTTGGAGGAGTCTTTGTTGCGGTATAGGCATCACAGTGGGCAAATTACGGTGCAAAATGCTAAGGAGCAGGCCCTCGTGAGTGTTATTGCCCGCTATGCTGCGAAGGAAAAAGAAGATCCGACACAAAATCTGGCGCAGATTAATGAGGCAACGCTTGATTTGTTCGATAATAAAAAAGAAACGATCCGTATCGAATATAAAGATATTCTGGCAACATCTTTGCTGTTATCGCATGATCACGATATGTTGCTCAATATACAGCGCGAAATGCCAGGTGAGATTCCTAAAGATGCGCGCTATGCGGCAGCGCGGTTATATTTGAAATTTGCTATCGTCTATTTTAAACATAAAGATTATTCCAGAGCGTTGTGCCATGTTTGGAAATCGATCCAGTTGGAGCCATCAGCTCTGATACAAACCCTTAAGCGCCGCATTTGATCGGTAATATATGCCTGAACAAGATTACAAGTTCGAAATCAGTGTGATCATTCCTGTCTATAATGGGCGGGATACGATAATGCGTGCAGTCAATAGTGTCTTGGCGCAAAGCTATCAGGACTTTGAATTGCTGATTATTGATGATTGCTCCAGCGATAATCCGCAAGATTTATTATCAGAGTTAGATGATAAAAGGATTTGCTATATTCGCCACGAAAAGAATAAAGGGGCGGCCTCTGCCAGAAATACCGGGATTATGAATGCAAAAGGTAAGTATGTTGCGTTTTTGGATGCGGATGATCTGTGGAGCAAGGATAAGCTGCAAAAGCAATATGATTTTCTGGAAAGTGCATCACCGCAAACAAAAGCCATATGCACAAGCTTTGAGATGGTGCGTAATAACGGCAATATTGGCAAAAGGCTTTTATCAAAAAAGAAAAACTGGCAAGAGGAGCTGATTGGCGGTTGCGGCGTTAGTCCTGGATCAACCTTGATGGCGGTGCGCGCGGTTTTTTTTGATGATGATGTCGGGCTTTATCCTGAAGACATGCGCAGGCTTGAGGATTGGGACTGGTTGTTAAATTATATTTATAAATATGACCTTGAAGTTTTGGAAGATTATACCGCGCAGATTTGGGTGAGTGGTTATCCCAAATATAAAGTAGTTTGCGAGTCATCCAGAGTTTTGTTTTACAAGCAAAAGCACAAAATTATAAAAAATTTTGGCGCATGCCATCTTGGTCGCTTTAAAGCCGGGATTGAAATAGAGAAAGGCGGTGCTGCCTTTAGTAAAGGTTTGTATGCGCATGCATTTTATCATGCTTTAAAGGCGTTTATATTCTCTCCGGATAGAGTGTTAAAGCTTTTGAAGCGCTTATGGCATAAGCTCAGGCATCAGGACTACGGTAATTTAAAGAATGCAGTAAAATAAAACCCATTTAAATTCTACTTCTTTAAATTGAAGTGCTTAAACAGTAATCAAATTATTTGAGCTTTCCAGAGTGGCTTCATCAGATAAGCCTGTGATATATTTTAGAGTAGCAATTTGTGTTGCAGCACCAAATGAGCCTGAACCTGAAGTATCTACATATATCTGAGTATCGCTGCCATTATCTGTTATTTGAACAAAATCAGTAATATCATCGACACCTTGCGTGTAGCCACTTAAAAGATCACTAATATCCAGAGCGTCATTATCTGTTGTGATGTCAAAATCATTTATTACGTCAATATTGTTGAATGCATTCGCAGCCTCAAACACAAATGTATCTGAACCATCTCCGCCATAAAGTGTATCAAGTCCGTCTCCGCCGCTTAGAACGTCATCACCATCTGCGCCGTAAATTGTGTCATTTCCAGCATCGCCATTAAGTGTGTTTGTAACGCCAACATCCCCGTTTACGTTAGTCGTTGATGATATATTGCCTGTTACAGAAATATCATCAAATCTAAATGCCATTTCCTCATTTGCATTGTTTTTTCGTGTTACGTATCCGCCTATAGTAATATCATGGTTTCCTGCAGTGAGATCACCTATGCCTACCGTTACAGTCTGCCATCCGCTATCAAATGAGCCGTTCGGATCTTCTTCAAGATCAATATAATTATTTGAAGCAGTGCCATATAAAGTACCGCCAACATCCAAATAGACAAAGGCATTTTCATCCTCGCTTAGATTAAAGTTATTACCTCCGGAGTTTAGAAAACGATACGATAGTTGAATATTGACATTTGTTACATCTTCTGCCAAGGAAAGTGTATAGCTCCAACCGCCTGACATATCTAGGACATTGCTCGCATCAACACCTCCTACATTTACTTGCAAGGCACCGTTCGCTGTATTGCCGTCGGTTGTAATGCGTGTTCCGCTTGCGTAATTAGGTTGTGATGTGCTCTCAAAGGTATCATCAGAGTATGTAAAGCCATTTTCACTCGTGTCAAAATCTACATTCAGTAATTCAACTGTTTCTATCGATGAAAAAATGCCGGAGTTAGAAATGAGGATATCGTTACCATTCCCCCCATTAATCGTATCTGCGCCTATACCTCCATAAATCGTATCAGCGCCACCGTTACCATTGAGAACATCATCTCCATCTGCTCCGTAAATAGTATCACTTCCTCCACCGCCATTGATTGTATTCGTAACACCGGCATCGCCTATGCTTGCATCTAAATCTCCACCTGCAGTTAGTATTATGTCATCAAAACGGAATTGTA
>CAWUJS010000018.1:0-28060 GCA_963922705.1 uncultured Alphaproteobacteria bacterium | reverse complement strand
TTCTTGCGATTACGCCGCTTTCGCGGGGATGACGATAATTGTTGATTGTGCCCAATAACAAGTTTTCGCTGTAGATGTTAGCAAACCTGCGGTTTGCTACTTTATAAATACGAACAAACCTGCGGTTTGCTTCGTGCGGGGATGACGGTATTGAGGCAGTAATGACTATAAATCCAAATGTAATCGCCATGCCAAACCTACAAAGAGACTCAATTTAACGCGCAGAAACTTTGTATAGAGCCTTTGTATCAAGTAGTGATGTTGATATGTTGCGCTTCATCAAATCACGCACACAAAAACGTGCTTCAAAGTCATTAGAGCGTTTATCGCGGGCGCGCAATTCATAATACGCAACATTAACACCGCCGACATCGCCATGTTCCGAGACCATGAAATAAATATCCATAACGCATTGCGTATTACGATACTGCCAAACTGTTGTCGGTAAATCCCGGCGTACAATTTCAGGGGAGTCAAAAACCTGAACAACGTCGTGGCCTTTTAAATCAAGCAGATAATCAGCATCTTCACGCAAACGAGAACGAATTTTTCTTTTTAAAGCAGGTTTGTAATTAAAATATTCGTGGCCACCATCTTCAAGGGAAAATGATGCATGTGCCTGATTATTTCCATCACCAAAAAAAGATTGGTAAGAGATAAACGCAATGATTGCTACACTGCATGCTACGATAAAGTAAAGCGGATGTTTTTTATTCATAATAAAATAAACGCAAATATTATAAAACTTTTACAAACTTTATAAAAATTAAGAACCGCAAGGTTTGCGGTTCTAGCTGATTATAATAATTTTATACGTTAGTAATTAACCTTTTTATTACCGCTATTCAGCAGCCGTTGCAGCCTTACTAAACAAACTGCCATCACTGTTTGCTGGCTCGGACTTTTTCTCGCTCTGTGCCTTTTGTGTTTTCGCAGAAGAAGAAGCCTTCGCCTCTTTACGTGAAGCTGAAGGTGCGGGTTTTTCTGACTTCATAACACCATTCAGTGGCGTAAGCTTACCATCTATAACTGCACCTGCTTCAATCTCAAGCTCTTTATAGGCAATCGTACCAGTTACCGTAGCGCCTTCGCGTAAAACCAGACGACCCTTTGCCGTTATATCTCCTTCAAAACGCCCGGCAATCGTGGCGTCTTCGATTTCAACAGTACCATAAAAAATACCTGTTTCTGCAATATCCAATATACTTGCACCTTTGAGAGCAGCTTCAACTGTCCCCTCAACAAGCAAATAATCACAAGACTCAATCTCACCAGACATTGTAATGCCTGCGCCAATTGTCAAGCGACGGTCGCTTGCATTAGCCATCTGGCTACCCGGTGCATTATAAGTTGAATAAGTTGTCGCTGGCGCACCAGAATACGCTGCGGGTGCTGCAGGAGATGTACCAACACGCTGATATGCTGCTGATGGGATATCTGATTTTTCTTCGCTGCTACTATCTTGCGCTCTGTCAGTTTGGCTCATAGATTTTGCTTCCTTCTGTTGCTGGTTTCTAGTGTCGTTAATACTACGCGTTTCATTTGAATTGTTGCTTGAAACGGCCTGGTTATTTGCTTCTTTATTGACAACAGTTTGCCCTGTTGGCTGGTTTGAATCTAAAGCCTTGTTTTCATCATTTTCAGCTTCGGATTTAACACGATGAAACATAATTCCTCCCACACTTAAATTCTTGGGTCAAAAAAACAATCCAACTCTATACATTTAAGAGCAGATCAAAACTGTAAACACTAATGTATTTAATGATGCTGTATTAGCATGCAGTATTTAAACTGACAAGGTATAAATCAGTTCCATATTAGAAAAACTATTTAAGGCATTGTTTTAGGCTGTTTATTTTTTAACTTGATTGAAAATGATCATAGATTTTTTGGGCGAGCTGTTTTGAAATTCCATCAACAGACGCTAAATCTTCAACACCCGCACTCGCAACGGCTTTAGCTGAGCCGAAACGCAGCAAAAGCGCCTTTTTTCGCCGCCCTCCTACTCCGGAAATTTCATCTAATGGCGAAGATACAAGCTGTTTCTGTCGTTTTGCGCGATGTGCACCAACTGCAAAACGATGCGCCTCGTCTCGTAATCTTTGCAGGTAATGTAAGACCGGATCATTAACGGGCAATTGGAAAGGCTTTTTACCCCGCATAAAAAATTGTTCACGCCCGGCATTACGATCTTCACCTTTCGCAATGGCAACCAATGTTACACGATCTAAAACGCCAAAATCCTCAAGCACCTCCTGAACAGCAGATAACTGCCCCTTTCCTCCATCAATCAGTACCAAATCAGGCCAGTTACTATCATTGCCCTCTTCCTGCTCTTTCATCGCGCGTTTAAAGCGCCTTGAGAAAACTTCGCGCATCATACCGTAATCATCGGCCATATCCGCTTGCTTGATATTAAACTTGCGATAGGCATTTTTAATGAAGCCCCCTGCCCCCGCCACGATCATAGCGCCGACCATATTCGTTCCTGAGATATGCGAGTTATCATAAACCTCGATCCGCTGCGGCGCCTCATCAAGGTCAAATAATTGTGCAACGCCTTCCAATAAACGCGCCTCTGTCTCTTTTTCCAACAAATGTCTTGCAAATGCAGCTTGTGCATTCTTATCCACAAAATCCAAAACGCGCTTTCGAGCACCACGCGCAGGCTTACTGATTTTAACTTTAGCCCCCAACCGCGAAGACAGTGCCTCTTCTAATAACGCATGATCACTTGGAAGATGAGATACCAGCACCTCCTTTGCCACCGGCTTGTTCTCGTAAAACTGAGCAATAAAAGCGCCCATAACATCACGCAAATCGTCTTCCTCAGTGTGTCTTGGGAAATAAGATCTGTTGCCGTAGTTACGTCCTGATCTGAAAAAGAAAACCTGAATGCAGGACTTTCCGCCTTCATTCACAAGCGCCATGACATCCACATTCTTGAGCCCTTCAAAATTAATATTCTGCTTGGCCTGAATGGATGTTAATGCCCTGATGCGATCACGATACATCCCCGCGGTTTCATAATCCATAACATCACTTGCCGCCTTCATCTTATCCTGCATGCGCTGTTGAATGCTATGGCTTTTCCCTTCAAGAAAGTCTTCTGCTTCCTGAATTTGCGCCTGATATTCATCTTTTGATACTTTACCGACACAAGGTGCAGTACAGCGCTTGATATGGTACTGCAAACAAGGCCGGTGACGATTGGCAAAATATGAGTCCGTACAATTTCGGATCAAAAACACGCGCTGCAAAATTGCTATTGTTCGGTTCACATCCCCCGCACTTGCAAAGGGGCCGAAATAGCGTCCTTTTTGTTTACGCGCACCGCGATGCTTTATGACTTGCGGATATTCATGCCCCGCAGGAATGAAAATATAGGGAAAAGATTTATCATCCCTAAGCAAAATATTATATTTAGGCTTTAGCTTTTTAATGAGATTACTCTCAAGCAATAAAGCCTCGGCTTCTGTGTGGGTGTGCACAAACTCCATCCCGGAAGTTTGCGCAATCATGCGCTGAAGACGAAAGGGAAGCCTGGCGTAATTTGTGTAGGATGAGACACGCTTTTTAAGAGATTTCGCCTTACCAACATAAAGCACCTCATCTTTTTCAGAAATCATACGATAAACACCAGGTGTATCAGGCAGGTTTTTCGTATACTCACGAATAACATCCGCCCCGATTTCAATCGGTGATTTCTTTTCATCGTCCATATCAAAGATTTAGAAGCTCTCGTTGATAAAAGCAATCGCAATAAATGCTTATATTTCAATCAATAAGCACAAAACACTTGCAATATTTCAACTGTTGATTGTAAATACAAACAATCTATAATTGAAAAAATAACGCGTGGGAGCTAAAAACAGTGCAAAATTACAAGTTAATATCACAAAAAACAGGGGAAACACTTTTCGCCGGATTCTTTAAAGATTACACAACATGCCTTGAAGAAGCTGTCAAAAGACACATTCCTCTCAATAATGTGAGCTTAAAAAACAGAAATCTATCAAACGCCAATCTGGATGATGGAATATTCGCTGACGCAGATTTCAGTGGCAGCAATTTAACCGGCGCGAATATGTCCGAATGTTATTTAAAAGATGCCCGTTTTGAAAACACATCTCTATTTAACACATGCTTTGCACATTCAAACCTGACAGGCTGTGACTTTAACGGCGCATCCTTTGGTGCAACAGATATTTCAGGCTCTATTCTACAAGGCTGCTCATTCTCAACACTCTCTGCATTCACGCTGGACTTTTGTAAAGCAAGAGAAATGGGGCAATGTGCATTTATATCCCATCAGGGGCAAAGCTCTAAAATATCAACGCCGCCAATCGTACTCTCTGGCCTCGGGAAATTACCCATCATAATGCTCGATGATGATGTTTATGAAGGCCACAGACGGATTAACAAGCAATATTCTTACCGCCTGATGAATATGATTCTTGAGATAGACCAGAATTCTATACGGAAATAATTAAGAGCCAGAGAATTAAACATCATTCACACTGAAACTATTATTCTCAGGATATAAAACATACAAATAAACTTAAGGTTGAAAAAATATATGCCTATGCCATGATGACCCTATACAAAAGATACTAAGCAGAGCCAAACCACACGCAGCCGTTAATCCCGGCATATGTGGGAGAATGCGTATGAAAAAAGAAATTGAAGGCTTTTTGATTTTATTGCGGGAGCTGCAAAAAATCGACCCGGAATTCCCGCTGCAATATGCGGTCTGTCTTGCTGAAATTACGCTTCACGAGGGATTATCTGTCACGCAGCTTTCAAACCGGACAGGGCTAGCGCTTTCAACCGTCTCCCGCATTGTCGGCGCATTGTCGAAATACCGCCAGATGGGCAAGCCCTATGAGCTTATCGATCTTGTGACCTCTGAAAAATCCCGCAGAACGAAAGAGCTTTACCTGACGGATAAGGGGCGCGCCGTTGTCGATAATATCGTCCACCTTATGGCAGCTTGAGAGATTCGTTTATATCCCGCACAAGCTTTGGCCCTTTATAGATAAAGCCCGTATAGATCTGAATTAAATCCGCCCCCGCATCCATGATAGCTTTTGCATCCTCTGCGCTTTGAATACCGCCAACGCCCATGAGCGGAATATCAGCCCCAAGCACTTGGCGCGCATGCGCAACCATAAACTGCGTAATCGTAAGCAAATGCGGGCCACTATATCCGCCGACCTCTTTGCCTTCATGCTGCGGCCATTTAAATGCAACATCGCCAATCAATTCATGTTTGAGATTCGGCGGGATCGTATTGGTCAGAACAAACCCCGCCGCCCCGGCATCAAGAGCAATTTTTAAAACCGCTTCCAGCGCTTCTTCACTGCGTGTCGGCCCTAGTTTTAAAAAGACAGGTGTATTGCTCGCACCTTTTGATACCGCTTTTACATGCGATGCAATCTCCGCTAAAGCATCGCCATCATCCGCGCCATGCGCAACATTCGGACAGGAGGCATTCAGTGTTAAATAATCAGCATAAGGTGTGCAAGCCTGAGAAAGCTTTTCTAAATCCGCTATATTCCCTTCTGGCGAAGCAACGCTTACACCGAGAATAAGATCGCTTGGCTGTGCGCGGAATTTTTTGACATTGCTCAAGAATACTTCAAGACCACCACCCGGCAAGCCCATCCAGTTCACAACACTACTGTCTTGTTTTTGTCGCCAAACACGCGGCTTTGGGTTGCCCTCGCGGGGGTGTAAAGTCACCGTTCCTGTTTCAACAAAACCAAAACCAACGCGGCTCCACCCGGAAAGTGCATAGGCTTCTTTATCCGCACCTGCCGATAAACCGACAGGAGAGGTAAAATTTAGACCCGCAATAGTTCTGCTGATAGAAGGCGGTTTTTGACCGCACCTTACAAGACCGTTTTTAACACCCCAAAGCGCGACTTTGTGGGCTGTTTCCGGTTCTAACATAAAAAGTGGGTTAAACACTATAAGGTCAAACTCCATGAGATTGTGTCGCGCCCCATCCCAATTGGTAGAGGCGTGATATCCCCTTCTGGTGTGCCAGTCTTTTCCACCTTTTGCTCTTCCTTGGTCAGCGTAAAAGTCTCATCACTTTTCTGAAGCCCGTAAAAATCAGGGCCAATATGACATAAGAAATTCTCAAACGCTTTTTGCCCTGCTTCGGACGATAAATCCGCACCGGCCTCTTCAAACGCTTCCGCATAAAGCTGCGGCGCTATACCGCCTGTAAAGCACCCCGCCGCACAACCGCATGGTGTTGCTTTAACGGTGTGTGGAGCGCTATCCGTACCGGCAAAAAACTTGGTGTTATCAGGATCTAAAATGGCATCTCGTAGAGCCTGACGATCTTCATCAAATTTGACCAAAGGCAAACAATAGAGGTGATATTTAAACCCGTTTAATAAATGCCCAACAGTATAAAGTAAATGCTGCGGCGTAATACTGGCAAAAAACTGATCTCCAGCCTGCTTGACCAAATCAACGCCGACTTTTGTTGTCATATGCTCACCAACAAGACGCAAATTCGGATATTTATCCAGCACAGGCGGCACAGTTTCCGCATAGAAAAGCTCTTCCGCATTCGTTTCCCGATCAAAATATTTTTCTGCCGGAAGGCCATGCTCCTCACCATGCATGCACATCACGATATCATGCTCTTCCAATGCTTTGAGCACATCAGTTTTTAAAAGTTCTGTTAACGGATAGCTGAAATCTGCGCCCGTGGTACCATGCGGCGGGTAATATTTTACCGCCCGTAATATGCCGGATTTTGCACCCGCTTCAATCATTTGCGGCGTTGTGTCCTGAGTTAGGTAAAGCGGAACGATAAAATCATCGAACGCATCTCCCCCGGCCTCAATGATCATCTCATAATATTCTTCCAGGCTCCAATACGGCAAATCATCGCTTTTATGCACTTTAGCCGTTGGCGGGCGCGTATTCGGCATACCTAAAACACCGCAACACCCCATATCAAGCTGCGCCTTGATAACAGGTGCCAAAAGCTCTTCTTGTCTGAGATGCACATGCAAATCATACCATTTTGGAAGTGTTAGAGAGAGTGTCATACAAATTTCCTCAATTCATGAATGTCGGAGCATATAAATACTACAACGGCTTATTTATGATATCAATAACACATTGGCAAAGCTATAATATGAGCCAAAACCTGTAAACTGAACTGAAACCATTGTGAGCCATCACGACCAAAAACCTATAGAAAAACTTCGGACACTTACCCATGATGTGCATGAACGCTTGCACGTTCATCCTCTAACCGAGCCTTTAATCTCTGAAAATTTAACACGTGCACAATACACTTTAATATTATCTGCATTCAAAGAATTTCATAAGAACGTAGAAATACAGGCGCAACCATATAATGAAGTCTATCCGTTTACTAAAAACATGGCAGCGATAACAAATGATTTGACAGCCTTAAATACTGAAAATTACCATCTGCCTGAAATAACTGCTTTTCCAAAAATTACTACACAAGACATGTTTCTCGGTATGATCTATGTCGTAGAAGGCTCAAACCTTGGCGGACAACTCATTGCAAAAAATGTGAATAAAGTCTTAGGGTTAACGCCACAAACTGGACTATCTTTTTTCACAGCAGCAGGCAAGAAAACGGCACAAAACTGGAAAAATTTTCAGCGTATTTTGGAAGAAAATTGCGAAGATGCAGATATCTGCGCCTCGGCGGCACTTCAAACATTTGAAGCGCTTGAAAAATACTTATGGAACGTCAACAACCAATGTAATGCCCCAACATAACCCCTCAACAAAAAAACGCTAGCATCACAGAAAGTGATATGACATGGTCAAGATATGGTACAAGCATTAGTTGCACGACAAGCCTTAAGTGATGAAGAGCTAAAAAAAGCGATTGATGGCTGTGATCAGGAACCAATCCATATTCCCGGCTCTATTCAGCCACATGGTTTTTTATTTGCGCTATCCGATGATTTTGAAATTTTAAAAGTCAGCGCCAACATCACAGACCTTATTGAGGGAAATACACGCGATCTTATTGGCCAAAATCTTAGCACATGGATTACAAAGGATAAGATAGGAGAATTAAGAGATATTGTATCGGAGGGGTCGCTTAATCCAATCCGCTATACAACGCTTGAACTGACCACAAAAAAACAGGAAACGCATCAATTTGATGCCGTTATGCATCGCAGCGGTGAGGTTCTTATTTTAGAACTGGAAAAACATAATCCTGATGCAAAAATCGTGCACCAGCAAGACTTCTACCAGGAAGTTATGAATTTCTCTGTGCAGCTTCAAAAAGTAGAAAGTCAAACAAATTTATATGAATACCTTGTCGAGGAGGTACGTAAAATCACTGGCTTTTCAAGGGTCAAGCTCTATCGTTTTGATGAAAACTGGAATGGTCAAATTATTGCCGAAAGCAAAGAGCTTCATATGAGCTCTTATCTAGGCTTACACTTTCCTGCCTCTGATATTCCAAAACAAGCACGTCAGCTATATTCCAAGAACTATTTACGCCTTATTCCTGACGTAAGTTTTGCGCCTGTTTCAATGATGCCAGACGATCTTGACAGCCATAAAAAACCCATTGATCTCAGCTTTTCAACACTACGCAGCGTATCACCGGTTCACATGGAGTATTTGAAAAATATAGGGGTTGAAGCATCCATGTCGATCTCCCTCATGCAAAACAATAAGCTATGGGGCTTAGTCGCCTGCCACCACCATACGCCCTATCATATACCATACCCTGTTCGCATGGCTACTGAACTCATGGCACATACATTTTCTGCTTTTTTATCAAATTTTATGACGGCGGATGAAGAAAGCGAAAAAAGTCAAAAAGAAAGCTATATGCGTGAGCTTGCAGTTGCCCTACGCCCCAACAAAAGCCTTGTGGAGACATTAAAGAAAAAACATACGCTTATTTTGCAAGCGGTTAATGCTGATGGCGTTATTATCCATTTGGAGGGGAAATATTTTGCTTTTGGCCTTATCCCTGAAATGTCATTCTGCCATAGGTTAATTAAATGGCTGGAGGATAATCACAATGAACAAGTGTTTGCATCCGAATCGATTAGCCGCGATACAAACCTGGCTGTTCAAGGACAAGCAATGGCAAGCGGTGTTTTGGCAATTCCCGTTAGCACAGAAATGACTGACTATGTGATTTGGTTCCGCCAGGAGCAAACGGAAGAAGTTAACTGGGCGGGAAAACCAGAAAAAAATATCACTGAAAGTGAAACCGGGTATCACCTGACGCCGCGCGCATCATTTAAGCGATGGCAAGAGAATATTCGCGGCTACTCGAAACGCTGGAGTGATAATGATATTCAAGCCGCTAACAATATTTCCAAGCTTTTGCTCAATAAAAAATACGAAGATACTCTCAAGCAAAAAGGACAGGATTTGCAGTCTATCCTGAACAATTCCAACGCCTTTATCTATATTATCGACACCGACGGTAAAATCATGACCATCAATGATGCTGCACTGGAAGCATTTGATTTAGAAGATAGGGCTGTTGCAGGCCAGCACTACAAAGATATTTTTCATGGTGAACTGGCACAAATGATGGAAAATAATCACGCAAAAGTCCTTGGGCAACAAAAATCCATGACCTTTGAGAAGGACTTTATATTCAACGGCAAGGAATTTCATCTCATTACTGTCAAATTCCCACTTTATGATACAAGCGGAGATATATACGCCTTATGCAGCATGTCGACAGATATCTCTAAATTACGCGCAACTGAAGGCGAGCTAAAACGCTCTAACAAAGAGCTGGAACGCATGGCTTTTATTGCCTCACATGATTTACAGGAACCTATCCGTATGATCGCTAATTTTACGCAGCTTTTAGAAAAGGAATATGCAGGGCAACTAGAAGGACGCGGCAGAGAATATATTGAATTCACCCAGAATGCCGCATCACGCATGCGTGATTTAATTCATGACTTATTACAATATTCACGACTTAATATCGAGGATACCGATATTCCGATCATTGATACACAAGAAGAACTGAATGTCATTATTCAGCAGGCTCAGGATATGGAAGAAAACCAAAATGCTGAGATTGTTGTAATGAATGATATGCCAAAGATTCAGATGAAGCCTGAACATTTTAACTCAATAATGCAGAACTTAATCAGCAATGCGCTCAAATATCGCGCACCAGAACGCAAACCTAAAGTTGAAGTCTCTTATTCTCAAAGCGATATAAACCATGAATTCTCTGTCAAAGATAACGGTATAGGCATTAAAAAAGAATATTTTGAGAAAATCTTTATTATTTTTCAAAGACTTCATAAAAACGATGAGTATGAGGGTACTGGTGTTGGTTTAGCACTATGCCAACGTATTATTGATCAGTATAATGGCAAAGCCGTGGTACAATCCGAAGTTGGAAAAGGCTCAGCATTTACTATCTTAATACCTAAAAACCTAAAACAGGATTGATGAGAAAACAAGGAGGAGATAATGGCATTAGTCCATCACGCACGAGCAATTGAGATTTTATTGGTTGAAGACAATAAAGGCGATGTCTACTTGACTAAAAAAGCCTTTGAGGATGCTAAAATATTAAATAACCTTCACGTTGCTATGGATGGTGAAGAGGCGCTCGCGTTTCTTAATAAACAAAATGGCTTTCATGATGCCATTACACCTGACTTAATTTTGCTGGATATTAATTTGCCCAAAATGAGCGGGCGTGAAGTTCTGGATAAAATTAAAAATGATGAACGGCTCAGACGTATTCCTGTCATTATTCTTTCGAGTTCAGACTCAGAAAAAGATATTATTGATATGTATGATTTACATGCAAACAGCTACATCACAAAACCAGTTGATGTTGAAAAATTTAATGAAATCGTGAATGCTATTGAAGATTTTTGGATGAGTATTGTTATTTTACCCACAGACACCCCGAAAGGGTAAATCATGAATAATTCGGCACCCCAGCATAACAAAACACTCTCTGTTGAAGAGGTTGCCGAAGAATATGAAGAGTTCTTGTATATTGTTTCTCATGATCTTAAAACGCCAATAAGACATATCCGAGATTTTACAACCCTCCTGATCAAAAGCCGCAGTGAAAAAGATTTATCTGAAGACGAAAAAGAATGGGTCGAATATTTAAATGAATCTCTCGACCATTTAGCAGACATGCAAGACGCTCTTTTAAGCCTGTCCCGTATTATTACCAAAGATTTTGAATATGAGCATTGTAATGCACATTCAATTGTTGAACTAGCTTTATCATCACTACAAGATATTGTTGAACAAAAAGAAGCTGCTTTAGACATTCAAGATCTTCCTGACTTTTATGGGGATGCTGATCAAATTCAATGTGCCTTTAAATATATTATTCAGAATGCTGTAACATTTCACAAACCCGGTGAAAAACCACAGATCATTATTTCTGGCTATGAAAAAGATAATCAAAGCGTCTATGAAATTTGCGACAATGGTATTGGTATAAAAACAGAATTTCGCGATGACGCCTTCAAACTCTTTCGCCAACTTAACCGAAAAGATGAATATCCAGGAACAGGTAAAGGACTTGCCCTCAGCAAAAAAATTATAGAGCGTCACAATGGTAAGATATGGATAACAGAAGATCAAAATCAAAGAACTGTCATTGCATTCGCCCTGCCAAAGCAATAACCGAACTCAAACTTTGCTTTCTTCCAGAATATTGCAGAATTCTTCCGTCATAATATTTTCTTTTGGCAATATGCTATTCGCACCATTTTTCAGGACACGATAAACCAAATCATTATCCAAATGACCTGTTATAACAACAATGGGGATAGTACTTTCAATTTTTCTCATATCCGCAACAGTTTGCGCGCCCGTGCCATCTGGTAAATTTAAATCCAGCAGAACCATATCAAAATTATTGTGCTGGCATGCGGTATAGGCTTCATTTAAGGAGCAAACGGACACAATCTTACAGTCAGGCCAAAGACTTAAAATACTATTTTTAACCAACGCCATATCCGGCGCCTGATCTTCAACAATCAAAACTGTATGTGTTGCTTTTTGTAACATTTTTTCGCCAAGTATTTTAAAAGACTTTAAAGTACACTTAATCAGTCATATTGTCTTTACAATACCACCCCCTCATACCAGAGCATGCTCACCTGCTTGCAACCAAACGCATACCAATGAATTACAAAATACTTTTGCTATGCAACAATGTATTTTTTATGAGAGATTAAAGGCATGGGTGCTGAAAAAGAAATATCAAACACCATCGCCAGTAGCGCGGACAAATCATTTGACGAGGATATTTTTTATCAAACTTCATCATTGCTTAAAGATGAACTAGCCATTGCTATTGATGAATATTTAGAAGATGCGGTTAGCTATATAAGAGGTATTGAACAGGGAATATCTGATGAGAACATTTCTATTATTGCAAGGAACTCCCATACGCTAAAATCTAACAGTAAAAATTTTGGCCTTATGGCAGTGTCTCATGCTGCTTCTAATATTAATAATCTTTGTGAACAAACACTAGAAAAAAAATACCTCTTAAAGCATGCACAAAAAGGACTTTCTGATTTAAAGCAAAGCTTTTCCGAAGGAGAGATCTGGCTAAAAAAATTACTTAAAAAAGCAACCTAGCGTTCATGCTTTTTTATCATCTGCCATTAGCTCCATTTTTGTGTAAAGCGTTGATTTTGCGATACCAATAGATCGCGCTGTTTTGGATATATTATGGTTATAATGTGCCAAGGCTTTTTGAATAATCTCTCCCTCAAGCTCTTTAAAGGACTTAAAATCTCCATGATCATTGAGTGTATCAATCAAGGAGGCTGGCATTGAATGCGTTGAAGTGCTGGTATTTAAAGGATTAAATAGTAAATCACCGGCTTCAATAATTTTTGTATCTGACATTGCAAGTGATCGGTTTACAATAGCTTCAAGCTCTCTGATATTACCTGCCCAATCAGAATCTTTTAGAACACGAAGAGCATCTCCAGAAAAGTTTTTATGCAGACCATGATTTGCGGCAGAAAAGTTATGCTTAAAGTGTTCTACAAGCTGCTCTATATCCTCTCTTCGTTCTCTTAAGGGCGGCAAAACAACCTGCAAAACATTTAAGCGAAAATAAAGGTCCTCACGAAACCGCCCTTCCCTTACATCATTTGCTAAATCTCTATTTGTCGCAGAAATAATACGCACATCCACTGGAAGAGATTTCCCTGCACCAACTGGCTCTATTTCTTTTTGCTGTAAAACCCTTAGAAGCTTTACTTGTGCTTCCAGCGGTAATTCGCCAACCTCATCCAGAAATAGCGTTCCACCATCGGCTTCACGGAACTTGCCTAAAGATTTTTCAATTGCTCCTGTAAAGGCACCTTTTTCGTGACCAAACAACGTGCTCTCTACTAGTTTTTCAGGAATAGCGCCACAATTAACGGCAATAAAAGGCTTATCAAATCTGTTGCTTTCGCCATGTGTGGCGCGTGCAAATAATTCTTTTCCTGTTCCGGTTTCTCCCAATATTAAAAAAGGCAGATTACAAGCCGCTGCCTTTTGTGCGAGCCTGACACTTTTACTCAATCCACCATTAAAGCCAACAAGGCTGCTAAAGGTGAAGTTACCTTTAGTCTGACGCTTAAGCGAAGATAGCTCTTGTGAAACAGTGGATAGCCGCAAAGCGTTTCTAACACTAACGCGCAGGCGATCAAGGTTAACCGGTTTTGTTAAAAAATCGAAAGCACCATTTTTAAGGGCTTGCACAGCATCATCCATAGATTTACTGCCGGTTAGAACAATGACTGGTATATGCGGATAACGCTGCATAATATTTTGCAGCGTTTCGTGTCCGCTTAAAACAGGCATATCAAGATCCAATATAATAAGCTTACAGGCACGATGTTCATGTAATCGATCCAGAGCCTCCTGACCATTTTCCGTTTCCATGGAATCAAGATTTATTTCTGATTTTAACGCCGTTCGGACAAGGCGCCGTTCTGTGCGATCATCATCAACAATAAGAGCCATATTTTTCATGAATCAATTATGACATGAAAAATTTATCACTCAAAACAACCGTCCAAAAATCATACCATCGCATCACAGAACAGTATGAATTCTGGAATGTTTTAATAAAAAATCATTAACAGAAAAAACCTAACGCATTGTAATTATTGAAAAAACAAAATTGGCATAAACCTTGTAACGCTATATCCACGAAAAGTAACAATGGGGATATAAATTAATGAAGGGTCGCAAATTTCAGATAACCCATATGTTGTGTCAGGCTTTAGCGCTTACACGGCATATTCCCACCCTCGAAGAGCCCATGAGCCCAACCTGCTCATTCTTACGTTACCGTCTTTTCTTATCTTTACGGATCAGAAAAGCGGTAACGTCTCTTTTTCGCTTAAGCAGATTTAATGCCATAGCAACTATTTTTATTCTTCTGGTTATGACCATTATAATACTTTTCAACACATCAAACTTATACGCAAAAAGCAGTCCGAAGCATGAAAACAAACAATCCATAAGCGACATGCAGGATTTAGCTATATTTTTAAATGCCATAACGGTTGGTGAATAACATTAAAGGGAGGTAAAAATATGCGTTTAAATGATATGCACAGCGCAGATCACAAAGCACTGAATATGATGAACAGATCTTTTTTATTTAAAGAACCGGAAAAGCCCAGAGTTCTGATTATTGAAGACGATCGCTCCACGCGCCGTATAATTAGACATACTTTTAAAAAAGATTACAATTTACTAATTGCTGGAAATGGATCACTTGGCTTTCACTCATTTAAAAACTTTATGCCGGATATTACATTTCTTGACATTGAGTTGCCTGATACAGATGGCCACACACTCATGCAAAAAATGGAAAAATATAATCCGAATGCCTTTGTTGTCATTGTTAGCGGCCACAGCGATAACGACAATGTGTACAGATCTATTGAAAATGGTGCAAAAGGATTCATTGCCAAACCTTTCAGCGAAAAGAAAATGCGCTTCTTTGTTCAACAAAGCCTCAACTCTAATCATATGAAATAGGAGAAGTTTTTATGCACAGCGCTTATCACACTGAAAATATCTCATGGCAACAGGCTGAAGATTTTCAGATTTCCTGGGTCAATGATAATTTCCCACATCTACAAACATGCAGACAAACTCGCGTTTTATTAATCGATGATGATCGAACAATGCGTCGTTTGGTTTCCAAAGCAATCGGCGATTATTGTTCTCTAACAGAAGCCTCAAGCGCAGGAAAAGGCGTTTCAAAATACTTGCATTTTGAGCCGGATCTTATCTTTTTGGATTTAGAGCTTCCAGATAATGATGGGCTTGTCATCCTGGAGTGGATACTCTGGAATGATCCTGATGCCTATATTGTGCTTTTTAGTGGGCATTGCAATTCAGAAAAGATTCATAAAGCAACAAGGATAGGAGCAAAAGGGTATGTTTCTAAACCCTTTGATGCAAATGTGATGATGTACCACATTTTGCAATGCTCAAAAATACAGTAAGCCAAGAATGTTAACATACCTTAGTATTAAATATCATTTACAGTATTAAAATACCTAAAAACAGATCATGATGAACAAGTTGTAATTTAATTATAAATCGAACACACATCAAAAACTGTTTAGATCTTTTTAAATGTAGCAACGACATAAAAATACTTTGAGGGGGCATTTTAAAAGGGACAAGTTCAATATTTGTCAAACTTTAAAATGAAATAACTATATGTCTGAAAACGCCTATAAAATATTAATAGTGGATGATAGTGAAAAAGATCGCGCACTTTACAAAACATATTTAAATGATAATAGAAGTGATTTTTACACTTTTTATGAAGCGCAAATTGCAAAAGATGGCTTAACGCTTTTCAACACGGTCAATCCGGATTGCATTATTTTGGATTACCGTTTACCTGATCAGAATGGCATCGAGTTTCTTAAAATGCTATCCCAAAAACGATCAATATTGCCCGTCCTGATGTTAACCGGGTATGGTAGCGAGGAGCTTGCTGCCGAATGCATAAAATGCGGCGCACAAAATTATATTTCAAAGAATAACATGAACCCCAATTCTTTGTGTAAGGCTGTTTCTGATACAATTGACCAAGCCATGCTTTTGAGGAGAGTTGCCAATCAAAATGAAATACTAAAAGCGCAAAAGGAACGCGCAGAAAAGGCTGACAAAGCAAAAAGCGATTTTTTAGCCACAATGAGTCATGAAATTCGCACGCCCTTAAATGGGATTATTGGTATGGCAGAACTGCTAAATTTTACAGCCTTGAATGACAAACAAAAACAATACTTGGATTCGATTTCTTCCAGCGGTGAACTTCTGCTTACAATCATTAACGATATTCTTGATTTCTCAAAAATTGAAGCGCTGGAATTAGAGTTAGAAGAGACTGATATAAATTTAAAAAACCTGCTTACAGAAGCACTCCAATTGTTGAGCAGCAGAGCCAATGAAAACCGTGTTGAATTAATCTTAAGATGGCCAAGAGAAAATAACCTCCCCGTATTTAAAGCGGATCCTGTTCGGCTCAGGCAAATTCTTCTCAATTTAATTGGTAATGCGGTTAAATTTACCAAAGATGGCTATGTAACAATTGATGTCTCATTTGAAGAGCAAGAAGATACTCTTCTTAACCTTAAAATTGAAATTGAAGATACGGGTATTGGAATTCCTAAAAATAAAATCGACGATATTTTTGTTAAATTTTCTCAAGTTGATTCCTCTATTACCCGAGAATATGGCGGCACTGGCTTAGGCCTGACGATTTGCAAAAGACTCATTGAAATGATGGGCGGATCCATCCATGTAGAGAGTGTTGAAGGCAAAGGGTCTAAATTTTGGTTTAATATTCCAGTTACAAAGGTTTTGGAATCCATAAGTGCAACAAAAGAATATTGGGCTTTTAAAGATATTTTAATCGATAAAAGGATATTAATTGTTGATGACTACGCGCTAAATTTAGACCTTTTTTCTGAATATCTTGGTATTACTGGCGCGCAAATTGAGGTTGCCCCGGATGCCATGCAAGCCAAAGAAAAAATAACAATAGCACAAAAAACTGGAAACCCATTTGATCTCATTTTAATAGATTATGCCATGCCCAAAATGGATGGTGAAACTTTGGGAAAAACCCTTACAGATATGCCTGAACAATATGGCAGACCAAAAAAGATTTTAATTACAGCGTTAGGCAAAAAGAAAAACTCTAATACATATGAAAAAGCAGGGTTTTATACCACGCTCTTCAAACCCGTCTACCCTAGTGACTTTGTCCGAACTATTTCTGATTGTATTCACGATATAAAAACTGAAGACAATTCAATTTTAGACAACAATTCACGACAATATCATAGCCTACCCAATATAGGATCGCATGTTTTGATAGTAGATGATGACCGTGTTAGCTCTCGCATAACAAAAAACATTTTAGAAGAGCTTGGCTGCTCGCATGAAATTGCCGTGAATGGGCAAGAAGCCATAGACATCCTAAAAAAGCGTTATCAAAGATTTGATATTGTCTTTATGGACTGGCAAATGCCTATTATGGATGGAGAAGCAGCAACAAAAGCATTACGATCTAAGGCATGGGGAAAGAACATCAAAATTGTAGCTTTGACTGCTAATGCGATTTCTGGCGACAAAGAGCGCTGTATAAAAGCCGGGGCAAATGATTATCTAAGCAAACCAGTTCGTGTCTCAGATGTTATGCGGCTATTGGAGTAAATTTTAGCCCACAGTTTCACGATTTTACCCATAAGCTATATTTTAGTAAGTATTTCCAAAACTTGCGAATCCGTTATAGTGAAGCCATGAAAAATCTACTACTAACAATACTATGTTGCCTTTACACATATCCAGTCTTTGCGCAAAGCCCAGACGTTATTACTATTATCCGGGATGATGGGTCGCAACAAGTTATTCAAATTGAACCTGCGCCAGCCATACCGGAGAAAATTCAGCCGCACAAACCAAAAATAGAGATTAAAAAGAAAAGCGAAGTCGCAACTGCTACACCCACAATAGAACACACTTCTCCCCCTACTTCCAAGCCAGTTGTTCCAGTTCAAACGCCGACCAAAAAGCCAAAAACAGTTAAAAGAAGAAATGATACATTAGCACTTATTCCACCGCGTAAGCCACATAGACAAATCATGGCCGGCGATGCGCCAATTACAAAACAAAAAGCTCTTTATATCGCTCTAGCAGACGCGCCACCGTCACGAGATGTTCAAGTCTTTAATGTTCAGGCAGAACAAGGCTCAGCTTATTCAGTTTTGTTTAAAACAGAAAGCGGTATGTATGAGGTTCTTGTGGACGGCTCTTCCGGCATCATCATACATTCAGGTAACGTGAAAGTTGAACGAAGCTTTGTAGAGCCGGGACATTTACCATCACGCGCCGTAAAAGGGCTATACGAATAAAAATAACTTTTATTTCAACTTGAATTTACTGCATTGAAAGATTTAGTATGCAGTTGCTTGGGCCTGTGGCGGAATGGTAGACGCTGCAGACTTAAAATCTGTTGTCCGTATGGACGTGCCGGTTCAAGTCCGGCCAGGCCCACCAAACCATATTTGTTGTCGTTAGCTCCCGCTAACACCTTGAAAGGCAATGCAATTTCATCCTTTCCAGCGGTTCGAAATCCTCCATTTTTCCAGTAAGCTGGCGAACGCTCAAATGCCAGTTTTAGAGCTAGATTGCGGGTAGCTGGATCGTCAGAAGCCCAGAGTTTTCCGGGGTTTGCAAGGAATTCAAGGGCGGTTCGATATGTTTCTTCGAAATCCATGCGCGGTGTCGTACCAGTACGTAATTTTTCCTCCAATATGAGTTTATGTTCATTAAGCTTGCGAATCTGTCTCTCATAAATCTCAATCAGCCCGGCATCTTCAGTTTGAATGATGCGTTCCATCAATTGTTCAATCTTGGTTTCCGTCTTCTGAATATCTGCACGCATCTCACGAGCGCTTAGATTGGCATCCTCGGCCAATCGATCCCATGTATGTTGAAGCAACTTGCGCGTCAGAACAAAAACTTCCGGTGAAGGACGCATCCGGTTCAGTAAATGCTCAAAATCATTTTCCAGCTGTTCTTTGCGGATATTCTTGCGATAGGCAGAGCAGTCTTTATTCTGGCAGAAGTAATAGCCGTAATGAGCATTGCGACCTTTGGAATAACATCCTGTTAGCGGTGAGCCGCATTCTCCGCACGAAATAAAGCCACGAAGAAGAAAGTCTGGATGGCTGTTGGCGCGTGTTGGAGCCACAGCATTACTGTTGAGCCGTTCTTGGATCTTCGAATAGGTTTCCATGCTGATGAGTGGCTCATGCTTGCCTGGGATAAGAGACAAGCCCCATTTGGGCGCATCAATATATCCAGCATAAGCGGAGCGTTCTAACATCTGCCGGATTTTTTGAAAATGAATAGAGCCATTCTTGTTGAGCGGGAAACTTGGTTGGCTCTGTAAGTAACGATGGACTTCGGCTTGCGTTTCATAAAGGCCGGACGCAAATCCTTCCAGTGCGTTGCGCACGATAGAAGCAATAGGCTCATTTGGAACAAGCATTTTGCCGTGCCCGGCAATCTTCGACCATTTATAGCCAACCGGTGCGGTGGCCCAAACCCAATAGCCATTCATCGCACGCGCGCGCATACGGTTTTTGGTTTGCTCGGCATTCTTGCGGCGGTGATGTTCTGAGACAGAGGCGAGTAAATTTTCCACAAGGCGGCTGTCGGAGTCTTCACCAAATTCAATGGAGGGGCTTTCTAGCTTGCCGCCCGCTTCGCTGATGGCGGTGCGCAGATGAATATGGGCTTCCAGGCCACGGGCCAGGCGGCTGATATCATCAATAATGACGATATGGGTTTCCCGGCGCTTATGCTTGCGCAAGAAAGCCAGCATGGCCTGCATGCCGGGCCGATCAATCATACTGCCGGAGACGCCTTCGTCGGCAAACACTTCTGCAATCTCATAGCGCTTATGCTTAGCGTATTCCCGGCAGCGTGTTTCTTGTGATCCCAGACCACCGCCTTCCGTGACTTGCTTGAGAGAAGATACACGGCAATAAATGACAGCGCGAGCCGCGTGATGGGATGTATTTTCAATATGGGCGGCGGCGTCTTTCACTTTTTGATTTTCTCCTTGTTATCTACGTCCTCATTATCATTGGCGTGCGGGGGTAGCGACACTCCTTTTGATCCAGGAAATGATAGCACTGTCTGGCTTTGTTTGCCATTTTGAGGTGGGCATAGCTGATCAATTGATTGTGCCGGAGAGCGTCCCCAAGCATGTGCAGCAAAGCCATGTATCACGCTATGCAGTGTTTCAATAAATACGAGTTTTTCATTTTCGCTCATATCAAGATGGTCAAGGTCGGATAAATACTCTTTCGGGTTAAATTGATGGGTTGGCATAAGCTTAAATTCATCTCTCAGTGCTGATTGCAGGCTCGCAGGGCTGCTCCTTAAGTTGTGTTTTGCTGCTATTCTTATCCACATGCCCCCAAATCCTGGGGGCAAGTGCGCCCCCATAAATTCCGGTGTAATTACCGGCAGGCGTTGGCCTTGCCCAGATAGTCATCGGCATCGGTAAAATAAAAGCCAATAGCTGAAATATCGTAGGGTTGTGCATAAAGTTGTGTGCTCATCGTCTTGGGCCTTTCTCTAATAAATAAAGGGGTTCACATGAACCCTTGGCCCTCGCCGAGAGCGGGGGTAGCAAGTGCAAGGAGGCTCCGACCGAGGGGCCCCGCCCCTTCGGTGGGGAGACGGTTGGATGCCTTGCGCGCGCGAGGGGCAGCGCCCATTAGCAATGCTTGCGATCCATAGACTGATTTATTTATGAGATTTTCGCTGTACCGTGTGCGCCAGGGATGGAAGCCCGTCAGGGCCGAGACCACTCTTTTCGTGGGCTCGGATACTGTGAATGAGTTTGGAGCATGTGTAGCTCATACCACTGCGACACCGTAAAATAAAAACATTCGAAAATATTCACAAACACTTGTGCAATTAAATAGAAAGTATCGATTATGAACAAAGCATTAGAAAATCACTATGTCGGCTGTGACGTATCCGACAAATCCACGGCAATCTGTATCGTCAACTACAACGGCGAGATTGTGGACGAAGGATCGATCCCCTCCGACCCAACAGAGATTGCTACCTTTATTAAAAAATCAAAATCAGCTATCGCGCGTATCGGTATCGAGGCGAGCAATTTATCTATCTGGCTTTGCCGGTCTTTGCTCGAAGCTGGATTGCCCGTGATATGCGTCGAAACTCACAAAGCATCGGCGTTCTTGGCTGCTCAAAAAATGAAGACCGACAAGAACGACGCCAGAGGCTTGGCGCAAATGATGCGCTGCGGCCTCTACAACGAGGTGCATATCAAGAGTGACGCAAACCAGCGCATCAAAATGCTGGTCAATAACAGGCGATTTTTGGTCTCACAGCGTGTCGATACAGAGAACCAGATACGCGGCAGCCTGAAGGTGTTTGGATTGAAAGTCGGAAGTGTTACTGAGTACCAATATGACGGGCGTGTGAAAGAAATAATATCAGGTGACGGAGAGCTTGAAACTGCCGTTCTTCCGCTTTTGGAGCAGCGAGCATCTGGAATTTTGCATGTCAAAGCTCTGGACAGAATACTTCTTACCGCAGCCAAAAACGATCCTGTCTGCCGCTTGCTGATGACCGCCCCTGGTGTCGGTTATTTGACCGCGATTCTCTACAAGGCTGTGATCGATGATCCATCGCGTTTCCGCCACTCCAAAGATGTTCCCGCGCAGCTGGGTCTTGTGCCACGAAAATACGCTTCGGGCGAAATGGACTACAATGGCCGTATCACAAAAGCGGGTGACTCTATGCTTCGTCAACACCTCTACACCGCCGCGGTTTCATTGACGAAACACACAGCAAAACCGTGCGCATTAAAACGTTGGGGACAAGAGCTTAGAAATCGCGGCGCTTCATACAAGAGTTCGAACGTTGCCGTTGCACGAAAACTGTCGATCATTCTGCATCGTATGTGGGTGGACGGAACTGAATATGATTGGTTGCAGCAACATAAGGGAAGCGCAGGCGTCGAAGCAGATTTGCCTAAAGCTGCATGATAGCCGTCAGAAGTTGTACTGGCGATATCGTGAGGCTGAGGTTGAGAGCGTTGTCGTGAAAGCGCTTGTCCTTATTTCAGGGCAAAGCGCGTGGCTCGGATAGCTCCACCTCGAATTTTATGCCATCCCCGAGTTGCCGCCCGAGGTAGAGGGACGAGCAGAACACCGTTCCTTCGTACTGTATCAGGTGCCGCTTCAGGCTGAGCACGTAGATAGGTGAGATGATCGCTGGACGGCGTACGCAGGCAGGATGTGACCGCCTGCACAAGGGTTGAGGATCGTTGAAATCCATCGTGACGAGCACAATGGATAAAAATTTTTGTACCCTGCATCAACGGATACCAGTTTGGCAAAACCTTGAAAACCCTTGATGGAAGCCAATAGTACAAAATACTTGACATCAACTCATACAGATAGGTTCACGACAGCCCGGCCCGACTAAGGGAGGGAGGCGCCAAGCAATGAAGGCCGATTGGCAGCCTTTGTTACTCGATCAAACCATTTTTGGAGCATGGGAATTTTTCAAAGGCTGCGGGTGCGGTTTTTCTTCTGCTTTATTGTCAAGCGCCAGTGGTTTAGCCTCATCAAATGCATCGTAATCCAGCGCCCGGCGTAGAACGGATGTTGCCCCACGGATAAGAACCAATTGCCCGGCAATTTGCTCTTGAGTGCCACGCAATTGCAGACGTCCATTTTCAAGGGCAGCAATGGCAGCTTCTGAATCAAAATCCTTACCATCTTTTGCGTTGCCAGCTTCAAGCGCTTTCTTGAACGCATAGATCAATGTCTTAATACGATCCTCACTGTTGATACTGCCAATGGCCTCCGACACAGTTGGAAAAACTTGAGATTGTGATTTGTTCTTTGCCTTTGGGCTATCAGTCATATCAACACCTTTCAAAATGCAGATCATTGCAAAGGTGGAGATAAATATTTGGGGGGAAGTGCAGGTATGTCCCGCCTCAATATAAGCAAAGCACGTTTGCAAGGATCAAGAGAATAAGCTTTTTCTATGCGTTTGGCTTCCGCTTTAATCCTGTAAGCTTTGGCTTCATAGCTCGCCGCGATTGCTCAGGATCAACATAATTTACAGGTCCAGAACCTAGCTATCCTGCTGTTCAATGTAGGCGAAATAGCTGTTCAGATAAAAAACGTGAAGCGAACACATATCCCCTAAACCACACTCGTATATTCAATGCCTGTCAGTGTTCCTGCTCCTTCGATGGCGAAGAAGTTGAGGGTTTCGTTTGTATGGCCGATCTCGCTGTCTTGCGACTGATCTTCGGCAACTTTGACCTGCACACCGTCTTGCGTCAGGTTTTGCGCCCGCACAAAAGAAGCATCCGCACCGTCATGGCTGGCAATGTTCGCGACCAGCTGCGGGATGGTATCAAATGTATCATTAAAGAGGATATCTTCGAAATTCTCATCCACCGTATCGCCCGTTGATCCGGCGATAAAATCATGCCCGTCATCACTGCCCGCACCTTGCTCAACCGCAAGCCAGCCAACCGTCTCAAGGCCATGCGTGCCGGTGTTATAAAGCTCTTCTTCTTGCAGCGCCAGATCAAACCCATCCGCATCACCATTGCGTTGGCGCGTGCCAACAAAGACCGGATCATTGTCGGTTTGCACCTGGCTTAAGATTGCAGGCCCCGCAGCAAAATCAGTGACAAAAGCAACATCCTCAAAGCCGTTTCTGCTTAAGATATTTGTATCAATCGTGCCGGCCTCGAGCATCGTGCCGTCTGATAATTCCCATGAGCCCTTCTCGACAACGATATAGCTAAAGCTCTCAACCGCGTGAATAACATCAAGCGTATCGGGTTCTTGCGCATAGAATGTGAAGCTATCACTTTGGATATCCGTGATGCGCGGGACAGCCAATTGATCGCCATTGATGGTGGTCATCGTCATAAACACAACCGGGTCGATGAAGCTGTGATCGAGTGTCACGCTTGCCCCGGTATGATCGGCATCCACAGAGCCAAATTCCATGATCACCTGCTCACCGCCGCTTTGCGGTGCGGCTTCATCGGCCAGATATGCATTAAGCTGCATGATCTCGCTTGCATCCAATGCGCTGTTATAATGCACCAACTTATCGATTGTACCGCTAAAGGCTGAATTGCCTGACGGGTTATTATCATGCACCAATGTCGAGCCAACCTCACGCCCAACACCAATATCATCATCATGATTATAAAGCTGGCCAACGCCCGATACCGTATCCACCAATGCACCATTCAGATATAAAGACGCTGTTCCATCAGAAGGCAATGCGCCATCCATCACAAGCACCGCCGTGTAGTGCGTATTGGCCGCAATATCAGCTTCAAGCTCTTTATACCCCCAATTCTCTTCGGCGCGGTTCCAGGCCGCAGCATAAAGCTTGCCGGCATCGATAAAGAGGTTAAGCCCGCGCGTCGCGCCGCCTTGCTCATAAAGCACTTGCGTGGTGGTGATATCGCTGCCCGTCTCAAAGGCAATCCCTTGTGTCTTGCCGATACTATTGCCGAGATTAACGCCTTGCGCATCCGCGATATTGGTGACATCCACCCCGCCTTCATATAAATATTCAAAGCCGGATGGTGCTTCGGCTGGCGGCGCTGATACGTCACTTTCATGCTGCAAAGCTGATCCTGTGATAATCTCTTGCACGCCGCCCGTATCAGGGCCACTCCATGAGAGCTGGACTGTCTGTTCCCATGCTTTCTCGAAATATTGCACTTTAAGAGCGTGCAGGCCTGCATCAAGTGTCAGCGTGTGCGTGCGTGTCCGCGCCCCGTGCGTACCATCATTATCGATAATCTTCGCACCATCTAGCCATAGAGCAGATCCATCATCGCTATTCAGCGATAATGTGTAAGTCCCGGCTTGCAGGACATTCAGATACCCGTCATATTGCACAGCAAAATTATCAACCGGCCCGCCCTCATAAAAGGGCTGGCTCTTTGGCCCCGTCTCATCCACCGAAGCAACAATCTCCTGATGATCCGGCGCAACATTAAAATCAATATCCGCCAATAAACTCGGACCACTATCCAGCACAAAATATGATGCAACCAAACCGGTATTGGTTGTTAATGGCAAAGCCGGCGTAAACACCTCACTGGCAATATCGTACGAGCCATCCACAAAACGCAGCTCTTCAATATCGTAAAGCGTATCCGTGCCCTCATCACCATCGCCAGCCATATTATCGGTGACCCGCCAATAACTCTCGTGATCTGTCACCGTGTAATCCGCGTAATCGCCAGTATAAACAACGGTATCATAGCCGAGATCACCTAGAACCGTGTCATCGCCCGCCCCAGCATGAATTATATCATCACCTGAATAAGCATAGATCTGATCATTGCCGGCATAGGCATAGATCACATCGTCATTGCTTAAATCGCTGTTTTCGATGCCAGTGATACTATTATCGCCATCGGTTCCACGCACTTCGACTTCGATATCAGTGATATTGACGATTGTGCCGTCCGCAAATTCCAGCTTTTCGATTTGAAGAGCGTTACCACCATTGTTAAAAGGCTGATCGTATTGCTGAAAGACCTGCGTTGTGTTCCCATACCCATCAGAAATAATCAGATTGTTTCTGGAATTGAAGATTGATGCTTCATCGAGCTTGTAAATGTCCATATCATTGATAGTATAGCCAGGCGTAAACAGAATCGTATCGATGCCGGAATATTCATTAATGACATCATTGCCAGGGCTAAAAAGATATGTATCGTCAGTGTAAGGCCATGCTCCGCCACTATAATGAAAAACATCATCATCATCGCTCCCAAGCGTAATATATGTTTGATTAAGCAGATCAACCGTTGAGCCATCGGCAAACTCAAGCGTCTGAACAAGATCATACTCACCACCATCAAATTGACCAATGATCGAGACAGAGCCAAGCCCATCAACCTCGATCAGCGCATCTCGGCGATAGATATCACTTGGATATGTCTGGTTAGGATCGCTCCATTTATAAAAAGATACATTAGACAGATCATAGCCTTCAGGTAGCAAAATCGTGTTGTTACCGCCGCCGCCATAAAATTGATCATGGCCTGCGCTTAAGAAAAGCACATCGTCACCGGCAGAGCCATAAAACGTATCATTACCCAAACCACCGTCTGCATAGCTAGAGGCAGCATTGGTGGCACTCATAAGATCATTGCCGCCATAACCATAGATGATTGCATCTATATTCTGACCCCAGTTATCTGTAAAAACAGACCCATACCAATCATCATTGTTTGAGCCGTGGAAATGAACAAGCATGTCAGATGTTTGAATGATTGTTCCATCGGCAAAATGCAGCGCATCAATATTTCCCGTATTATAACCATTGCTCCCCAATTCCATAGAAATAGTACCACGCCCGGCCACCTCAAAGACTGCATGCTGCGTTCTAGTAACAACTAAGTCGAGATTGGAAAGTTGAAGCGTAACATCCTCGGGGTTAATGCCTGCACCAAACTCAATAATATCGATGTCTGTAGGATTGCCTGTTTGTGAAAACTCTATAACGTCATGCCCGTAATCATAGCGGTATATGTCATTGCCCATGCCTCCAAATAAAATATCATTGCCTAAACCGCCTTCTAAAACTTCATCGCCGCTAGCATAACCAAAATACTCATATGCTTGCACAATATCGTTGCCATCCCCGCCAATGAGTGTTTCTTCACCATCATAACCAGTGATCACATCATCCCAACGGGTTCCGGTGATTGTGGTATCGCCAGCTTGCCCATCAATCTCAATATCGCTCAATGTGGCGATAATATCCGCCCATGACAACGCAGATGATGCGCTGTTGGAGACAGCAGAGGATATCCAGCTGGTTTCTGCCGATGAGAGATTATCGATACCTTTGACCTGATCAATGAAAACCGCAAAACTATGCCAGAAGCCTTCAACATCGCCATGGGCAGACGCTTCACCTTCCAAAGCTTGAATCTGCGCTTGTGAGAGATCAAGCGTGCCTTCAAACACATCAGAGAACGGATTGTAAGACGCGCCAGCATCAAACAACTCAGAGCCGCCCACCTGAAACACGAGCCGCGCAGTATATGCATCAACGAAATTCTCCCACGCATCGCTAATCGCTTCTACGCCATCAGAAACGCGCGGCAAGTAAGGGGACTGATCAAACCATGTGCCGATAAAATCACTATCCTGACCCATGATTTTTCGGATGAAATGATATTCCGGCATTTGCTGAAACAGCCCATGCTGGTCATAGGCCGGATTATCCCGCAAGCCTTGCGCATCGATCCCCGCCCAGGCAAAGAGAATCTCTTCGACCTCCGCACGCACCGCATCAAAATCAGTGAACAGCGCCGCAAAATCCCGGCTACCCGCAAAGCTTTCCACCTGCTCCAGCAAACCGCCCGCGCCATTATCAAGGCTCATCGCAATGTGCAAATCAGCAACCTGCCCATAGCCGCGTAACGTCGGCAAGAACAACGTGCGCACATCAAGCGTGTAATCTGATCTATAATAGCTTTGCTGCTGATCAAGCTGAAACCACGCATCGACAATTTCATGCTGTGTGCCATCGGTCTTGGTGAAGCTGCTTGTATGGGTGATCACATTATCTTCGATAATCCGGTTATAAGTCGCCGGACCCGCGCCGTTTGCGCCAAAGCTGTCTTGCTGGTAATTGGCGATATCGATGCTCTCAATACCAAGCGCATCAAGCGTCACAAGCTCCCCATCATCAGCAACGCCGTCCTGATCCGCATCCTGCCAGATGCGCAGATCATTCCACACCGTATCAAGCGATGATATAATGCCGTCACCATTGCTGTCATGCACAGAAAGCTTGGCAAAGCCGTTTTCATCATTGATATCAACGCTATTATTGGATGTCACATATTCAAGCGGATAGCCGGATCCAAATA
>CAWUJS010000017.1:0-30285 GCA_963922705.1 uncultured Alphaproteobacteria bacterium | reverse complement strand
TCTGCCTCCTCGCAATGACGAACTGGGTTGGCTTTAGGGTTTCTTGCGATTACGCTGCTTTCGCTGGGATGACGGTATTGAGGCAGAAATCGGGCTGTTAAATCCAAATGCAATCGCCATGACTTTAGGGGTGTGTATAGATCTGTGTATTAAAAGGGTGACGGATTCGATAGAAAAGTGTTATAAATAATCTATGAGCGATCATCAAACGCCAGAAACAGATACAGGACAGCCGCCCGTTAAGGATTTAAGCGGCTTTGTTTATGGTGTCGATGAGAATAATCCGCTTGATATCGAAATCGCAGTGAACGAGACTGGAAAGGTTGTTTTGTTCCATAATCGTGTCTTTAAAAGCGAGATTTCGTGGTTTGAATTTGACCTTGGCACATTAAAGCTCACTTTTGTTCTGGATGATGGTGAGATCAGGGATGCCGGGTTTTATGCGACCAAGGCTATGTCTAAGTATATGCAAAATAGCCACCAAATCCTGATGGTTTTACTGGATGATGATACCGGCGAGGCCAAAGAGGGGAACTACGTTCCGCTTATCATTCATAGTAGTTAGTTTCCCGCCTGTATCAGGTTTGGAATATATTATTTTTTAAGCAAAATTAAGACTTTCTTAACGCTTCTGCCGCATAATAATAATCAACAAGAGCAAAGATTTAGTTAAGAGGAGTGTACATGTCACTAGCAAAAGATTTTATGGGTGCTGGAGAAGTTCAATCAACATCATACAGAGTTCAGTTTAATGAAATGGGTGTACAAGAAGGCCAAGCGATTCATGTGGCTGTAAACGGTAATTTTATAGGTAAAGATGTAACCGACCCATCATCTGACTTTGATCCGAGTGGCCCTGGCGGCGGCATGGCTGTATAAATCCTGCTTGCAATTCAGGGCTGATATCCTTAACACTCTCATGCATGAGTGATAGTAACACAAAACCTTTAGAACATATCCGCAATTTCGCAATCATTGCGCATATAGACCATGGAAAATCCACGCTTGCTGACCGCTTGATTCAGACTTGCGGCGGGCTGGAAGAGCGCGAGATGGAAGCGCAAGTGCTGGATAATACCGATATTGAGCGCGAGCGCGGCATCACCATTAAAGCGCAAACCGTGCGCCTTGAATATACAGCCAAAGACGGGATTACCTATCAGCTTAATTTGATGGACACGCCGGGGCATGTGGATTTTTCCTATGAAGTATCGCGCTCTCTTGCTTCCTGTGAGGGTTCCATTCTGGTTGTTGACGCATCACAAGGGGTGGAGGCGCAAACGCTCGCCAATGTTTATATGGCGCTGGATAATGATCATGAGATTGTCCCTGTGATTAATAAAATTGACCTCCCCGCCGCTGATCCTGACCGTGTGGCGCGTGAGGTTGAGGATGTTATCGGGCTGGATTGCTCGGATGCGGTGCATGCTTCGGCCAAAACGGGGATAGGGATTGAGGACTTGCTTGAGGCGATTGTGACGACGCTGCCTGCTCCCTCTTCTTGTCATTTTGAGCGTAGCGAGAAATCTCATGACACGGAGGGAGATTCCTCCGCTTCCGGCGTTCGGAATGACACACCCTTTGAAAAGCCAACCAAAGCACTCCTCGTTGATAGCTGGTATGATATTTACCTTGGTGTGGTTGTTCTTGTGCGTGTGATGGATGGGTATCTCAAGCCCGGCCAGAAGATCAAATTCATGAGCAATGGCGCAACGCGGGAAATTGACCGTGTTGGTATGTTTACCCCGAAAAAGGTTGAGCTGCCCGCGATTGGCCCCGGCGAGATGGGGTTTATCACGGCCTCGATTAAGGATATTTCCGAGACATCGGTAGGGGATACGATCACCGATGATAAAAAGCCATGCGAAGAAGCGCTGAAGGGCTTTAAACCCTCTATTCCGATGGTGTTTTGTTCGTTCTATCCGGCGGATCAGGGAGAGTTTGAAAAACTCCGCGATAGTCTGGGTAAGATTAAGCTCAATGACGCATCTCTTCATTATGAAATGGAAAGCTCTCAGGCGTTGGGGCTGGGTTTTCGCTGCGGGTTCCTTGGGCTTCTTCATATGGAGATTATACAAGAACGTCTTGAGCGTGAATTTGACCTCGATCTCATCCCGACAGCGCCGAGCGTGGTTTACAAAATCAATATGACCAATGGTGAGCAGATCGAGCTTTATAACCCTGTCGATATGCCTGAAGTGCAGAAAATCGATAATATTGAAGAGCCTTGGATTAAGGCAACGATTATGGTGCCTGATGAATATCTGGGCGGGTTGTTGCAGCTTTGTCAGGATCGGCGCGGGGTGCAGCTTGATCTTACCTATGCAGGAGACAGGGCGATGCTGGTCTATCGCTTGCCGCTCAATGAGGTTGTATTTGATTTTTATGACCGCCTTAAGAGCATCTCCAAAGGCTATGCAAGCTTTGATTATGAGCTGGATGGATATGGCGTAAATGATCTTGTAAAGTTGGAAATTCGGGTGAATGAAGAGTCTGTTGATGCGCTGGCTATGATTGTTCATCGTGAGAGTGCGGAGCATCGTGGGCGCGCTATGTGTGAGCGCCTCAAAGAGCTTATTCCCCGTCAGATGTTTAAGATTGCTATTCAGGCCGCGATTGGCGGGAAGATTATCGCGCGGGAGAATGTTTCGGCGCTACGCAAGGACGTAACCGCGAAATGTTACGGCGGGGATATCAGCCGCAAGAAGAAGCTGCTGGAGAAGCAGAAAAAGGGTAAGGCGAAGATGCGGCAATACGGGAATGTGGAAATTCCGCAAAGCGCATTCATCGCAGCGCTTAAGATGGGTGATGAGTAGATGAGGAAAATCAATTTCCTATCCATATTGAAATGAAAAGACCTGATCTCGTTCAGGAGGCTCAGGCAAATTTCATTAAGGCAGGTGCCGATATTATTGACGGTTGCTGTGGCGTTTGGCCGAGCCATATTGCTGCGATTAGTAATATGTTTAGTGCCGAAAATGACGCATTCCGGTGAAAATCATAGCAAGGCCACGCTCATTGGCCGCTTCAATGACTTCATCATCCCGAATGGATCCACCTGGCTGTATTACCGCTGTAACGCCTGCTTCTGCTGCGCTAATAAGGCCATCGGCAAAGGGGAAGAACGCATCCGAAGCTACAACAGAGCCTTTGGTTAACGGCTCATCAAAGCCGCATTCTTTTGCTGATTCCTGTGCCTTCCAGGCAGCGATGCGGGCTGAGTCAACGCGGCTCATTTGTCCGGCGCCAATACCAACAGTTGCTAAATCTTTGGCATAGACAATAGCATTAGACTTTACGTGCTTTGCGACACGAAAAGCAAAGAGCATATCTTTGATCTCATCTGAGGTGGGATCACGGTCTGAGACAATCTTAAAGTCATCTTCAGTTATGGTGCCATTATCATAGTCTTGTACTAACAGCCCGCCCGCAATACGCTTAACCATACGCCGTACGCCAGTCATACTGGGCATTTCTCCAGTCGTCAGAACGCGGATGTTCTTTTTCTTTGCAAGAATATCTAACGCACCAGTAGAAATATCCGGCGCAATAATCACTTCAACAAAGCGTTTTGTGATCGCTTCTGCTGTTTCGGTGTCTAATGTTTTGTTTAACGCAATAATGCCGCCAAAGGCGCTTACTGGATCACATTGTAAAGCGGCATTATATGCTTCGAGTATCGTGCCACCAGTTGCAACCCCACAGGGGTTAGCATGTTTAATAATGGCAACGCTGGGGTTTTCAAACTCTGCAACAAGTTCAAAAGCAGCGTCTGTGTCATTCAGGTTGTTATAGGATAATTCTTTACCCTGAACCTGGTTGGCACGTGCGGCACCGGGTCGCAGAGAATCATCAACTGTATAAAGCGCTGCTTGCTGGTGAGGGTTTTCTCCGTAACGAAGTGTTTGTCTAAGATTGCCGGAAAAGCTAATGCGGCGGGGAAATCCGAACCCGTCATCCATTTGGTCGATAAACCAGCTTGCAATATTGGAATCATAAGTGGCGGTGAGTGCAAATGCTGTTGCCGCAAGGCGTTTGCGCAATTTATAAGTTACTTCACCATTATATTTGTTCAAACAATCGATAATCGCGTTGTAATCCTGTGGATCTGTTACAACGGTCACAAATTGATGATTTTTAGCAGCAGCGCGAATCATAGCTGGACCGCCAATATCGATATTTTCAACGCAATCTTCATAATTTGAACCGACATCCTGCATTGTTTCGACAAAGGGGTACAGGTTCACAACAAGCATGTCTATATCTGAAATACCATTTTCTTCCATCGCAGTGATATGTGCTTCATTGTCGCGGCGTGCTAACAACCCCCCGTGAATCGTGGGGTGGAGTGTTTTGACGCGCCCATCCATAATTTCCGGGAAGCCTGTATGGTCGGAAACATCTGTAACAGCGATGCCTGCATCTTTGAGTAATTTTGCCGTCCCGCCGGTAGATAATATTTCAACGCCATGCGCAATAAGAGTTTTGGCAAGCTCTTCTGCCCCTGACTTGTTTGAAAGAGAAATGAGAGCGCGTTTGATCTTTATGCCACGCGGGTCACGAATAATCGTATCTGCCATAAGTATAACTTACCTTACTTTTCAGGATTTTTGAATGCATCACTATTTGCAAATACGGGTTTTATGCTACAACGCCGCATTAAGCAAGGGGGGTAAAGCATGTTTATGGTGTTTGATTCTAGGTGCTTGTTTTAGATAGTGATGAAATAGCTGCTGCTGCCGCATCGATACGGGACAATGGCTGGGTAACCGCAGAAGTATTCGAGGATCCTGAGTCTCCCGTAACATGCGGGCTGTATTTTCTGGCGTAAACACCGCGCTTATCTGGAACAGCGATAAACTGATCGGTAATACCCATAACAGTTTCAGCACCGCCCAGCATAAGAAAACCATCCAGCTCAATATGCCTTGCCATTTCACCAAGAACCTTACCTTTTGTAGCTTCATCAAAATAGATCAGAACATTACGACAAAAGATAATATCAAATGTGCCTAAAGCATTCATTGGGCTTAACAAATTGAAATAATTATAATTAACCATGTTGCGAATTTCATCGTTGATTTTCCATTTTTGGCTATCAACTTGCGTGAAATATTTCATTAATAATTGAATAGGAAGGCCGCGCTGAACTTCAAACTGCGAGTACAAACCTTCACGGGCTTGATCAAGGATTTCGTGGGAAATATCCGTTGCCATGATTTCAAAGCTCCAGCCGGGATATTGCGTTGTAGCTTCTTTTAAAATCATTGCTATTGTATAAGGTTCTTGTCCGCTTGAAGCTGCTGCACACCAAATGCGTAACTTTCTTTTATTTGCTCTTGCCTCTTTCATATATGTTAGCAAATGATCGCGAAACATATCAAAGGGGCGGGTGTCACGGAAGAATGATGTTTCATTCGTGGTCATTGCCTCAACAATATCAACAACCAGTTTTTTATCGGGCACGCCTTGAAGCGCGATTGTCATGGTTTCTAACGAGTTGTACCCCCATTTTTTTGCGACAGGGTTAAGGCGTGATTCTAGCAAATAAACTTTATCCTCAGTCAGGACAAGTCCAGATTGTTTTTTTAGCAATTCACTGTATACGTCAAAATCAGTTAACTTCATCTATTTTTACTTTCCTATCACAGCCGTTCTTATCCATGGGCCAATATCGTTTATGGGCAAAACAGCAGAACATATATTTGCTTGTGCCGTAGCACCAGGCATGCCCCACACAACACTGGTTTCCTCATCTTGAGCAATGACACGCCCTTTTTCAGCAACCAGCCTTTTACAACTTTCAGCACCATCATGCCCCATACCGGTCAAAATAACACCTAATATTTTCTGGCCATAAATCTTTATAAGGCTATCCATCATTGTATCAACAGCGGGTTTACAGAAATTGACCGGAGCCCCTTCGTCAAGTTTGACTGTTAAGTGCGTATCATCCCAGGTAAACAGCATATGAAACCCACCCGGTGCAACATAAATTTGCCCGGCTTCAACTTTCATACCTGTTTGTCCTTCTTGAGCCTTGATACCTGTTTGCTGTTCAATATGTTCAGCTAAAATACGTGTAAATGTAGCGGGCATATGCTGCGTAATAACAATAGGAACATCAAAGTCTTTACAATGTTTAAGCACATTAAAAAGCGCTTGCGGCCCCCCTGTAGAGCTGCCAATAGCGACGATCTTAGGCTTTCCTTTAAAGGATAGGTTATCATTATAAAGCTGAAAACTGCCGCTTAGAAGAGATTTTGGTTTTTGTGCGTTTTCCTGCGCAATAGGCGTTGCTGGAGCTTGGCTTGTGTGCCTCTTATTTGCAGGAATAAGGTTTTTAATAAGTGAAGTTAATTGTGTCTGAAACGGTGAGCCTTCTCCAACATCTTGAGCGCTTGATGGCTTCACAAGACATTCAACAGCACCTAACTTTAAGGCTTCTAACGTTACGCTGGCACCTTTTTCTGTCAGGCTGGAGAACATAATAACTTTTGATTGCGGGCTGGCTTCAAGTATTTTAGGAAGTGCGGTTAACCCATCCATAACGGGCATTTCTATGTCCAAAATAACAATATCCGGTTTTGTGTGTTCTGCTGCTTTTATTGCAAGGCTTCCATCAGGCACGGATTTTGTAACTTTTATATCAGGAGAGCTTTCAAGTAAGCGCGTTAATGCGCCGCGAATGACTGCTGAGTCATCAACCAACATGACATGTATTTCATTATTTGCATTAGACATTCACAATAACACCGCTGTGGTTTAACAATTGTCTCTATTTCCAGGGAGAACAACCTATTCAATTAACCCAATCTGGGAAAATTTTGACTCAATAATTTCGCTATCGAATGGTTTCATAATATATTCATTAGCTCCTGCTTGTATAGCGCGCTGTATATGATCCATATCATTTTCAGTCGTGCAAAAAACAACTTTGGGAAAGCTGCCATTATCCATTTCGCGGAGTTTTTCTAAAAACTCAATACCGCTCATGACTGGCATGTTCCAGTCAAGCAAAATAGCATCCGGCATTTCACCCTGACAGAATTCATAAGCTTTTTGACCATCCTCAGCCTCATCACATTCAAAGCCGATATCTTCAACAATGCGCCGGGCAACTTTTCGCACGACGCGGCTATCATCAACAACTAAGCATTTCATGAAATTTACAACTCCCCTGAAAGAAAGATTATTTAAAAATTAACTCAATAATAAAACGCAGCTTTTTAACTATGCACTGTCTCTATAAATTTTGGAATATCCAGTACAACTAATAATTCATCATCTAGCCTGTAAACACCTGATGAAATTTCTCTCCATACAGGATCAAGTGTCCCTGGCGTAGGCTTAAAATCCTTGTTTTTCAAGCGCATAACGTCACCTATTTCATCAATGATTAAGCTGTAAAGCTCGTCCATGTGTTCTACAACCACGCTCATGCTGTTGTGTGGACTATCATCGCGTTCAAGGCCCAGACGTTTGCGTGCATTGATTGCGGTTACAATGCGTCCACGAAGATTTAGGGAGCCAGCAACTTCGGGAGGCGCAAGAGGAACCTTTGTGACGGATTGTTCACCTAGAACATCTTGAACTTGTAAAATAGGAATGCCAAAACGCTGCCCTGCGATAACAATGGTTAGAAGATCGCGAGATTTTTCCAGATCATGGCGCGTATTAGAGAAGTCAGAGGAGGTGTCCATAATTTCTGTGTGTGTATCCATAGCTCTAGCCTACTTTCTTAATGTTGTGTTGCACTTGCTTTGTGGCGATGATCGGAGAGTGTTTGCGACATTGCATTCAACAGAGTGTCGCGGTCAAATTTTGCAACATATTGATCAAAGCCAACAGCCATGCCGCGATCTATATCCTTCGGTGTCGCATGCGATGACAAAGCAACCATTGGTGTGTCCACCCAGGGGGAATTCTCACGCACTTTTGTAGCAAATTCAAAACCGTCCATTTCTGGCATTTCAATATCACTAACAATAATATCAAATAATTCGCCCTTTTCGCACATTTTAAGGGCTTCGAGCGGGCTGTCCAGAGATGTAACATCATAACCTGCAATACTTAACACAGGTGTCAGCATATTGCGGAAAAATGGACTGTCATCAACAAGAAGAACACGTTGTTTGAGCGTTCCATTTTGATTTGCAGCGCGCCCATTGCCACGTTCAGCATTTTTATCGTAATCATCGTCTCCGTGATTTTTAAACCAGTTCTGGTTGATTTGGTTTAAGAAATACGCAACGTCAACAACATCCGTTGCTTTATTGTCTATGATGGCGCTTCCAAAAAGACCTTGTTGATTACCATCAAGCTGTACATCTATATATTCTTCTTTAATATCTATGATTTCATCCACAATAAGACCCATGGATTGATCACGATCAGCAAAAACAAGAACGGGTTTTTCACCTTCTGTGCCGACTTGCACATTATGGTTCAAAGGAATAAGCGGCATAAGTTGTCCGCGATATTGAACCATCATTTTACCTGCAGAGTGTTCCACTTTTTCAAGGTCAACGTTCTCCAGCCGGGCAACAAGCGATAGCGGCACAGCTTTTGGCGCGGGGTCCCCGGCAGAAAAGAGAAGTAGTGATGTCTTTTCCTGAGAGGTTGAGAGACTTTTTTGCTCAACAGCGTTATCTTGTGGCGCAATTTCAAGCTCACCAGCTTGTCGGGCTATACCATTAGGATCTAAAATCATGATAACGCTGCCATCTCCAAGAATCGTATTCCCGGAAAACAGGTCAATGTCACGGAGCATTTTTGCAACGGGCTTAACAACAATTTCCTCTGTATCAAAAACACGATCGACAATAATACCAAAATCAAAATTACCGACTTGCGTAACGACAATGTAACGGTTGCGAGCATCTTCTTTTACATTTTCAGAGGTATTTTCATCTGCCTTGTTAGCATCTTTGGGTGTGTTCAACTGTAATATATCTGTTAAGGATACAAGCGGCAAAAGATGGTCGCGCAACCTGAATACTGGAGCGCCTTTAATCATCTCAATACGGCTTTCACCATTATGCGAGGCCATGACCAATTCTTTTACAGATAGCTGTGGAATGGCAAATCGTTCATTTGCTGCTTCAACAATCAGAGCTGAGACAATAGCGAGTGTTAAAGGAATTTTAATCGTGAAAGTTGATCCAAATCCCTCTTTGGAGCTAAGCTCAATGGAGCCGCCTATTTTTTCAATATTAGTACGCACAACATCCATGCCAACACCGCGCCCGGAAACGGACGTAACCTTTTCAGCAGTTGAAAATCCTGCTTTAAAGATGAATTGCTGGATTTGTTGATCGGCCATGCCCTCAAGTTCTTCTGCGGTTGCAAGGCCATTATCAATGATTTTTTGCTTAATCTTATCCATCGCAAGGCCTTTACCATCATCCTTAATTTGAATGATGATATGCCCCCCTTCATGAAACGCTTCGAGAATGATTGTTCCAAACTCAGGCTTTCCTGATGCTTTTCGTGTGGCGGGATCTTCTATGCCATGATCTCCGGAATTACGAACCATGTGCGTTAGGGGGTCTTTGATCAATTCAAGAACCTGACGGTCAAGCTCGGTATCCTGACCAATCATTTCAAGTTCAATTTTCTTACCCAATTCCATGCTTAGGTCTCGAATGATTCGAGGCAGCTTAGCCCAGGCGTTGCCAATAGGCTGCATGCGCGTTTTCATCACCCCTTCCTGAAGGTCTGAGACAACCAGATTAAGGCTTTGTAAAGGTCCGGAAAAATCACTTTCACTATTGGCACGTTGTATCTGCAAGAGTTGATTGCGCGTAAGGACAAGCTCACTGACCATGGTCATTAGGTTTTCAAGGACATCAACATTAACGCGCAAAGATTGGGATGCCAGAGATGGTCCTTTTTTGGCAGTAGGGCTTTTTTCCGGGTTTTGTGCTTCTTCTACGGTTGAAGTAGCTGATTGCTCTGTAGAACTCTCGGGCGGTGTGCTGCCATTAGGGGCTGCCGCACCATTTGCATTACTGGTCTCAGGGCCGGGTGCATCTTGAAAAGCAGCCTCTAGAGCGTCAAGCTCTTCCTGGCTGATATTGCCTGTTGGTCCACCCGGATAACCGGATGATTTTTCTTCTGCACTATCTGCATTATTGGTGTCACTATCTGAGGTGTTTGCACTGCTTTCATTACTATCGTTACCATCGCTTTCAGAACCATTAAGGCCGCGTCCTTCGTAAACGGCGTCCAGCTTGGCAATAAGCTCTGTATCATCGCCATCTGGTTCAGAGCCAGTAGATTCGATCTCACCAACAATATATTTAATTTGGTCAATACATTCGAAAATCAGCGTCACATATTCCGGTAGAACTTCCAGATCTCCATCACGAAAGCGCCCAAGAACGTTTTCACCGTGATGCGCAACTTTTTCCAGACGGGGGAGCGCAAGAAACCCGCAAGTCCCTTTGATCGTATGAACAAGACGAAAAATTTTACCTAAAAGATCGGCATCATTGGGGTTTTGTTCCAGGTTAACGAGGTCAACGTCAAGCTCATCAAGGCTTTCATTGGTTTCTGTCAGAAATTCGGCAACTAGTTCATCCATATCCTTAAATCCTCTTAGCCTGTATTCTGCAGGCTTATCCAATGTTGTATGATTTAATTGTACCCAGAATACTTAAGTATAGTTTAAACGGGTTAAGCTTCATTTAAAATATTATGAACAAAAGCCCGCGTGTATGGTGAACAAACCACTACTATGAGTATATAGGATTTTTATTGCGGTAAAAAGAGTCGGAGTTTAATTTATAACCAAATTTTATCTTGTTGGAGTACAAGCGTGTTCATAGTAAAGTTTTTATAGTTTTACGGTAATAGAAACGGATTTCTGGTCTATGTTACTTAGTGTAATTCTAAAGTTATATTGCTGTGCTACAAGTCCCATAATGTAGGGATGCACATTCTTTGGCTCTAGGGTGTCCGCATCTGTCTCCAATGCAAGGGCAGGGTGGGTTCCCTCACGAAAAATAGCATTTTCACCTTTCGCTATTACTGTAAAGTCACTATCACCTTCATGCGTAACGCTCAAAATGCCGCCTTTGGGCAGGCTATCAATAGCAAGAAAAAGGGCAGAGATGAATATTTTTGCAAAACCGGTTGGGCGCTCAAATGTTTCCTGATTAAGGGCAATCGGCGCATCTTTGTCCCAATCCTGTGTGATTTTATTGTCCGGGCCAATAATGTCCTGAATAGCGTTATAGACATCTTCCGGCTTGATGGAATTATCCGCACCGCCTGCGCCATAAGCCATCCGATAAGCATGAAGCTTCGCGCCTGCCTGTTGTGCGCTAAAGGCAATGAGATCAAGGCCGTCCGCTGCTTCTTCAATGCCCATCTCCTGCATAAATTCAACGCCGTTATTGACTGCGCCAATAGGAGAGATCAGATCATGGCAGATCTTGGAGGTTAAAATTTCAAGAATACGAAAATCGATAGATGGCATACTGCTCCCAGTTATCTCATCCCTGCGAAAGCAGGGATATGTCTATTTAATGATTGGTTTGCTCAAACACCAAATCATAGCCAAGCTTTTTAACTTCTTCAATAGCCATATCTTTCAGGCGTTCCAGGCCAGCTTCATCTTTGGCTTCCGCACGCGCGACTAAAACGCTTTGTGTGTTGGATGGGCGCATGAGCCACCAGCCATCTGGTGTAGACACCCGTATGCCGTCAATATCATCAATATCAAGAACATTGTCCGGCGTATCCGCTTTCATATTCTCTAAAATTTTCGGCACAATTCCGAATTTTTCTGCCTCATCAACCTCAAAACGAACTTCCGGTGTATTGACAAGTTGTGGCAAGTCAGCCGTTAGCGTGGAAAGCCCGCCATTTGCCTCATCCACAAGGTTCAAAAGCCGAATCGCGCAATAGGGCGCGTCATCAAAGCCATAATATTTATCGGCAAAAAAGATATGCCCTGAGAGCTCGCCCGCGAGCGGTGCATTTAGCTCTGCCATTTTGGCCTTCACCAGAGAATGCCCGGTTTTCCACATAACCGCATTGCCGCCAAGATCATTGATCTTGTCAAACACCACTTGTGAGCATTTCACATCGCCAATAATCGCCGCTCCAGGCTGCGCTTTTAAAATCTCCGCGCCATATAACGTCATCAGGATATCGCAGCGCAGAACATTGCCGTTTTCATCGACAACGCCGATTCTGTCTCCATCACCATCAAAAGCAATGCCGAGATCGCAATGATGATCGGCAACGGCCTTTTGCAGATCAACAAGATTAGCATCAACCGTTGGGTCGGGGTGGTGGTTCGGGAAACTCCCATCAATATCATCATATAAAAGAATATGCTTGCCCGGTAGCTTATCGGTTAGCATGCGCAAGATTTCACCCGCTGCGCCATTGCCGTTATCCCATGCGATTGTTAGATCACGTGTCCCGCGAAAATCTTGTAGCAAACGATCAACATATTCCTGTTTAATATCAATATTGCTTAGATTACCTTGCCCGGTTGCAAAATCACCGCTTGCGGCGATTGCGCCTAATTCCTGAATTTTCTCTCCAAAGATCGGCTCATTTAAAAGCGTCATTTTAAAGCCGTTATAATCAGGCGGATTATGAGAGCCTGTAATCATAATACCGGCATCTGCCTTGCGGTCTTTAACACTGAAATAAAGCATTGGTGTAGGGCCAAGGCCGATATTAACAACATCAACACCAGTGCTTAGTAAGCCGTTGGTCAAAGCTTCCAGCAGCATTGGTGATGTTGTACGTCCATCATACCCCGTATTAACTGTATTCCCGCCTTGTTGTTTAACATAGGTTCCAAAAGCGCGCCCCAAAGCAAACGCATCATCTTCACTTAAATTAATGCCAACCTGCCCGCGAATATCATATTCACGCAGGATGGTTGGGTTAAAGTTATAGGCCTCACTGGAGATATTACCGGATATATTACTCTGCGGCTGCGACATGTTTATTTCCTTTAAGCTGCTCTGCTGTTTCAAGTATTAATTCTGCGACATCATCACCGATTTCGCCATGCGCAAGGGCATATGAAATATTGGCGGCGATAAAGCCAAATGCACTACCACTATCCAAAGTCTTTCCTTCGAAACGTGCGGCATGAAATGGCTGCGATGCGATAAGCTTATCAAGCGCATCAGTGAGCTGAATTTCCCCGCCAGCCCCTTTTTCATGTTTAGAAAGGTGATCAAAGACTTCCGGCTGCAAGATATAACGCCCAATCACAGACATGGTAGAAGGCGCGTCCGCAGGGTCAGGCTTCTCAACAAGCCCGTTTACTGCAATCGCGCCGTTATTATCCGCGCCCGGATCAACAATTCCGTATTTATCAACCTGATCTTGCGGAACATCTTCAACAGCAATAACATTCCCGCCAATTTGATTATACACATCAACCATCTGCTTCGTGCAGCTATTACCCGCCGCGCAATGCGCGAGCACATCGGGCAGCAAAACCGCAAACGGCTCATCGCCTACAATATTCCTTGCGCACCAAATCGCATGACCAAGCCCCAAAGGCTTATGCTGGCGGGTGCAGGTAATCGAGCCATCGGGCAAATTAATCGCCTGCACCTTCTTCAAAAGCGCATCTTTGCCTTTGGCCGCCAAAGTCTCTTCGAGAGCCGTATTCAGGTCAAAATGCTCTTCAAGTAATTCTTTATGCTGCCCGGTGATAAAGATAAATTCTTCTATCCCTGCTTCGCGTGCCTCTTCAACAACATGCTGGATCAGCGGCTTATCACATATGGTCAGCATTTCCTTTGGCATGGCCTTGGTTGCGGGAAGACAGCGCGTGCCCATCCCTGCAACGGGAAATACGGCTTTTTTGATCGGTTTGATACCCATAAACACCTTCTCCTAGTAACTCTTGTTAGTAACTCTATTGCGTTGCCGCATTTATCGCATTTTTAAAAATTGCATTCAACCTTTATCCGCGTATATGCCTGCAAATAAAAATTGACATATATATAATCTTCCCCTATAACCATAAAAAAGTAACATAAGGAAAATGATAGTGAAACCTATTAGCCCCTCTAACGATTTTCCAAACGATGCTGCGTTTGTAAAAAATGTAACCAATGCTGTGATGGCGATTATTTGTGAAAATATCCCGGCTTTAAAAGGCGATGATTTAGCAGAAGATATCGCTAAAGGATATAATGATCGTATGGAGGATAATTTTGGCGATCGTTCTATGGCGTCAAATTGGGCAGCAAACAGGATGGCTCAACTTCAAACGGAAGACCTGCAAAATGTCAATCTTGGCACATCGGGAATGGATTCATTTCAAAGCCGCCTTGAAAAAGAAATTGCGGCTCATATCGCTCTGGGAGCAGAGGATGTTGATTGTTTAAGCCTATATATTCGGGATGAACGGGAAACTTTGCCAACATGGTTAAATGACATGATCAAGGGAGTAGCACAAGACACTGGTTTTGATTTATATCGCCTCATGCCAAATCGTAGTAAGATAGCCATTACAATCCATAAAGATGGCGAGATTTTTTGGGGAACAAGCTCATATGGAGCTGCGCAGGCAACAAACCATCTTAAAGATTATCTCGGAAAGCCGGAAGGTAATGTACCCTTTGTTGCTATGGATCAGCTCAGGCCTGATACATCAAAAGCTTATGCACTTAATCTTGGGGCATATGTTCCCGTCATTGTTCCGGCGGATGAAGAAAAGCATCATGCGCCTGTTACCCCCAAGATTGAAGCACTAAAAGCAAAACTTAGCCTTTTTGCCGATGGTCGTACACCCACACAAGAACAAGTGAGGGAAGATCCTGACCTTGAGGAACCGGAACGCCTTCAAAAACATCTGGATTTTTTGGAGGGTGTTCAAAAACTATGGAATGAAACAAAATTTCACGATTCAGATATAGAGCCTATAGCGCCGAAAAAAGCTTCATTGAGTGAAAAGTTCAAAAACATTTTGAAAAAAACAAAATCAGAAGAACCAAAAGTCGAAACCGGGACAGAACCAAGTGCAACGATTGCCTTTGTCCCAAAAGCAATCATGGAAAGTTTATCAGAAACAGATTTCAGTAATCTGGCTGCTTTAAGGGAGCTGAGGGATCATGCAACAACCATAAGGTGCGACACTATTGACCAATATGGTGACACTCGTTTTTCACCGGAATTACCGGGTACACCAAAATCTCTCATAGGGTTTGATTGGGATGGGGCATTCATTGACCCGCTTGGCTCAAATTCTAATGTGACAAAAATAGATATCATAAAGCAAAATTTTGATAAAAGCATGCAAGGAAATTATGGTCGCCTGGGGATAATGTTGTGTAAAAATGGTGATCATTTTCACCTCGTCAGCGCGCCATTCTATCTTGCGGAAGTTCCAGACAATATACAAACAGGTGTCGGTCGGAATAATCGGCATTTGAGACATGGGGAAATACTAGCTTTTGTTCCTAATCCTCAAGACCAAATTGGTCAGTATTCAGCCTCAAAGGGAGATATTTTTAAATTTCCGCATACTGTATTTTCCTATGTGCGTCAGATAGAGCCGACCGTGCGTTCAACCCCTCAGCAGGATAATTGTGATAAAGCTACTGACGTGCGTAGTAGACGCAAAGAGAGAGAGCAACAAAATGCACGCCGCTTCGGCAATAGTCTTGTAGACGTTGATACTGATCCTGAAGCTCGTCCTCAATTGCGTTTTGGCAAAGGCTAAGCTTCCAAACCTGTTAATCAGACTCGTAACTTATTTGTCATTTAAAAGAAAATCACGTGCCTGATTGAGTTTTGCCGCCATCCATTCCGACCCCTCATGGTCTGGGTGTACCTTTTGCATCAGCTTTTTATAGGCGGCTTTAATTTCATCGTCATTGACGTCTTCCTCAAGCCCCAAAACATCCAGCGCATCTGCGCGTGTTTTAATCTCATAGCTCCCTGATGCCTGAGGCATATCTTTTTGTATTTTTCGTTCTCGAAAATAGGCAATAACAAAAGGAATAATCGCAGCGCCAAGCCCAAGTGCTGTGGCAAGTTTTCCCGTTAAGGCCATGTAAAACAAAGCAATAACCAATGTTGCAATTGAGCATGTTAAGAATAAAGCTTTAATTTGTTTTATATTGGCATTTATAAAAAAGCGGTAAAGCGCATAAATGCCAACCATTAATCCCAGCGCTAAAAGAATATATTGCATGGCTTAAACTTTCTGTCTTAAAGGGGTAACGCGTCCCTTTAATTTTTCCGGCGCTAGCGTCATGATTAACTGGCGGACTTCCTGACGTGCTGAAATTTCTGACATTGTCATAGACATAGTAGTATCATCTTGAATATCCAATAATGTTAAGCCTTTCAAAAACATTTCACGAAATACAACGCGCTCCCCGAAGCCGGGTGCAACAGTAAATTCAGCAAATTGCGCAATATGTTCAAGCAGTTCGCCTATTTTCTCTTTATTCTTGGCATTAATGTGCGACAAGCGATTGCGCATAACAATCCAGTTAATCTTACCGCCATCGCGCTTGTGTTTTTTGTATTTTTGCGCTTCGACCATTTTTGTGTAAATCGATGGGCCTTTTACCTCAAGAGTCATGGAGTCGATTTCAGCCAGTAAATCAAGATCAATGAAACTATCATTTAACGGCGTGATGATAGTATCAGCATAGCTGTGGGCTAAACGGCTGAGATAGCTGTCTGTTCCCGGTGTATCAACAATCACAAAATGGTTTTTAGCACTAAGCTCTGTGATGGCCATTTCAAAAAATGCACGCTCTTCATGTTGCTGGTCTGATACAATGTCTGCCTTGCTTTTTTCTATGGCAAGATGATCCGGACTTGGAATAAATTTCTTACGTTTTTTAATAAATTCAAAACGGTTCTTCATGTAACGCGTTAAGGTTCCCTGACGCGCATCAAGATCAATTGAACCGACTTTATATCCTAGCTGTAGCAAGGCGATCGCTGTATGCATTGCGGTTGTTGATTTACCTGATCCGCCCTTTTCATTACCAAAAACAATAACATGCGCACCGTCATTATCATGAGGGGGTTTTGGTTTTGTAGAGATAGGTTGTTTGTCTGGGCTTTGCACGTTAATGTCGTTTATGAAACTTATTACCTTATAAAATAATATTATAAAACCTATGGTCAAGCCAAGCGCTACCTATGCTGAAAAACTAAAATCTTTACGGGCGAGGATGCAATCGTGCGGGCTGGATGCCTATATTGTGCCGCGCGCTGATGAATTTCAGGGGGAATTTGTAGCGCCTTATGCCGAGCGTTTAAAATGGTTAACCGGCTTTACAGGTTCTGGCGGTATAGCCTTGATTTTCAAGGATAAAGCGCTTGCCTTGACTGATGGTCGTTATTTAATTCAAATTAAGGATCAGGTCGAAGCCGCGTTATACGAAACTGGCGAATATATCAAAAAAACAACGGCAAGCTGGTTGGCAGAGAATATTACCGTAGGGGATACTATTGGTTACGACCCGATGCTTCATACACCAAGACAGATAGAGGATTTGCAAAAAGCATGTGATAAAAAGCAGGCTATCCTGAAATCTTTAGAAGGTAATCTGATTGATCAAATATGGGATAATCAGCCATTACGACCGCAAGGAAAAGTGAGAGCTTTTCCTGAACATATTGCGGGATGCTCAGCGGCGCATAAGATTGAAAAAATTGTAGAAACTATTCGGCATAAAAAAGCTCAAGCTTTCATTTTCACGCTACCCGATTCAATTGCCTGGATCTTAAATGTACGGGGCAGTGATTTAGAATATACGCCAAGCGTCCTTTCCACCATGATTATTAATCATCGTGGGGATGTGCGCTGGTTTGTTGATTTAAGCAAAATAACGGATACGATCCGTCAAGCCTTACCGGAATCCGTATCAACATACGCTCCGGACGATATTGGGCTACAATTTATGGCGCTGGCGCAGGCATCACATGAATCAAACCGTCCTGTTTTAATTGATGAGCGCTATACGCCAATTCATATTAAAAATATGCTGATCGAACGTGGTGGAATTATTAAAAATTGTACTGATCCATCCATAAAACCTAAGGCGCAAAAAACAGATGATGAAATGAATGCGATCCGTCAAGCTCATATCCAAGATGGTGTTGCGCTTGTAAAGTTTTTAAAATGGCTGGAAGAAGAGGGTATTGGTAGAAACGAAATTGAAGTTTCAGAAAAGCTTTACGTATATCGTGCGGAGAATAATGCTTTTAGAGGAAATAGCTTTCCAACCATTGCCGGGTTTGGCTCTAACGGCGCAATTATACACTATAGAGCGACTAAAAAAACCGCAAAGACTCTTGAGAGCGGAAATTTGCTATTGGTTGATAGTGGCGCTCAATATGCCTCCAATGATATTTTCGGCACTACAGATATAACCCGGACAATTGCAATCGGAGAGCCCACGCAAGAAATGCGTGAGAATTTTACGCGCGTTCTGAAAGGCCATATTAATGTTGCCCAGGCTAAATTTCCAAAAGGAACAATTGGTACGCAAATTGATGCATTAGCCAGAAAACCATTATGGGATGCGGGACTCGATTATGCTCATGGTACGGGGCATGGTGTCGGGTGTTATCTGGCTGTCCACGAAGAAGCAGCAAGCATATCGCCTAAAGGTGCACAGCCATTTCTGCCCGGTATGCTGATTTCTAACGAGCCGGGCTATTATAAAGAGGGAGAGTATGGAATTCGTATCGAAAACTTGATTGTTGTAAAAGAGCAAAAGGGCATGCAATCCTTTGAAACCATCAGTTTTGCACCAATAGATTTTAATCTCATTGATACGCTAATGTTAGAGACCAAAGAACTGGAATGGCTTAATGCCTATCATCAGAACGTCTATAAAAAATTATCGCCATTACTTAGCAAAACGCATCAAAGGTGGCTTGCGGATAAAACTATTCAGCTGTGATAGGTGCCGTTTCAGTGGAATCTAAACGGTTTTGCAAATGTGTCTGATAGGCTTTTTTAGGTGTAAATTCAATTAAGTTTAAGAAGTTATCTGAAAAGTCGCTAATCACAAGATGCCTCGGCCCTGAAACTTCTTGCACTATCATATAATTGCCTAAAAAGAATGAGCGTATGCGCACATGATTAACATAGGGAAAAGCTTTTGGAGGGGAAATGACATAGGATGTTTGAATATAAGGGTTTTCGCCAATAAAAGACTTTTTTAAATCAATGCCAACCCCGTTACGTCCATGACGTTTCAAATGTTTTTCCAGTAAGACTTCTTCTGCGGATTCAAAGCTTACTTCGTCATTAAACCGATATCCACTAACACTATAAAACAATTTTTGTGCCCATATAGGATCTGTAAAAACCATCCCAATGCGCTCACTTTTGTCATCATATGTGACACTTGGTTCATTATTAAAATAAGGCGGTGTAATCGCAGGAATTTTCATAGTGAAAAGATTAAAAGGAGACTCAAGGCGTCTCCATTCTGCATTGATGGTTCCAGGATTTTCTACAATTCCTGTTTGAAAAACTAATGAGTCAAAGAATGTTTTAGTGTTTTCAACCTTTAGATCCTTGGCCGGGCCTGAAAACAGTTGATGGGCTTTGGATGTTCTGGTGACAATAATTAGAACTTTGAAACCCTGAAGGGTGTTATTTTTATCTTCGTATGTAAAGGAGAGTGTGCCAGTCGTGCGGTCATAATAAGTGTTTACTTTACGATCAACGACCCTAATATTTCCTCCCGAATAAGATCTTTTATAAAGATCAAACTCTCTTTCAATAATTTTAATTCTATCATCTCTGGTAATTGCCGGGCCAAAAGTTTGATCAAATTTGACAACGTAGTTTTTAATGACATCTTTGTAAGGGCGTTGGTCAATAAAAGAAAGAGCCTCTGTGCTTTGTAATAATATTCCATTGCCTATTCTGAATGATGATACTTTTTCATTTGGCTCATTAGGAAAAGGAGCTGAAAATAGTTGTGTTTCCGATTCATAAATTTCCCAATAATCAGAAGCTACGGCTTGGTTTAGCAGCAGAATAGAAAAAAACATTCCCCAAATGGAATAAATGGCAAAAATATTAAGGTGGTTTTTTGCGGTTATTGTATTCATAATGTTCTATTCTATCATATTTTAAAGTTATTTTTAGTCTATATATTTAAGAATATCATAAAAAAACCACCGCATATATATCGGTGGCTTTTATCTTGATACTTATTAAGCTGGAACAACTATAATTTTATGATTAGAATCCATCGCGTTCACGGCGTTTGCGATCCATCTTTCGTGAACGCCGAGTAGCTTCTGAGTGCTCTCGCGCTTTTTTTTCAGATGGTTTCTCATAGTGACGGCGAAGTTTCATTTCACGAAAAAGTCCTTCGCGTTGCATTTTCTTCTTCAGTACTTTTAAGGCCTGATCGACATTATTATCACGTACACTAACACTGACCACAGTGCATCACTCCTTTCAAAGAGTATAAAGGTTAAAATTATCTTTTTAAAGATATGCTTAAAAAGATACGCATGTGTTAACATTTCTATTGAGGAATGCCAACAAAAAATAAGCTACAGCTTTTAATTATATGATTTTTTACAGATTTTTTCAAATAATACTGATTTTGACCTGTTCAAATACTGCTTTTGCCTTTGAGCGCCCTCAGCCTGAAATAGCAACAGGACGGCATGAAAAGTCATTATCTGAAAGCGCAAACTTTATGGCTGTGACCGCTAACCCATATGCCACAAAAGCCGCCCGCGATATTTTGAAAAGAGGCGGAAGTGCTGTAGACGCTGCTATAGCTGCACAGCTTGTTCTTGGGCTTGTTGAACCGCAAAGTTCAGGCCTGGGCGGCGGTGCTTTCGCTTTAGTCTATGATGCTAAAGATAAGCGCCTTTATAGCTATGATGCACGGGAAACAGCACCTAATCTTGCCGGGTCTTTCTTGTTTTTTGAAAATGGTAGGCCACTAGCGTTTAAAAAAGCAGTTATTGGCGGGCGCTCTGTTGGTGTGCCGGGCGTTCCAATGCTCTTGTCAAATCTGCATGAACGCCATGGAAAGCTCACATGGATGGAGTTGTTTGATGAGGCGCAACAGCTTTCAGAGGAGGGGTTTGTCGTATCTCCGCGTTTGGCAAAAATGTTACAACATAGCAATGAAAATTTGCGAGCTGATCCGGAAACGCAATCATATTTTTTTAACGGCGAATCCCTCGTGCAAGCGGGGGCTATCTTAAAAAACCCGGCCTATCTTGAAACGCTTAAGGATTTAAGTTTTTCAAATATGCGCGTTTTTTATCGCGGCAAATTTGCACGAAACATTGTGGAAAAAGTTCAAAACTTTGAAGCTAATCCGGGTTTGTTAACAATAAATGACTTTAAAAGTTACAACGCCATCGAACGAAAGCCAGTCTGCAGCCCATACCGTAATCATATTATTTGTTCAATGGGCGAGCCATCTTCGGGCGGCTTAACATTGTTACAAATACTGGGAATGCTGGAGCATTTTGATATTCGTGAACAAAGCGCACAAAGCTGGCATATTATCGCACAAGCAAGTGCACTGGCTTTTGCCGATAGATCGCAATATATGGCTGATCCTGATTTTGTGAACACGCCGGGAATATATCTGCTTAATCCGGACTATTTGAAATCTCGTGCTGCGCTTATTCAAAAAGAAAAACCTTTGAAAGACATTAATGCTGGAACCCCGCCAGACTGGAATGGGGAACTTTTTGATACGGGCCTTAACTTCAATCAGCCCGGCACAACCCATATCAGCATTGTCGATCAGGAAGGTAATATTGTTTCAATGACGTCGAGTATAGAAGGAGCCTTTGGCTCTCACTTGATGACAAATGGATTTTTGCTTAATAATCAGCTAACTGATTTTTCTTTTAAACCGTTTGATGATAATCAAAAATTAATTGCCAATGCTGTTGAGCCGGGCAAGCGCCCACGTTCATCCATGTCACCAACAATTGTTTTTAACGCAAAAGGCGAGCCTGTTCTGATTTTAGGGTCAGCTGGCGGGAGCCGCATTATCGGGCATGTTTTGCAGCGCATTATCGCAGTGATTGACTGGAACATGCCTATTGATGAAGCACTATCCATGCCACATACATTGGCTAGAAATGCAAAAATTGATACAGAAGATCATGCATTAAAAGATGAGCTGATTGAAATAGGGAACGCAGTTAACATTAAAGAAATCAATAGCGGTCTAACAGCTATCCACATAGCGGATGGTATTTATACAGGGGCTGCTGATCCACGGCGCGAGGGTTTAGCCATGGGGGATTAAGCAGTTTTCAGATTAAGCGCGGCCTCAAGCAAGGCTTTTGTATAAGTTTCTTTCGGATTTTTAAATATATCAGCCGCTACGCCGCTTTCGACAACCTTCCCATGTTGCATAACAATCAAATCATGCGCCATGGCACGGACTACGCGTAAATCATGACTAATAAACATATAAGAGATTTCATGCTTCTTTTGAAGATCCAGCAACAGATCAACAATCTGCGCCTGCACTGATAAATCAAGCGCCGATGTCGGCTCATCCAGAACAATAAATTCAGGGCGCAGCGCAAGCGCACGGGCGATCGAAATCCTTTGTCGTTGTCCGCCTGAAAATTCATGTGGATAGCGGTGGCGGGTTTGCGGGTCCATCTCAACATCCTCCAGCGCCTGAATAACCAGCGCATCACGTTCTTGCGGTGTTAAATCTGAGCGGTGAATTTGAATGCCCTCGCCAATAATTTGCCCGACAGACATACGCGGCGACAGAGAGGCAAAAGGGTCTTGAAACACCACTTGCATATCTTCGCGCAAAGGTAATAAAGCCTTGCGATTGAGCGCGGAAATATCTTGCCCCTGAAAGATAATCCGCCCTTCGGCTTTAATCAGTTTTAATAAACCCATGCCAAGCGTTGTTTTGCCAGAACCGCTCTCGCCCACAACGCCTATGGTTTGTCCCTTTTTGGCAACTATGTCGATATTATCGACTGCCTTTACCCAATCTGTGACTTTGCCCAAAAAATTCTTCTTCTTTGGAAAATGAACTTTGATATGAGACCCTTCCATAATCACTGGAGCGTTTTTGTCCGCCTTTTGAATCTTTGATGATGGCTGTGCATTTAAGAGCATTTTCGTATAAGCATGCTGCGGTTTTGCAAAAAGAGGGTTTGTTACGTTTTGTTCAACAATTTTCCCTTTTTGCATCACGCAAACATGATCCGCCATTTTCTCAACGATGGTTAAATCATGGGTAATCATCAAAATCGACATGCCGAGCTTTGCTTTCAAATCATCCAATAGCTCTAAAATCTCCGCCTGTACAGTCACATCAAGCGCCGTTGTTGGCTCATCTGCGATCAAAAGCGCCGGATTATTTGCCAAAGCCATCGCAATCATCACGCGCTGACGTTGCCCGCCTGATAATTCATGCGGATAGGCATCCAGGCGTTCTTTCAGGTGTGGCATTGCCACCAAATCCATCAGCTCTAAAATCCGAGTCCGCGCTTGCGTTTTGCTCATATTTTGATGCAGGCGTAAAATCTCACCAATTTGCCGCTCAATCGTATGGAGCGGGTTGAGAGCGCTTTGTGGTTCCTGAAAAATCATACCAATCTGCGAGCCTCGAATTTTGCGCATAAAGCTTTCGGGCTTGCCGATCAATTCCTGCCTGTTAAACAGGATCGAGGATTGCGCCCCGTGAATCGCACGCGGATAGGGCAAAAGCTGCATGACAGACAGTGCGGAAACGGATTTACCCGAGCCGCTTTCCCCGACAAGTGCAACCGTTTCCCCTTTTGCGATATCAAATGAGATATCATCAACGGCGCGATACATTTTAGTTCCCTGGCCATCTTGCGTCTTAAAATCAACAGACAGGTTTTTGATTGATAAAAGCGATTCACCCATGCGCTATTCAAGCATAAAACAGGCTGTATTTTAAATATAAAACTGTAAAACTACCCCATACCTCCCATGCTGGAAGGCGGTGAAGGGGTGTTTTGCGCAAAATTTGTTTCCTGTTCCAAACTGGCACGCGTACCTAGAGACAGCGTTGTAATATATTGTTTGTTTATCTCCACATTTTCTTTTTTGCCACTCAGTACATTTACATATTCATGGATAGTGTTTTTTAATTCTTGATCTAAAGACAGTTGCGGATTTGCCTTTATCAAGGCCGTAATATTCTGCATCATCTTTTCTTGTTCTGTGAGCAAGTCAGATAGAGCATTATTCACCTCTTTTAGTTGATTTGGATGAGTGATGCTACCCTGCTCAATTTCATAAGCCTTATCTTTGAGTTCCGCATATTTGGCGAAAAGATCATCATTGACATCTTTAAGCGCTTCCACGCTGCCTGTTAAGGGATCAGGACTTGATGCATATGGGTCTTCGGCAGGAAGTGATGCATATTCTCCCCGTAATGCCTCAATACGATTAAGCGCGTTTTCAAGGGGTTCATGCGTCTTAAAGCTATCATAAATGCCTGAAACAACTCTGGCTTCTAATGCCGTTTGAATGGTTTGCCTTTTTTCCGGGTCTAAAAGTTCATTTATGTCTGGCAGTTCAGGGTATTTTGTTTCTAGAATGCTCTGATCAATAGCTCCCTTATTATTAATTATATCGCTTTGTATGGGGACCAGGTATATAGGCGAACTAATATCGTGCTCCAATTGTGTAGCTATAATTTTACCGATCGTTTGTTGCTGCACTACTGCACTCCTGCTTGCACTATCAACTTGATCATACCAGCTTTGATTATTATTTTGCGTTGTGGAGATAAGTGTTTCGTATTCTTGCAGATGTGTTTCTAACGCTTGAACAGCTGCATCTTTTCCAGCTTGTTCTGCTTGTGCAATGAGTTCTGTCACAACCCCTCTAATCGCAAGGTCATTTTTATTCAAAAGCTTGTAAGCCCCTGCCATTTTTTCAATAACATGCTCTTGAAATCCTTGCGGAAGATCTTTGAGAAGCTTGGGATCGGACTGTTGGAATGGATCACCCATAAAACACCTTTTCTTGAGTTAACAAAAACTATACATAAGAAAAGTTAAGAAATAGTTATTAAACACCGCAATGGATATGAGTATTTAATTGACGGTTTGTTTGTTTTGCGTGCATAAGCGACAAGGCACGAAATTATATGGACCATAGCGTTGATAGGAGATCGGTGCCTTGAATGTTCAAGCCCCATGGATCGATAAAATGCTTGTAATTATGTTATTAATTCGTTACATTACATAAAAATTAATTAGTAGAGGAATAAAAATGTCTCAAAATCACAGCACTCACTTACCCACAGCATTAAGAAAAGTTGCAGCTCCGCATGTAAAAGCTGCGCACCAAGGCGAATTAAGCGGCCCTCAGTCACTCATGGATCATATTGAATCTCGATCCGGTGCAGCAGCGGTTGCAACATTACCACTCCCCTATGTTATGAACGAAATGGGTAATGATGCAGCAACAACGCTCACAGCTATAATGCCTCTTGTATTCGGTGCTATGTCTTTGGAAAAGAACATACAAAAATTTCCAATTAATCCAATTTTAGCGTACACATTTGTTGCTTTTGCATCCAGCGCCCCGGAGCTGGCCTCAAGTACAGCAGCAGGTTTGGCTGGGCAGCCGGGCTTGGGTATAGGTAATGTCGTTGGCTCTAATATTACAAACACTATGCTTGTTGGTGCAGCCGGAATGCTGATTGCAGGAGCACAAAGAATTCAACAATCTGATGTAGGGATACACAACCAGACAGCTCTAGCAAGCACAATGCTTTTCGCCGGGTTATACGGAACTGGAAATTTAAACGAATATACAGGTGCAGGTCTTGCAACATTAGGCTTGGGATATACCGCCTATAATGTGGCTAAGGAAAGGTGGGGTAATAATGGTAATAACCCTATTAGCCTTCAATTGAAGGATGATATGTATGAAGAATTTTATAGCGTTTATGTTAACGGAGATGAAGACAATATCAAAACTATCGTTGACCGATATTTTACGCTTGATGAGCAAAGGAGCTTATTTAAAGAGCTTTTCCCAAAGCAAAAGGGTAAAGTTAAAGATGGTTCAGAATTAACAGCAGACCAAAAGCATAGTTTGGGGGAACGGATTGTTGATAGACACGAAACTATTTTCGTTGGGATGGTACAAGCTGGTGAAATTGATTTGTCAAAACAAAGAGGTCGCCAGTATTTAATTGAGCTTTATGACAGTTATCTCCAAAGAAGTGTTGATATTAGACGGCTTCAAGAAGACTGGGATTTTGATAATCAGCTCAATAGTACTTTTAGGAAAAACTCTAAAGAATTGAGAAATATTCTAGAGCAATCCGGTGTTTACAAGCAAAAAGACGTTGAAGACGTTCTTGAAGCCTGTTCTCCTGATAATTTCTTGAAAGTGTTAAAAGAAACGCCTGTTTTAGAGGGTATTGACCCGGCAAGCTTTAAAGATATCGAGCAAGTTCAAACGCTTTATGAAGGTTTTTTACATCAAAGAGCAATTGCCGCCAGCATACAGATTGAAGCGGTGAAAAATGAAGTGACGTTAAAAAAGCTGAATGAACTGGAAAAAGAACTTGGGTTTGAATTTTCCAGAGACTTTTGGTGGGAGATTTTTGATACCCAGGCCTATGGCGTTGGATTTGAGGCCTTTTCTAAAAGCATTAAAGATTTAGACGCTGCTGTGAAAAAGGCTGAAATAAAAGCAGGCGAAGCCGTTAATTCCGAGTATCTGGATCAGCTTGAAGATAGATTGGGTATGAAACTGACAGAGCATATGAAGAATGATATTGTTCGTTATTGTGACGCTCGTGGTGTTACACAAGAATTTTTAAATGAACATATAGAACGTGAAATAACAGCAAAGCAAAACGCTCTTGGCGCTGGTGGAGAAATATCGGAAGAAGTTATTGATGAATTTTTCGAACTTTTTGAAATGACCGTAACGCCAGAACAAAAAGAAAATCTTTTAAAAACATTTGCAGGCGCTGGTATTGGAGCCGCTACATTAATTACTGCAGCAGATTTCTTGGTAAAAGGTGGCGTGGGCTGGTCCGAGAATGTTGAATCGATTGACCCTGAAACTGTCGGGTTGGTTGTTGTGGCAATCGGCACCTCTCTGCCTGAATTTGCATCTGTTGTTACAAATGCGATCAAAACCAAAAAGCTTGATGCTATGTGGGGTGTTGTTCTTGGCTCTAATACATTTAATGCACTTGCCGTTGGTTCCGTTATCGGCTTCACCGCAAATGGAGTGCAGGCGGAGAAGTTTTTATGGGATAATCCTAACGGCCTTGCTCAAACGGCAATATTAGCCGCATCATCTCTTGCGATCTATTCTATTGCACGTGGCGGTCATTCCAGACGGTCATATGGCGCTGGTCTGCTTGGCGCTTTTGCTGCTTATACCGCTTTTAATATTATGGGCGGTGGGGATCTTCAGGCTGTCAAGGATTTAAGCAATACCGTTAATGAAAATGCTGCTCCACTATTAGAGCATTTCCTACCTTCCTAGAGGTTGGAAGCCTGGCTTTTAATCTCTAAATTTTGGTTCTTATCCATAGTTGGGGTTATTAAACACCGCAAGGGTTGGATGCTATAAAGAATGTGCAGTTAAAAAACGAAAACGCCCCGCAATAACACGGGACGTTTTATCAAGAGAAGGTTAAAATTTATTTTGGCAAGACAACTGCATCTATAACGTGAATGACACCGTTTGATGTCTTCAGGTCAGCCGTTGTAACGTTAGCACCATTAACAGTCACGCCAGTGGCTCCCTTGGTCACATTCAGCTTTGTCCCCTGAAGTGTTTCAACATCAGTAGATCCATTAGCGATATCGCCAGCTTTAATTTTTCCGCTAACAACGTGATATTTCAGAATGCCTTGAAGCTTTTCTTTATTTTCTGGCTTGAGAAGCTCATCTAGCGTGCCTTCGGGGAGCGCTGCAAATGCGGCGTTAGTGGGTGCAAAAACTGTAAATGGCCCATCGCCTTTCAAAGCATCAACAAGCTCAGCAGCTTTAACTGCAGCCACAAGTGTTGAGAAGTCCTCGTTTCCGGCGGCGGTGTCAACAATATCCTTTTTATCCATGTGCTTTTCAGCCGCATGGTTGACGTCTTTACCATCATAAGCGCCTTTTGTATCGCCCGCATGTGCGTATGATCCAAGGCTTAGTGTTGCGAGTGCTGCTGCACTCAAAAGTATCTTTTTCATTATGTATCTCCTTTTCGATTAAAGATGAAATAGATATAGGTGATCTCTACTACACATGAATTACAATTTGATTACAAATCAGTAATGAAGTTGAACACAAGAGAGATACGTCTTGTAAAATACGTACACGAAAAGTTCATGAGTGATTACGACAATGTGTTCAAAATATCCCGCGCGCAGCAATATTACATGCTCAGGCATCTCTGCAGACTTTGTGCGCTTATTTTATAGGTTTCATTTGGGGAAAGTGGAGCTTCTCTGTCGCTGTTCTTTGCAAATATACCGCGCATATCAGGAATGGATTTTCTTTTTTCCCACCCCCAGCCAAAGAGCTGGCGTTGAGTGTTGCTGATTATTTTGTTCTTTTCTAAATCAATACGAAGTCCAGCCTCTTGAAGATCATCCTCGGAAATTGTTAATTGAATATTTTTTTTATCAACAACAGTATTGAAATGATGGTTCAAAGTTCCTTCACTATCTGTTGTCTTGATATAGGATAAGCCGAAAAATGAACGATGAGACATTGAATTTTCTATAATTTTAAAGTTGCCATAAGAAAAACAAGAGTTTTTTCTACTGTTTAAACGAAGATGAAAAGATTGGTTTTGTAACAAGCTAGGTTTGGCACGAATAGCTCCCAAGATGAAAGATTTATTATTGTTACTGCTGGTGCTTTGTTCATTGTAAAGAACCAAATTATCGAATATAAGATCCTCACATTTATTATCTGGCTCTTGAGATGTTGCTAAAAAAACTACAATGGCCATTTGTTTTGCCTTTGTACCAAGGATTCTCTTCTCAAAAAGTCGCTCCAGGGAATTTAAATTAGAATAAGGATTGAATGGTTCGTTTTTTAGTATGGAAACTAAACGTTGTTGACTGTCTATGTCAGGTTCTGTTTCTATAGAAGCAAAAACTCTTTCGAGTGCATCATCATCGAAAACATCACGGTTGTTGATCATATGGCTTAAAATTTCAACCCTTTCATCAGCCGTGAGACCACTATTAATAATAGCATTCATGATGTCTTTTTTTGCTTTTGTGTTGCCATCCCTATAGCGTGGGAAGAGTTGACTGCTTACCTGTAGGCTGTTGCTTGCGATAAAACTCATGATTTTGTCCTTTTATTTTGTAATAACTGACATAAATAAGCACAAAACAAGCCTTATGGCAAGTTATTTTTGTTTTGTGGGTGACCAGCTATAGTGGGTATCAAGATTTATGTGATACTCAAGATATGATAGACATCATCGGTAATATTCGCTTCTATCGCTTGCATATCCGCAAGATTCAGCGCGTGAAGTTTGCAACCCTTATCCTCGGCAAGTTTGACAATCGCGCCCGTTACGTGGTGCGCATCACGAAATGGCATCCCAAGCTCCATCACCAGCCAGTCAGCCAGCGCCGTTGCCGTTGTGTAGCCATCCTCGGCAGAGGATAGCATAGCATCTGTATGGAATGTCGCGCTCGACACCATACCGTCCATCGCCTGCAAACAAAGCTGAACAGTATCATAGCTTTCAAAAACGCTTTGTTTGTCTTCCTGGAGGTCTTTGTTATAGGCAAGCGGCAGGCCTTTTAGAACCGTCATCAGCTGTATTAAATTGCCATTCAGCCGCCCGGTTTTGCCGCGCACCAGCTCCGCGGCATCTGGGTTTTTCTTTTGCGGCATGATGGAGCTGCCCGTGCTCCACTGATCGGAGAGCGTGATAAAGCCGAATTGCGGCGTTGCCCAGAGAATGATTTCCTCGGCAAGCCGGGAGAGGTGGAGCCCTGTCTGCGCGCAGGCGAAAAGAAATTCGGTTGCGAAATCACGCGCCGAGACAGCATCCAGCGTATTGACCATCGGACGGTCAAAGCCCAGCTTTTCAGCGGTGTAAGCGCGATCAATCGGAAATGGTGTTCCTGCCAAAGCCGCCGCACCCAGCGGGCATTTATTGAGGCGTTTGGCGCAGTCACGAAAGCGTGTCTTGTCCCGGTTCAACATTTGCGCATACGCATCAAGATGCATACCAAGTGTGATGGGCTGCGCGGCCTGAAGATGCGTAAAGCCCGGCATGATGTCATGTTTATG
>CAWUJS010000016.1:0-30875 GCA_963922705.1 uncultured Alphaproteobacteria bacterium | reverse complement strand
CGGATGAAATCGATGCGTTGGATGAATCTGATGATCTGCAAGTCTGGCTCGATGCAAGTGATGCATCAACCATCACAGATACCGCAGGCGCCGTAACGACTTGGGCGGATAAATCAGGCAATGGCTATGATTTTGAAGATGCAGGGGCGAGCGCTGAACCAACCACTGGAACAAGAACGATTAATGGTATCAATGCGCTTGACTTTGATGGAGGAGACAGGCTGCTTAACACCACAGATGCAGCGAATATATATGCAACAAACACAGATATTTATACTTTTTTTGTTGGAACTCAGGATGGTGCCGCATTAGACATTGTTGTCTATGGAAAAAATGGGACTGCTGGTCTTCAGGCAGGTGGTAGCTATAATGGCGGCGGCGGCGGCGGCGGTACTTTTGAAGTGCATTCCGGCTTTACACCAGGAGATATTTCAACTCAAATAGATGATGATAATTTTACGTTCTCTTCAATGCCAAATGCAGGCACCGGTAATGCCAGCATTGTCGGAGCATATTTTGATAGAGCAAGCGCAAATGTAGGCGCACAGTCATGGGTTAATGGATTGGCCGGTACCTTTGCAACTGGAGGGCTAGCTGATGATAGAACGGCCACTGCTGCTGTTATTGGTGGCCATGGTTCAACGGATACTAATTTAGGTCGTCTTTTTGATGGTGCGCTGGGTGAAATTATTATATTCCACGATCTCATAGAAAATGAACGCGCGCTTGTCGACCAATACCAATCCGCAAAATGGGATATCGCGTTGAATCCGTTGGATAATGGCGCGAGTGAGGCGGCGCAGGCGATGGCCTCGACTGCCAAAGGTGATGGTTCGGATGGTTATGGCGTGTTTACTGCAAATTATTTAGAGCGCTTATCGGGGTCTGCGGATATCATCCTGGCGGCGGATAATACGATCACGCTTGACTTACAGGGTGATAGTTTAACTTTGGATAATGACCGCTCTATCAGCTTGACCACCACAAACGGGAATATTGCGACAGCATCAACGGGAAGTATTATCACCAATCGCACCGGCGCAGGGGGCAATATCACCTTTACCGCCGGCGGTGCAGGCGATATCAATATCGATCATGCCCTGACCTTGAATGCACAAAATGGCGGCGTTGTTACCTTTAATGCCACTGGTGGTGCAATCAATATTGCAGACACACTTGATACCAGCACATCCGGCATTACCATCAATAGCCCCAATACAAATGTTACGTTAGATAACTCAAACTTATTAAATTTAGGCACGATTTCAGGTGGAACATCTTTTACTTATCAACAAGCCACAGCAGGCAACAGCCTGGATATAGGGAGCGGTGGGAGCGGCGATGTGGTGCTATCCGATGCCTTGATTACTGATATCAAGACTGGTTTTGATAGCTATAGTTTTGGTCGATTGGATGGCGGCAATGTTACCAACCTGACAACCACATGGGATGATGCTGTAACTTTCCTGAGCAATGCGCATTTTACCAATGATGTCGCCAGCAGCAGCGATGACACGATCACGATTAATGCCGGCGGCGATGCTATCTTTAACCAAGACCTAAGCACCACAAGTGCCACCGTGGATGCTATTCAGGTGAGCGCCGGCGATGATTTTATCAATAATGCAGGCAATGATGCACTTTCTGCGACCAATTCCAACTGGATAGTCTATAGTGATGATCCCGTCGGTAACCAGAATAACGGGCTCTTGCCGGATGAAAGCTTTTATAATCAGGCTAATATTGCAGCGGCCATTGCCTCCAAAACATCAGCAGGCAATAATGTTTTCGGGTATCTCACAGCAACGCAACCCACGCTCAATTACGACGTTGATGATAATTCTGTCGTATATGGCGATGCTCTGAGCGGTAATTCTATTACCCTAAACAGCGGGTTAGTCGGAGATGATGTGATCACCGCTATAGGCCAAACCGGTAGCCCTATATTATTCTCAGGCTACACGCCCGGCGATAACGCGAATAGCTATATTGGCGGTTTAACGGCTGCCATAGGAAGTTTAAGCAATGTTTTGGGGTATCAGTATTCTTTTAATGCCGGAGATTTAACGGTCACTAAAGCCAATTTAAATGTCGGCACTACACCAGGCTCTGCCACAATTAACCAAGGGGATATAGTGCCTGTATTCAATCTATCTTACGGGAGTTTTAAACTCACAGATAGTGTTTCTGACCTGGATACACAGCCCATCATTACGATCCCCGACAGTAACAGCGCAGGAAATTTCCCGGTTAGCTTGTCTGGCGGCGCAGATAATAATTATAATTATGTTTTTACAAATGGTGTTTTACAAGTCCTGGCTTTAAATACGCAAAATAACATCAATATTCCACCTTCTGTCGAACGCGATTTTTCAGGCAGTTTTTCAGGCAGAACCATAATCAATGACAATATAACAACAACAGCCATCAACACACAAAGAACGAGCCTGAGAGATAGCCAGATAGAGATTGAAATCTTAGCCATTGATGAGAATTCAGAAACCGGCTTAGAAACCGACAATGAATTCAGCGCAAGAAACATCATGAAACTTAAAGTCGAACAAGACCTCGCCGATCAACTAAACTTAACCATCGACGATAGCCTGCTTTAAATGTTGAACCACAGCTTGTAAAGCCTGTGGGCTTTTAAATATCGGGTGGATAAAAGAGGCTAAATCTCAATCTTACCCGCTGCGATAATGGAACCAAAAGCACGATCCTGAGCAAGTATGACATAGTGATCAATCTGCTGGGATTTTGGTAATTCCAATGTGAGCGTTTTGCCAGTGCCGTTCCAGCGCTCACCTTGTTGAAGGCTTAGGACAGAATTATTGTAAGTAACGGTTTTACCGCGATTTTCCCCGCGGCCTATTTTTTGGTCTGTTTGATTTTTGACCCCTGCAATCCAGAGTGTATACGTGCCGATTCTCACTTGCGGTAGGGAAATCACAGTGCCTTCAGGGCTTATACCTGCCATTTTTATTTTTGCAACAGCTTTGGCATTACTTAAATTACGATTAGCCTCATGTTTGCGTGATCCTACAAATTCTTTGCCGCCATTAATGATCATTTGCGGGGTATAGACGCGGCTTGAATTTTTAAAGCGCGCATAATTGCGTTGGCGTTGATCTGAAAATTCGCGTCCCAGCGAATCTTTCCAGCCAATATAATCCCAATATGTCACATGATAAGACAGAGGGATAAAATTCGGATTGTCACTCAATTGATTGATAATTTGATCGGCAGGCGGACATGATGAGCAGCCTTGGGAGGTGAAAAGTTCAACAACAATCGGGCCATCTGTCGCGTCGATGCTAATCGGTGTAAAGCGCGCTTGTAACTCACGCGCCCAAATAAAAACCAGACCAATAACAGCCATTCCTAAAAATATATTTTTCATTATAACTCTTATTTCGTATCTATATGCGCAATTGTTACATAGCGCTGGATTTTCCTGCTATCTCGCGCCATAGTAAGGATGTAATATAGAGATGACAAGTAAGGGATTTTCTGAAATGACGCTTAAGTATAAAACAGCATGCGTATTTGGTGGAACGGGCTTTGTGGGTACGCAAATTGTACGCGAGCTGGCAAAGCGTGATTATATTGTAAAGATAGCGACTCGCATTCCTGAACGTGCTTATTTTTTAAAACCTTGTGGTGCGGTTGGGCAAATTATTCCCGTTGCTTGTGATTATCGTGACGCAGAAAGCGTTCATGCGGTGATTGAAGGCTGTGATGTCGTTGTCAATTGCATTGGTGTTTTGTTTGAAAAGGGCAAGCAGACCTTTCAAAAAGCACATATCGATATTCCCGCTTTGATCGCAAAAACATGTCAAAAGCAGGATGTTAAAAACTTTATTCATATTTCGGCACTGGCAGTTGAACGCGGTACATCACAATACGCGCAAAGCAAATTTGCGGGTGAAAAAGCGATTCAAGCGGTTTTCCCAAAAGCAACAATTTTAAGGCCGAGTGTTATTTTTGGGGAAGATGATGCGTTTTTTAATATGTTTGCAGGGATGGCAAAAATCTTACCAGCGCTCCCACTGATTGGTGGCGGTAAAACAAAATTTCAGCCTGTTTTTGTTGGTGATGTTGCGGATGCGGTGCTGGCGGCAATCGATAGTAACGATACACAGGGCAAAATATACGAGCTGGGTGGCCCAGAAACTCTCAGCTTTGAAGCGATTTATCAAAAGCTTTTTGAATATACAGGGCAAAATCCTGTTCTTGTGCCTTTACCTTACAGTATCGCAAAATTACAGGCATTCTTTATGGGTATTTTGCCAAAGCCGCCATTGACCCGTGATCAGGTTGAATCCTTGAAAACTGATAATGTGATGAATGAGGATGCTTTGACTTTACTGGATCTGGGCATTACGCCAACAGCGCTTGATATTATTCTCCCCACATATTTAACACGTTATCGGCGCGGTGGACGCTTTGGCGATAAGATGAGCGCGTGATGAGAATGATTTGCTTTGAGCGTTCGTAGGATTTATATGTTAGTTATGCGTTATTACTTCATTTTTATACTGGCACTTTGTGCTGGCCTTATGCCCCTTTCGTCGCCACGTGCAGCGGAGATGGGAATTGCTGTAGTGGTTAATGAAGATGCCATTTCCATGGCGGATTTGACCGACCGTTATCGCCTTATTCTGGCCTCATCACGAATCCCGGACAGCCCGGAAGTGCGTGCGCGTTTAACACCGCAAGTCATAGGCTCTCTCATAGAGGAACAGCTTAAATTTCAGGAAGGCTCACGCAGCGAAGTCGAGGTTACACAAAGCGAAGTTAATAACGGCTTTGCTACAATTGCACAGCAAAATAATATGAAGCCGGACGATTTCCGTAAAGCACTACAACAAAGCGGCATTAACATCGATACAATGGAGCGTCAGATTCGCTCTCAAATTATATGGTCTAAGGTTGTGGCAAAGCGGCTGCGGCCACAAGTCAACGTATCGGAAAGTGATATTGATACTGTTTTCACGCGGTTAAAAAACAGCATAGGCTCTTTTGAATATTTAGCCTCAGAGATTTATCTGCCCGTTGATGATCGCGCCAATGAATCGCAAATCCGTGATCTTGCACGAAATTTAGCCATGGATATGCAAGCCGGGAAAGTTCCGTTTTTCCGTATTGCGCAACAGTTTTCAAAAGCGCCCGGCGCACCGCAAGGGGGAGATTTAGGATGGGTGCAGGAAGGGCAGCTATCCCGTGATTTGGATCAAATACTAGTCACTTTAGAGCCAAACCAGATTAGCGCGCCTATTCGATCCCCTGGCGGATATCATATTTTGCAGCTACGCGATAAAAGGCTTATTTCTAAGGAAACATTACCGGCAAGGGATCAAATCGGTACAAATCTAGGTATGCAGCGTCTTGACCGCTTGCAGCAACGCTTGCTCCTTGACTTAAGATCATCTGCTTTTATTGAGAATCGCCTTGCCGTTCAATAATAATCTCGATGATTTGCCGCCGCTGCGGGATGTAATTAATGCACATGATTTGCGGGCAGATAAAAAATTTGGTCAAAATTTTCTCCTTGATTCCAATATTACAGATAAAATAGCGCGGCATGCAGACGAGGCTTGCGATGGTTTATCAGAGCAGCATGTCATTGAAATTGGCTCCGGGCCGGGAGGACTGACGCGCTCACTCCTCAAAGCCGAAGCAAAGTCCGTAACAGCAATTGAATTCGACCCCAGAGCAGTCGCGGCTTTACAAGGGTTAAAAGAAGCGGCAGATAATCGCCTCAAGATCATAGAAGATGATGCCCTCAATATAGATCTTACAACAATAACGGATAGCCCGCGTATCATAGTGGCTAATCTTCCTTACAATATTGCAACGCCGTTATTGATTGGCTGGCTTAAACAGCTTCGTGCTAATCCTGAAAACTACACTGTGCTGGTTTTAATGTTTCAAAAGGAAGTTGCGCATCGGATTGTTGCGGATGTTGGTGATAAAGCCTATGGGCGCTTATCCGTCATTGCCAATTGGTTGTGCGAGACAAAAAAGCTCTTTGATTTACCGCCTTCTGCTTTTACACCGCCGCCAAAGGTCACATCGAGTGTTGTGCGATTAACACCGCGTGCGCTTGAAGAGGATACGCCACGTTTTGAAAATGTTGAGACTATTACGGCTGCGGCATTTGGACAAAGGCGTAAAATGATTCGCTCTTCTCTTAAAGATTATAAAGATGCCGTTGAGGCTTGTGGTTTAAACCCGGAATTGCGCGCTGAAAATTTGAGCACTGCTGATTACATCAAGCTTGCAAAGTCTCTATAGCCCTTCTTTTTTATAGCCCGTCTTTAAGCCCGCGAACAAAATCTGATAAGCCAACCGTCCGGCGGCGCTTTAATCGCTCCCCTTCTAAAATCAGTTGCGCCTTTTCTATCGCTTCATCTATATCTGCATTCACAATCACATAATCATATTCAAGATAATGCGACATTTCATCCGAAGCTTTCGCCATACGCCCCTGAATTTGCTCTTCGCTTTCCAGTGTTTTTTCAGCCCGACTTCGCAGGCGCTTTTCCAGCTCACTGCGTGAAGGCGGCAGAATAAAGACTGTCACAAGGTCATCTGGTGAGACTTCTGCCAAGCCTTGCCGGCCTTGCCAGTCAATATCAAAAATCACATCTTGTCCGGATTGTAAGGCCGCCTCAACCGGACCGCGCGGCGTACCGTAATAATTATCGAAGACTTTTGCATGTTCCAGCATTTCACCATTTTCAATCATCGTGCGAAATTGATCTGTATCCACAAAATAATAGTCTTTTCCGTCTTCTTCACCCGCTCTTCTCGGGCGCGTAGTGGCGGAAATCGACATGGTAACGTCTTTATTATTTTTAAGCAGCGCTCTTGTTATGGTAGTCTTACCGGCTCCGGAAGGCGAAGATAAAACATACATAAGGCCACGGCGTTTTAGAAGTTGTTGCAAAATTCTATACTCCAAACTATAGCTTTTATAAAACTTAACCTCCGATTTTTAAGAGGTAAAGATATTTTGAATTTAGAGTTTATTATTATAATTTTCTTCTGCGTAGAACATAGCCATGTGCCGGGAAGCCTTCATAGTCGGTCATGGTTGTGACAGAGTCCTTTAGTGCTTCAAAACCCTCTTTAGTACAACGGGAAATTGATGTGCGTTTTAAGAAATCCCAAACCGATGTACAAGAATAAGTGTGTGCCCAGCCGCCTGTGGGAAGGACATGATTGACACCTATGCCATAGTTACCAAGGGATGATGGTGTATACTCGCCAATGAGAATCTCTCCGGCATGGAGGATTCTTTTTGCAATATTTTCTGCATCTGCGGTTTTTAAGTGTAAATGCTCCGGTGCGTATGCGTTTGTAACCGCAATGGATTGTTCAAGACTCTCTGTTAATATAATTCCGCCGTAATTAGCCATCACTTTTTCACAAATGGATTTATGGGGTTCAGGTAATTCTACAATTTTTTGCGGTAAATTCTCTGAAACATATTCCGCCAATGTTCTGTCATGTGTGACTAATAAGGCAGCGCTGTCTTCTCCATGTTCGGCTTCATTGAGTATATCCCAGCATGTATTTTCAAAGTTGGCTGTTTTGTCGGCTAAAACGATCGATTCGCTTGGCCCCGCAGGCATGCCGGGATCCATAATGAGCGAACAAACACGCTTTGCCGCAGCCACATAAGGACTGCCGGGGCCCAGAACTTTTTTAACCTGTGGAACTGTTTCAGTACCATAGGCAAGCGCTGCAATGGCTTGTGCGCCGCCGCATTTATAAACATGCTCGACGCCGCATAATTTTGCCGTATATAGCGTTGCATCATCGGTTTTCCCTTCCGGTGTGGGCGGGCTAACAACAGCAATATTTTGAACACCTGCAATCACGGCGGGAATAGCGAGCATATAAAGTGCGGAAGGGAATGCGCCTTTTCCGCGTGGCACGTATAAACCCACAGACTCGATAGGGCTGACTTGTTCACCTGCAAAAACGCCAGGTTCGATTTCAACCATCCACGGCTTTTCGACCCTGTTCATTTGTTCCTGATGGAATTTTTTGACATTATCCGCGCAATGCTTAATGGCGGATTTGATTTCATCATCGAGCTTGTCTTCAGCAGCGGCAAATTCTTCGGGTGTTGCTTTAATAGTGGTAATTTCTGCACCATCAAATTTTTGAGTATATTCAATTAAAGCTTTATCACCGCGTACACGAATATCCGCAATGATGGGCTCTACAATGGCGATAACATCATCGATATTTGCCTGTGAGCGGCGCATAATGCGCGCTTTGGTATCATCATCAGTTTCATTCCAAGTATAGAAATTTATGCTCATTGCCTTATGTATCTTTTTAAATCATTGACAAACCAAAGAGATACATCGAAAAACACATAATGTCCAAAGAAACAATTATTATCATTGATTATGGTTCCGGGAATATTGCTTCCGTTGACAAGGCGTTTCGGCATGTTATCGCAAGAGAGGCGATCAATGCCGAGGTCGTTATCTCCGGAAATGCCGAGGATGTTTTAAAGGCTGATCGTATTATTTTGCCGGGACAAGGCGCTTTTGGGGATTGTCTTGAAAATTTACAAAACACTAGCGGGATGGTCGAGGCGTTAGAAGAACGTGTTTTAAAGGATGCTAAGCCTTTTCTAGGGATTTGTGTCGGGATGCAATTGCTTGCAACACGTGGTCTTGAGCATGGTCTACATGCTGGGCTGAACTGGATACCGGGGCAAGTTGTTCCTTTTGATGTTGACACAGAATTTAAAATTCCGCAAATGGGTTGGAACGCCGTCATTTTGCCAAATTCAGGCACACAAGATAACCATCATCCTATTCTTGAAACCGTCCAAAATTATGTGCAGAGCAGCATAGAAAGTTCGGATGAATCGTATGTTCATTATTACTTTGTTCACTCTTATATGTTTGAATGTGAGTATAGCCATCATGTACTGGGCTTGACTGATTACGGTGGTTTATACGCCTCAATCATTGGCCGTGATAATATTGTGGGGGTGCAATTTCACCCTGAAAAAAGTCAAAATGCTGGTTTGAGCTTGCTAAGCGACTTTATGGCTTGGAGACCCTAATTGTAAAAAGAGGGCATAGTAAATGAATGATCAAGTTAATATTAGAGAGTTGCCGCCTGTTCCAAAAGTCGAGCGTTTGGAAAGTATTACGCAAGGTGAGTTGAATGACTTGTGTGATGCAACTGATGCAGCGATCGAAGGTGGTGGCGGTTTTGGTTGGATTGCATTGCCAAATCGTGAAATTTTGGAAAATTATTGGCGTGGTGTTTTGGCCATGCCGGCGCGGATTTTGTTTGTTGCACGCCTTGATAATGTGATTTGCGGTACATGCCAGCTTTGGAAGCCGCCTGCCCAAAATGAGGCGCAAGCCCATGCAGTCAAGCTGACAACTAAATTTGTAGCACCTTGGGCGCGTGGGCATGGGCTTGCACGGATGCTATTGGAGAAAGCCGAAAAAACAGCCTTAGAAGAAGATTTTGCAGTGATTAACCTTGATGTGCGCGAAACGCATAGTGATGCAATCACTCTTTATGAGAGTATGGGCTATGTACAATTTGGAGCACATCCTTATTCCGTAAGGCTGCCCGAACAAATTGTAAAAAGCCTGTATTATTATAAACTCATTGATCCCGCGGCTGTAGCACAGGATTAAAGGCGATTCTATTACACCAGAATACCAGTATCAACGAGAATATTCTTAAACATTTTAACATAGTGCTGATCAAGGTGATCAGTCATATCTTCGAGAATAGCATAAGCTTTTGATGTCTCCATTGCTGGCTTATAAACGCGCCTATCTGTTAAAGCACTAAAAACATCAACAATAGCAGCCATGCGTGCAAGCTCATTCAACTGTGCACCCTTTAAACCATGCGGATAGCCAGTTCCATCAATTTTTTCGTGATGCTGCTCGGCAATGATCAAAACACCTTGTGGAATATCATCAGAGCGTTTTAAGTATTCCATTGTTTCCGGGACATGCGTTTTCATGATTTCAAACTCTTCCTCGGTCAATTTTCCCGGTTTATTGAGGATATTATGAGGAATCATCATTTTCCCAACATCATGAAGCAGGCCACCACTCGACATAATAAGCTGGTCGTCATGTTTAAATCCGGCAGCATGCCCTAATAAAGTGAGAAGCGTTGCCACCCGCATGGAATGCGCATAGGTATAGTTATCGTGATTTTTAATGCCTTCCAGAATTTCGTCAAAGTTATTGCTCTCAACAACATCAATGAGCGATTTGCAATTATTTTTTACGTCATTAAAAGAAATATTTTCACCAGTGATAAGTACATTCTCTATATCATGAAAAACGCTGGCTGTTTTTTTCAAAGCATTACGCTGCAGCTCGGGGAATTTTTCCCATGACTTTTCAACCTTATTTGAAACTTGTGCAGAAACTTCTTTGATCAGAGAAGTTGGAGTATATGGCTTGGTAAGAATGGCATCTACATTTAGTGCTTTGACTGTATCAATTTCAGGATCAACTTCGCTGGCTGCGATATAAATCAAACCGCAATTTTGAAGAAAGCCCTCGTTTCGGAGAGTCTTGATGAAGTCAATGCTGCTATGCGGTGAAAGGCTGTCACAAACAATTAAACAGGATGGTCTTTGAGAACGAGTATGATCCAAAGCAATATTACTTTTTTCATGCACACTAACATTATAGAAAGGTTCGAGAACATTTTTTGCTCTTATGGCATGAGACATGTTGGAATCAACAATAGAAACAAGGCATGCGTCTTTTGACATGGAGTATAAACCTCTTTTTACCAATAGTTTGAGAGCTACGCATAATAGAAAGTTATATTATGCGATAAAATGATGGATAGGTCTATTAGTCATTAAACGCATTGCACTGCAATTGATTGGGTTGGAAGTTCTTTTTACGTCGAGCTTCTTGAGCGTAAAACAAAGACTATACTCTTAAAACACCGAATTTTTATTCTCAAATCCCGGTAAGTCAAGCTGGCTCAGGATCATGAGTTCAACGGGGTGCTGGACAAGTTGGAAATTGGGAATGCCGGATGCGTAATTTTGGCGGGGGCGCGTGAAGATCAGGGATTGGATATCATCACTGTAAATCCCGCCTTTATTGCCTCTATTATGCGTGGTGGTCTCATCAAGTTCAGCCAATTGCGTGGGTGTATCCATCGATTTGACTTTGAATTTTTGATCAAAAAAACCATAGACTTCATCGAGGCTGCGTGCACGCCCTGTGTTTTTATCATAAAAGACATTGTGGTTGGCTTTGGCGGCTTTTGGGAAGATCACGGCGGCGGGTTGATGCGGGTTTTCATCGCGGGCATTCAAAAAAGACGCCGCGCCGCCTGCGCCCAGGAAATGCGCAAAATAAAGCTCGGTTGCGCCGACTTCGCCGCCCCAATGGGTATTCAGGAATTTTTCATTCTCTCCGGCGAATTCTGCGGCCATGACAGAGGCGATTTTTGGATCTTTGCGCAGGTTTAATATATCATCGCGGCTCATATTTTTGGTATCTATGCCATGTTTTGCGCCATATTGGTCAATCATATTCATCCATGTGCTTTTGATGAATTGAAAGAGGCCGGTTGCGCTTGAGGTTTTGGCTTTTACGGTGGGGTTAAAGTTACTTTCCGCCTGAGCTTGCTGAACGAGATAGGCAAAATCCACCCCGGTTTTGGCGGCGGCTTGCCCGATGGCGTTTAAAACACTTTTGGAAGCGCCTTTGGCGATGGGGGCTAAGGCACTGTTTTGTATGATGTTTGTTAAGTCTTGCATGGGTTAATGATCTTCAAATGAAATTACGCTATAATTTTATAAGAATGAAGATTGCAACAGCCGTGCCAAAAGGATCTCTTACATGACTTACACACCGCCGATTGATGATATGCAATTCCTACTTCATGATGTTTTGGGTTTTAAACATGAAGATTTGGATCGTGACACAACCGAGGCTGTGCTGGGGGAGGCAGCAAAGCTGGCATCGGAAGTATTGGCGCCGATTAATTGGGTGGGGGATCAGCATGGCGCGAAGCTGGAGGGGCATAGCGTCACAACAGCGCCGGGATGGAAAGAGGCTTATCAGGCTTATAAAGAAGGCGGCTGGAATTCGGTTGTTTTTGATCCTGAATATGGCGGGCAAGGCATGCCGTGGGCGTTGGCCTTTCCTATACAGGAAATGTGGCAAGGCGCGAATATGAGCTTTGGGCTTTGCCCTTTGCTTAATCAAGGTGCCATAGAGGCGATTATGGCGCATGGCTCGGAGGCGCAAAAAGCGGAATATCTGCCTCATCTTATTAGCGGCGCTTGGGCAGGTACGATGAATTTAACCGAATCGCATGCTGGCTCTGATTTAGGGTTGCTGCGCACGAAGGCAGAAAAGCAGAATGACGGGAGCTATAAGATTAGCGGTCAAAAGATTTGGATTACCTATGGCGAGCATGATTTAACGGATAACATCATTCATCTTGTAATCGCCAGAACTCCGGATGCGGGTGATGATGTGAAAGGGATATCGCTTTTTATTGTGCCGAAAATTTTAAGCGACGGTGCGCGCAATGATGTAAAATGCGTGGGGCTGGATCATAAGCTGGGCATTCATGCCTCACCGACCTGTGTGATGCAGTTTGGCGATGATGGCGGTGCGACGGGTTATTTGGTGGGCAAAGAAGGCGAAGGGCTGAAATATATGTTTACTATGATGAATAACGCGCGCCTTTCCGTGGGCTTGCAAGGCGTTGCCATTGCAGAGCGCGCTTATCAGCATGCGCGCTCTTACGCAGCCGAGCGGGTGCAGGGAAAATCTTTCACGACTGGCGAGCGTGTCACAATTGACCAGCATAAAGATGTACAGCGCATGTTGCTGACGATGAAATCACAGATCGAGGCAGGGCGTGCGCTTGCTTATGATGCTGCGATAGCGCTTGATCAGGCGCAAGCTGGTGATGAAGATGCTGCTGCCAAAGTTGATATTATGACGCCGATTGTCAAGGCCTGGTGCACGGATATGGCGGTTGATGTTACATCGATAGGAATTCAGATTCATGGCGGCGCTGGTTTTATTGAGGAAACGGGCGCGGCGCAATATTTCCGTGATGCACGTATTCTACCTATTTATGAGGGAACAAACGGGATTCAGGCAATGGATTTAGCCTTTCGTAAAACGTTACGCGATGGTGGAAGTGCCGTGAAATCCTATATAGAGAGCATCAAAACCGATGCTTTGGCTGATGATTTTGCGAAGCTGGAAGATGCGACAGATGTGTTACTCAAGGCAGGCGCGGACAATAATCTTGATCTTGTACAAGCCATGGCAACGCCTTATTTGAGAGGGTTTGGCATTATCGCCGGCGCAGCGATGCTTGAAAAATCAGCAGGTATATCATCGGGCAATGATGCGTTTGACAAGCACAAACAGAAAAGTGCGGCTTTTTTTAGAACGAATATTCTGCCATTTGCTGCGGGACATTTATCGGCAGCTATAAAGGGGGCTGCGGAACTTTAGCGTATAACAGCGCCGGCACCATAAAGTCTTTTTGCCGCTCTTGGGTTTTGACACATAACTTGCGCTTTTGAACGTAAAGCGATTTCGGCCCGGCGTGATAGCCTGCTAGGCCAATCTTCAAACAATTTGGCAAATGTATTGCCAAAGCAGCTACAATATTCTTCGGGATCAAGTTCTTTGGGTGCATTCAAAAAATCATTAAAACAATTCTTATAGATCTGACCTGCTATGCCGGTTCCGTCTTTGCATGCTTTTCCCAATTGATCTTGGACTTCTGAGTGAGAAGCATCCGGGCCTAGCTCTATACGTGCATCAAGGAATTTAACCCCCATACAGCGGCAATCATAATAAAGGGGCATTTCATGATGGTTACGGCATGTTTCACCAAATTTGCTGGCCTCTGTCAGAAATTCATCAGGAACATCTGAAAGATCAATTGTTGAAATTGAATCTTCATTTTCCGGAGCAGTCATGTCCATTTCAGGATCAGAATCTTTTTCCTCTGATAGAATGTCATTCTTGCCAATATCATCAAGAAAGCTTGGCAATGGTTTAATCGTTGGATCAAATTCCTGGGAATACACATCTTGGGGTGTGAGCATCAAATAACAAGTAGCAAAAAGAAAGATTAATATTTTCATGATAATTTTATTATAACATCATGCGGGTAACCTTAGAAATAGCAAAAATCTTAATACTATTACTTTAGTATATATTCTTTACACCTTATTTTCTCTATGGAAACAAGTATTTTGAATTATGAAAAAATAATATTAAAAAAGTTTATGAAATAATGATTATTGTGTAATTTTTTTACATTTTTTCTTGACAGATTGTTTTATTTTTACTAGAAATTGCACATAAAGATAATAAATATACATGAATTCTTTATGTGTTTTATGTCTTTAATCCCCACACACGAAACTGAGATCGGCATGGATTTTTCCATGTCGGTCTTTTTTTTCGGGCGTAAAGCTTTAAGATACTTATATTGAACCCTGACTGCGATATATTGATTATGCCTGAACTCCCGGAAGTTGAAATTGTAAAGCGTGGCCTCGAATGTGCAGTGCTTGGTCAGCGTATTATTGATTTACGCTTTAATCGCGCGGATATTCGTTTGCCCTTGCCTCAAGCGCTTCCGGATAAAGCGCAGGGACAAGTTATAGAGCAGCTTATCAGGCGTGGTAAATATATTATTTGTTTGCTGAGCAATGGGGCGGGATTTATTCTGCATCTTGGAATGTCAGGCGTAGTCAAAATTATTCCGCCGCATGAAGCTTATAAAGCAGTCAAACATGATCATGTCGTTTTTACCTTGGACAATGGAGGACATGTTGTTTTTCATGACCCAAGACGATTTGGGTTTTTGAAGGAAACCAGTTGTGATTATTGGGAAGAAGATGATTCTTTTAAGACTATGGGAGCGGAACCTTTATCAAATGATTTTAGCGGCCCTGTTCTCGCTGCGTCTTTAAAGGGGCGAAAAATGCCAATTAAAACAGCCTTGCTAGATCAGAAAATAGTTGCGGGTGTTGGTAATATTTACGCTTGCGAAGCACTTTTTATGGCCAGAATTTCACCAAAGCGTATAGCGTGCAGTGTGCAGGGGGTGCGGGCAGAGCGTCTGGCGAAGGCTATTATTGATGTTTTGAATGCCGCAATTGAATCAGGTGGCAGTAGCCTCAAGGATTATTATCACGCTGATGGCTCCTTAGGATATTTTCAGCATCAGTTTAAAGTTTATGACCGCGAAGGTGATATGATAGAAGGGCAATATCCTGTGAAAAGGATTGTGCAATCGGGACGGTCTACATTTTATTGTCCATATTTACAAAGGTAAGTTTTATTATGAAGGCAATATTGTTGATGCTTGGTTTTTCGGTGGTAGCTTTTCCTGTTTTGGCGCAGGCATTTTTTTTGAATTTACCCGATATTCCTGTCATGCCGGGTTTGGTTGAAATTGAAGAGCGTGGTTTACGCTATGATAAGCCGGAAGGGCGGATTCTTTTTGCGGCAGCAAAGATTGATGATTCGATTGATGATTCGGAGATAGAACGCTTTTACAGTAACGCTTTGCCGCAATTTGGATGGGTTTTGGTGAAACCTTTCATCTATGTGCGGGGGCAGGAAAGATTGGCGTTTTCGATTCAGCAGGACGTTAACAAGAAAATTTTAGAGGTTCAAATTTCACCCTAAATCTTTTATTGAATTTTGTTAACATGCTGATACATTTAAAAATTCTTACATTGGATAAAAAATTCTTTAAAAACTTTACTTCAAATTTCTTGACAAAGCATCTTCAAGGCGCGTAAAACATCGCAATTGAATTGTGAAAAAGTACTAGAAACAAAAGAAAAGAGAGCAAAATGGCTAATCACGCTTCTTCAAAGAAAAGAATTCGTAGAAACGCGGCGCGTGCAGAGATTAACGGTGCTCGTCGTAGCCGTATCCGTACATATATTAAAAAAGTTGAAGCCGCTATCGAGGGTGGATCCGCAAAAGATGCGCAAGCTGCATTGCAATTAGCGCAGCCTGAGTTACTGCGCGGCGTTGCAAAGGGAATATTTCATAAAAATACAGCAGCACGCAAATTGTCGCGTCTTTCAGCACGCATTAAAGCTTTGAAATAGTAAGCGCACACGATTCTGTAAGAGAAGCAGAATCTGTACCAAAATTAACATCATTATACGTACCTTTCAGGCTTGCAATGAGAATTTGTAAGCCCTCAAGTTTTTGATATTTGAAGTGGTTGTACAATTATTTCTTTTTTGAATGTTCATGTTATATTCTCATTGTCAGGCATGATTTTTTTAGTGTAGGTTTGTTTTATCAGCAGCAAGATGAAACAAAAGAATTTCACATTCTATTCCAATCTGAATGCTTAGGTAATATTAATGCTTAATACTGTTCTATAATGTAACTTTATTATGCATGCTTTTTTGGGGGCACTATTTTTGGTCGCATGTCTTAAGTTTTAAGATCAATAGCGCCGAGGGTGTGGCTTAGTAATAAAAAACTGTTGTAAAAAAAGATGCAAAGCAATTTACAGGCTTTTGCAAGCCCTTTTTGCTTGCTTATGACAGGGTTTTGAAAAAATATGAAAACTTAAAAATAAAGAAACTGAGGAGAGAACTTTATGTCTGATGTTGGAGCGAAAACTGTAGCCCTAATCAAAGAAAATGCTGAATATAAGGAAGCATCTTTAGAGCCAAGTAAAGAGATTTTAAAGGCTTGGAAGAAGGTCTATTCGGACATGCGTTCTGAATTCGGCGAAGCTGTTTTTCGTAGCTGGCTAAAGCCATTAACTCTTCAGGCATTTTATCATGGGACTATGGAAGTGTCTGTTCCAACACGCTTTATGCGCGACTGGATTCAAAACCACTATGCTGATCGTATTTTATCTATGTGTTCCGAATCACACGAAGATATTAAACGCCTTCAAATCGTTGTTGTTCAGGGCGCAATATTAGATGAACCGCAAGAAGAAAAAGTAAACGCAACACCGGCAAAAGCAAACCAGAATGAGCATCACGCCCTATTACAGGAAATATCTTCGCCGCTTGATAAACGTTTTAAATTTGACAATTTTGTCATTGGTAAACCCAATGCATTAGCGCATGCAGCGGCACGCCGGGTTGTAGAAAGCGATACATTACCCTTTAATCCGCTCTTTATATATGGCGGGGTTGGCCTTGGTAAAACGCATCTTATGCACGCGATTGCGCATGCTTTGCAAGAACAGCAGCCTGAAAAAACAGTTATGTATCTCTCTGCTGAGAAATTTATGTACCAGTTTGTCAAAGCGCTTAGAAGCAATACAGCAATGACTTTCAAGGAAATATTCCGTTCTGTTGATGTATTGATGATGGATGATATTCAGTTCATTGCCGGCAAGGAATCCACACAGGAAGAGTTTTTTCACACATTCAATGCGCTTGTAGACCAGAATAAGCAGATTATTATCTCTGCTGATAAGGCTCCCGGCGACTTAACTGGTGTTGATGAGCGCTTACGGTCTCGTTTGGCCTGGGGGTTAGTTGCTGATATTCATCCGACAACATATGATTTACGGCTTGGGATTTTACAAACAAAACGCGATCAACTCGATGCAGATGTGCCCGATTTGGTGCTTGAGTTTCTTGCTTTAAAAGTTACAAGCAATGTACGTGAGCTGGAGGGGGCGCTTAACCGAATCGTTGCACATGCCGATGTTTCTAAATCTGAAATTACCTTAGAGACAACACAGGATGTTTTGCAGGATCTATTGCGCGCACATGACCGCCGAATCACTATTGATGAAATCCAGCGTAAAGTTGCAGAGCATTACAGTTTGCGCTTAACGGATATGCATTCAGCACGCCGCGCCCGTAATGTGGCACGCCCGCGTCAGGTAGCGATGTATCTGGCAAAGCAGCTAACATCAAGGTCATTGCCGGAAATTGGTCGAAAATTCGGCGGGCGCGATCATACAACTGTTATGCATGCCGTCCGCAAGGTTGAAGAATTGATCGAGGAAGATGCACAAATCGCGCAGGATGTAGATGTAATAAGCCGCGCCTTGACGGGTTGATGTTTTTTTGTCCTGGGCTAAGCCGCTATGCTTTTTGAGCGTAACGGCTATTCTCTCAAAAAAGAAATGTACGTGAGGCCTTTTGTGGTTTAAAAATGCCTGTATGACAAACACAATAAAAGAAGTTAAGGCTCTTTATCAAAAGCCTCTATTGGATCTGATTTATGAGGCGGCGGGTGTTCACCGTGCTCATCACGATCATCATGAAATGCAGATGTGCACATTGCTGTCGATTAAGACCGGCGGGTGTCAGGAAGACTGCAAATATTGCTCACAAAGCATTCACAATAATGCGGAACTTGAAAAAGAAATCCTCATGAAAACTGATGAGGTTTTGGAGCAGGCGCGTAAAGCCAAAGATGCCGGATCAACGCGCTTTTGTATGGGGGCTGCATGGCCGCGTGTACTGGATGGGCGTGCGTTTGATCGGGTTTGTGATATGGTCAAAGGCGTATCCGATATGGGCATGGAAGCGTGCGTAACTTTGGGCATGCTCAATGAACAGCAAGCGATACGTCTTAAAGAAGCAGGCCTGACGGCGTATAATCATAATCTGGACACATCCGAAGAATTTTACGATAAAATCATTACCACCCGCAGCTATCAGGATCGGCTTGCTACGCTGGAAAATGTTGCAAAAGCAGGTATATCAGCCTGTTGTGGTGGTATTTTGGGTCTTGGAGAAAGTGAAGAAGACCGGATATCATTGTTGTGTACTTTGGCGAATTTAGATCCGCAGCCGGAATCGGTGCCGATTAATATGCTTGTGCCGGTTGCAGGAACACCGCTGGAACATCAAAAGCGTTTGGATATTTTTGAGTGGATACGCTGTATTGCTGTTGCCCGGATTTTAATGCCAAAAGCGATGGTGCGTTTGAGTGCCGGGCGTTTGGAGATTTCGAAAGAGGCACAGGCCATGGCTTTTATGGCGGGGGCGAATGCAATCTTTACAGGTGAGAAATTGCTAACGACGCCTAATCCTGAAAAAGATGCGGATTACGGATTGCTTGAGGAATTGGGTATGAAACCGCGTGAGCCTTATAAAAAGGGTGATGCACTCCAAGAGGTTGCTTAGTTCATAAATAGTGTCATTTCGAGCGAAGCGAGAAATTTCATGAAAAGTTACTACATTTATTTTATGGCCAATAAGTTCGGCAATGTGCTTTATCTAGGGTTTACAAGTGATTTGGAAAAACGCGTTTATGAGCATAAAAATGGTGTTTTTGAAGATTTTTCCAAGAAATACAGCACAACCAAGCTTGTTTATTGGGAAGAAACGAGCTGTGTAGAAGCAGCTATTGCGCGTGAAAAAGAAATCAAAAAATGGCGTAGAGAGAAAAAAGATCATTTGATTGCATCACTTAACCCCGATTTGCAGGATTTATCAGATGGGTGGTATGATATTTCTCACCCTCATGCTGAGGGTTCGAAATGACACCTTTGTTTCAAAAAAAGTTGCAGAAGCTTAAAGAGCGTGGACAATATAGGTCGCTTTCTCTGCAGCATGGCATTGACCTGACATCCAATGATTATTTGGGGTTGGCAGAGGATGATTTTTTGCGCCGATATGCTATTGAATACTTACAAAAGGGCGGAGATATCGGTGCAGGGGGATCGCGTTTATTACGCGGCCATACCGAGGCGCATGCAGCTTTGGAAGATTATGCTGCGCAGTTTTTTGCTGCGCCAAAAGCACTTTATTTGTCATCGGGTTTTCAGGCTAATACGACATTGTTTCAAACGCTGTGTGGGCGGCATGATACGATTATTTATGATGAATTTGTCCATGCCTCGGCGCGTGAAGGTATTCAAAACGCGCATGCGAAACACATTAAGGTGCAGCATAATGATATTGATGCGTTTGAAACCGCGTGCCAAAATGCATACAAGAAAAGTAGTGGGAAGATTTGGGTTGCCGTTGAATCGATCTATTCCATGGATGGCGATATTGCGCCGCTTGATGATTTATTCGCATTGGCGCAGCATTATGATGCAATGCTTGTCATCGATGAAGCGCATGGAACAGGTGTGATGGGAGATGGTGGTAGAGGTTTAGCGTATGATTTTTACAGTCTGTCATCGCAAGAGATTGCTTCGTCACAAGCTCCTCGCAATGACGGGTTTTTTGATAATGTCATTACCCTCCATACATGCGGCAAAGCAATAGGGGTAGCGGGCGGTTTGATCTGTGCATCGGAAGATGTGATTAACATGATGATCAATACTGCGCGCGGTTTTATTTATTCAACAGCGCCCATGCCGTTGCAAGCTTATTTGGTGCAAAAATCACTGGAATTTATTGGCGGAGATGAAGGACAAAAACGCCGCGATTTGCTCCAAAAATTATCACGAAAAGCGCAGCAATTATTTGATACGCCTAACGGTGCAAAAGGAACGCATATTGTACCGTTGATGATTGGTGATAATGATGAGGCTGTTTTGATTGCGCAAAAATTACAGCAAAAAGGATGGGATATCCGCGCCATCCGTCCACCAACCGTGCCACAAGGGACGGCTCGCTTGCGCCTATCTCTGAGCGCTAATCTGAATGAAGATATTTTAACGAAATTTGCAGAAGATTATAAACAAGACTATGTTAAATTTTTAATTGATGAGTCCTGAGTCTAAAGTGTGACTACAAGTAAAACTATTGGTGAAATGCATATATGCATGCTAGTAATGATATTAAATTAAAAGCCATATATGTGCTGATATCCAATGTCTAATGCCATCACCATTGCTATTAACAAACAAGATACTCTTGCAGCTATTCATAAAAAGCCGGAAGAGCAAAGCCTTGCGAATTTCAACCGTAAGCTTATTTTGCTGATCCATGGCTTTCCGGGGCATAAATCCGGACATAGTGATCTATACGCTGATCTTGAATATATATTAACCGATAGAGGGTTTCACACGCTGCGTTTTGATTTTTTGGGGTGCGGCAAAAGCAGTGGGCATCAGAAAGATTTTACACTTCGCAAGGCAAAAGAATCGCTCGATGCCGTTAAACGGTGGGCAATTGAAAAAGGCTATAAGGAGCTTATCTTTATTTCTGAAGGGCTAGGCAGTACAATCGCTATGCTCAACATGGAATTTAATCTGAAATGTCAGGTGATGTTATGGCCTGGGCTGGATCCGCAATTTCTTGCAAAAAACCTCTTTCACGCGGATAAAATTCCGGAGCAATCGTTTGAAAGCGGTTATGATGTTCAAGATTATAATTATATCAGTATAGATTTTATAAAAGAGCTTTCGAAAATGAACCTCAAACCTTTTTTCAGGGACATTGTTATGCCGGTTCTTATTTTGCATGGATCGGAAGATGCGCGTTATCCCATTGAGCAGCTCAATATTGCACGGCGTGAGATGGCATCAAAACGTATAGAAATTATGACTTTTCACGAAGGTCGTCATGGATTGCCGGAACTCAGGCACCGTAAAGCTATGTTTTCTCAGATTAGTGAATTTTTAGAGAAATTTGCTTGATTTATGACGATTAAACCTTGTATAAACCCCATTGATAATAATGGCTTGGCGAATATGGCTGCCTCAGTCATTAAAAAAACCCTTTTAAGGAGAGATGAAATGCCAAAAATGAAAACCAAATCTGGTGCTAAGAAGAGATTTCGTGTCACCAGCAGTGGCAAAGTCAAGGTCAAGCAGGCCAAAATGCGCCACATGCAGATGAATAAACCAAAATCCATGAAACGTAAGGCAAAAGGGCAGACAACGCTTTGTGCTGCTGATGAACGCATTGTTTTGCGTAATTTCCTGCCTTATTCCCGTAAGAAAAAGAAGACGGCTTCTGCTGCTTCGGAAAAGAAGGAGGGTTAGACCATGGCACGTGTTAAAGGTGGACCAAGAGCGCATGCGCGTCACAAGAAAGTTATAAAAGCTGCGAAGGGCTATTACGGGCGTCGCAAAAACTGCTTCCGTACGGCTGTTCAGGCGGTTGAGAAAGCAGGTCAGTACGCTTACCGCGATCGCCGCACAAAGAAACGTGATTTCCGTAAATTATGGATTCAGCGTATTAACGCTGCTGCACGCTTGCATGACCTTAAATATTCGACCCTCATGCATGGCTTGAAGTTAGCAGGGATTGAGCTTGATCGTAAATCTTTGTCCGAGATTGCAATCCATGATGAAAAAGGGTTTGCTGCGATTGCCAAGCAAGCTTCTGAAGCGCTGAAAAAAGTAGCTTAAATGTCAGATAATAAAAAATGTGATGGGTGTTCAAAAGCGTCCATCACTTTTCAATGGGGTCGCCGTGGCCTTTGAGAGTTGATGTCGACTTGTTGTATCGGTAAGGCATCAATACAAATATATTCAAATCAAAAAGGCTATAAATGTGACGATTATCTATGGGATCAAAAATTGCGACACAATGAAAAAAGCTTTTCATTGGCTTGAGCATGCGGGTATTGATTACACATTTGTTGACTACAAAAAAACCGAACCTGATGCGAAAATTCTTAAACAAGCTATTCAGGAGCATGGTTGGGATAAGGTTATCAACCAACGCGGCACAACATGGAGAAAGCTTGATCAGACAGTAAAAGAAGCGGTGAATGATGAGAACGCTGTTGCCTTGGCATTGGAAAATCCTTCCATCATTAAGCGTCCGCTTTTGGTAAAAAACGATAAAACGTATCTGGGTTTTAAGCCCGATGACTATAAAAACATTTTCTCATAAACGTAATATAAACAACCTCCAAAAGTTACGGAAAAATATATATTCCATTTCGAAGCACGACGTTTGTTAATTGAAATCGCTTTGGTGGTTCAGTTCATGCAATTGCTTTTTATTTGGGACGATAATTTCGTTGGAGAAGTGATTAATTCTCAGCTATATAGATCATGACTATTAAAACAGATTGGAAAAGGATGTTCACAATGAATACAATAAAGTTTCTTAGTTTAATATTAGCAGCCATTGGCATTTTCACACCAAATACTGCCGCAGCATATATTGGGCCTGGTGCTGGCGTTGGTGCAATTGCATTAACCTTGGCACTTCTTTTAGGGGTTATTCTGCTCTTTGTCGGGCTTGTATGGTATCCGCTTAAGCGCGCTTTAAAGGGCAATAAGCGTAAAGCCGAAAAAATTGATGATGCTAAAAAAGTTGAGTCTAATTAGGTTCTATGGTCACTGAAATATTCATATCTCTGATTGCAGTGGTTGGCTTTGGTTTCGGCCTCTGGAAATCAAATATTGTCAAAATCGGCCATAAAGCTATTGATGTTACAATGTCCAGTGTATCCACAATGATGGATAGCACACTTGATGATGATGCAAAAGAAAAAGCCGTTAGACGCGCCGGGTTTTCGCTAATACTCTTAAGTTGGAGTATTTTATGGAGGTTTTCGCTCGCATTGGGGCTTGCAGCATTGCCCATATTCAGTGGTGATTTCATTGGAATCGCTTCTGGCGACTCTGTAATGGCTCTGATGCTACGGGTTGATTATATCATTGTCGTCAGTGTGCTGGCTATCATTGTGGTCGAGCTGATACGACGCTTTTCAAAAAGCGAGCATGGAAATAATGACAAGCAGCAATATTCGCAGATGGATCAATTTGTGCATTCGCTGGCTTTTTCAAGTCCTGCTATTTTAAAAGGTGTCTCAGACATTGAAGACAAAATTTTTTCCAAAAATATTACAACCTTAACAAAGCCGCCTATTTTTGTTACGTCTTTGGCACGTGGAGGCACGACTTCGTTGCTTAATGCTTTATATGCAATTCCAGAGCTGACAACCCATACTTATCGTGACATGCCTTTTTTGACTGCGCCGATCTTGTGGGATCGCATAGCCGGTGGAAAAAAGCGTCAGGTTGAACGTAAAAAACGTGCACATGGCGATGGTCTTGAAATCGATCTTGATAGCCCTGAAGCCTTTGAAGAAGTTCTTTGGAAAATATTTTGGCCTGAGAATTTTCAGGATAAAACAATTCCACTATGGAAGACTGAAGATAAAAAGGAAGATGCTAATCAATTTATTAACAACCATATGAAAAAAATATTTGCAGCACGTCAAAATAATCGTGATATCAACCGCGATAGATTTGGCGATGTGCAGATGCGCTATTGTTCTAAAAATAACGCTAATATTGCACGTATCCCCTATCTTCTGGAAAATTTTTCTGGTTGTAAGATTGTCATTCCAGTGCGACGCCCGGAATGTCATGCCGCATCTCTGCTCAGACAGCATTATAATTTTCTAAAACAACATGATGACGATCCGTTTGTTCTTCGTTATATGCGAGATATCGGACATTATGAGTTTGGAAAAATCCACAAGCCTATCGCCTTTGATGGATTTTCGTCTGAAAAATATAATCCTGCTGATGGCAATTATTGGCTGCATTATTGGTCATGCGCTTTTCGTGAGGTCTTAAAACATAAAGATAAATGCACTCTTGTCTTTCAGGATGATTTACGCAGTAAGCCACAAGAAACAATGGAATATCTCTGCAAAGTTCTGGAGATTGAGCCAGGCGATATTGATTTCACGCAGTACTTTCATAGCAAGGAAGATGTTTCCTCTATTGATGAATATGATGTAATTTTGTTTGAAGAGGCAAAACTTATTTATAATCAATTGTATAATACATAGTGGGAAGAATTTCCGAAATGTTTAATCGATGCAACAGTGTCAGGGGATGCCTAAGGCCTATCTGGTGGTGAAGGACACTTGTTAAACCATGTAGCGCAGTTGGTCTCACGCATGCTTTTTAAGAAATGCATTCATGGATTATAGAATTGACAGAGTTGCCGATGCATGGCAATTGCATTTGAAATCGTGATTTGTAAAAACCATTGTCATCCTATTCCCCCACTTGTCATCCCATCCCCCCACTTGTCATCCCGGCGAAAACCGGGATCTCTTCGATTGAGGCGCGAGATCCCCGCATTCGCGGGGATGACGATAATTGTTGATTGTGCCCAATAACAGGATCCCTGCTATTAGGTGCGAACAAACCTTCGGTTTGCTAATTTATAAAATACGAACAAACCTCCGGTTTGCTTCGCCGCGGGGATGACGGTATTGTATTAAAAATCTAGCTGTTAAATCCAAATGCAATCGCCATGGGGGTAGTGCCGCCCGCTGAGTAAGACTTTATGTATTGTTCCTATTGATTTGAAAAAACATAAAGCCTCCCTCTTGCCCCTTTGGAACCTTTTCTTTAAAGATATCTGTTCAAAGATAAAAATAAAGGAATTTTCGAAATGGCATCAGCCGTTGAACAACTTGCAAAAAATGCAAATTGGGGCGCTCTTGCAAAAGCAACCGATCTCAAAAGACGTCTGCTTTTTGTGATGGGCGCATTGCTTGTATACCGCCTTGGAACCTATATCCCTGTTCCAGGGATTGATCCTGCGATATGGAATGAAATCTTCACGCAAAAAAGCGGCGGCCTTCTTGATGTGTTTAACATGTTCTCCGGGGGTGCGCTCTCGCGGATGACCATTTTTGCGCTGAATATCATGCCTTATATTTCCGCATCGATTATTATGCAGCTCGCCAGCGCTATGTCCCCCAAATTAGAGGCCATGAAAAAAGAAGGCGAGATGGGGCGGATGAAAATCAATCAATATACGCGCTACCTGACGGTTCTGCTTGCAACTGTGCAGGCTTATGGTCTTGCCGTTGGCCTGGAAAGTCTGGAAGGCTCTGCCGGGTCTGCGGTTATTGATCCCGGGTTGTTCTTCCGTATTTCAACGGTGATCACAATTGTAGGTGGTACGATTTTCCTTATGTGGCTCGGCGAGCAAATTACCGCACGCGGTATCGGAAACGGCATATCACTGATCATTTTTGCCGGGATCGTTGCTGAATTACCCCGCGCCATTGCCTCAACTTTGGAATTAGGCCGTCAGGGAACATTTAGTGCACCTGTATTGATGTTGCTTTTTGCCCTCGTAATTGGCGTGATTGCCTTTATCGTCTTTATGGAGCGCGCGCAGCGCCGCGTTGTCGTTCAATATCCAAAACGCCAGGTGGGTCGCCAGATGATGCAAGGGGAGACGAATCACATTCCGTTGAAATTAAATACGGCCGGCGTTATTCCGCCAATTTTTGCCTCGTCGCTTTTGCTCTTGCCAATGACAATCATAGGGTTTTCCGGTGGTGAAGGTGGTGATTTAACAGCATCCATAGCACAATATTTGCAGCATGGTCAGCCTATTTACATGCTTCTTTACGGCGGTTTAATCGCATTTTTCTGTTTCTTTTATACTGCAATTGTATTCAATCCAGAAGAAAATGCAGAGATGCTGCGTAAATATGGCGGCTTCATTCCCGGCATTAGACCCGGTAAGAACACGGCAGATCACCTGGATTATATCCTGACCAGAATTTCAACAATCGGTGCGGCTTATCTCGTCTTTATTTGTCTCTTGCCCGAATTCCTGATATCTAAATATAATATGCCCTTCTATTTTGGCGGGACATCATTGCTCATTGTTGTGACAGTGACGCTTGATACCGTAGCGCAGATTCACTCACATATGATTGCGCATCAATATGAAGGTCTGATGAAGAAAGCAAAACTAGGAAAAAGAAGGTAAATAGATGCATCTGATTATGTTTGGCCCGCCGGGCGCAGGTAAAGGAACACAAGCGAAAAGAATTCAGGATAACTTGCAGCTTAAGCAGCTTTCAACGGGCGATATGTTACGCGGAGAAGTTGCTAGTGAAAGCAAGCTTGGCCTTCGACTCAAGTCAATCATGGATGCGGGTGAGCTGGTCTCGGATGATATCATCATAGAGCTGATCGCAAACTGTATTACCGAGCCTGAATGTGAAAAAGGTTTCATTCTGGATGGCTTTCCGCGGACTGTGGCACAGGCCAAAGCGCTGGATGATATGCTCAAAAACATGGCACGCAAAATCGATCATGTTATTGTTTTGAATGTAGACGACGAGGAGCTTGTCCAGCGTGTCATTAAGCGTGCAGAAGAATCAGGTGCAGCGCGTAGCGATGATAACGAGGAAACAGTGCGTCACAGGCTTGAGGTTTATAATGAGCAAACTGCACCCTTACTTCCTTATTACGAAGCGCAAGGCCTTATTCGCAGCGTAGACGGCATGGCTTCTATTGATTCGGTATCTTCGGAAATTGAAACCATTCTCGAAAGTGCTAAGGCGGCATAAGTTTTCAAAGATATGCTTGATATTGATATCCATATCCATATTATTATTACGGGCGGAACAATAGACAAAATCTACAGCCCGGTCACAGAAAAGCCGGAACTTGTTGCCGCCTCCCATGTCCCTGAATTTATAACGGACGTTGTTAAGGTCGATCAGAATATTTCATTTGAAACATTGTTCCTCAAAGACTCACTCGACATGACAGAGGATGACCGTAATCTTATCTTTCAAAGCGCCATAAAATCCAAAGCACATAAAATTCTGATTACACATGGCACATCAACCATGCAGGACACAGCCGTGTTTTTAAAACAACACCAAACGCAATTGAATGGTAAAACCGTTATCCTCACTGGCGCTATGATTCCCATGAAAGAATTTGCCTACAGCGATGGTGGTTTTAACCTCGGATACGCCCTTGCTGCGGTAAAATACCATGCACCGGGAGTTTACGTCTGTATGAATGGTCAGAGCTTTGAGGCAGGATGTGTCACAAAGGATGTACAGGCCACTCGCTTTAAACGCGCATAAAAAACTTGACGCATCCGTAAAAATCCTTATAAATGCGCAAGGATTCCGACAGCATCGGATTTTTGTTTAGAAACTGACCAGTGAAAGTTTAACGCACGGAGCTGGATACGGTTTCGTTTAAAATAGAAAAGGAAAATAAAATGGCACGTATCGCCGGGGTCAATGTACCCGATAAAAAACGCACGCCAATCGCCCTGACATATATTCATGGCATTGGTCGCACAACAGCATTTAAAATCTGTGAAAAACTAAATATTGATGTCACAAGACGTATGGGCGAATTGGATGAGGACACACTCAATAGCATACGCTCGGAGATTGACTCGGACGAATATCTGATCGAGGGAGATCGTCGCCGGGAAGTTTCTATGAACATCAAACGCTTGATGGACATGAAATGTTACCGTGGTTTGCGTCATCGCGCCGGTCTTTCTGTTCGCGGCCAGCGCACAAAAACAAACTGTCGTACGCGCAAAGGCCCTGCAAAGCCTATTGCCGGTAAGAAGAAGTAAGGGAGGACTTAGCGAAAACGAAGTTTGAGCTTTAGGGCTCCCTTATCCCCGCGAATGCGGGGATCTCGTCAAAGCAAGTGAGATAAATTATGGCTAAACCATCAACCAAGAAAAAAGTTAAAAAGAACATCGTGGCAGGCATTGCGCACGTAAACTCAACCTTTAACAACACAAAAATTATGATTACCGATTTGCAAGGCAACGCCGTTGCATGGTCATCAGCAGGAACTATGAATTTTCGTGGCTCTCGTAAATCCACACCTTATGCGGCACAAATCGCAGCAGAAGATGCGGGTAACAAGGCAAAAGAACACGGCATGAAAGAACTTGAAGTCCGCGTTAAAGGCCCAGGTTCAGGACGTGAATCATCCTTGCGTGGTCTGGCTGCTGTCGGTTTTAAAATCTCAAAAATTAACGACATCACACCTGTTCCACATAATGGTTGTCGTCCCAAGAAAAAGCGGAGAGTGTAAGAGCTCTGTATTCAAAATATTATAATTTTAACCCCCAACTAAGAGGCCGGCTAAGAACCGGATGAAGCAAAAGGAAAAACAAATGATACAAAAAAACTGGCAAGAACTCATCAAACCAACGGCTCTTGATATATCTCACAGCGAGCGCGCCAATACGGGTAAAGTTGTCGCAGAACCCCTGGAACGTGGCTTTGGCCTAACACTAGGAAACGCGCTTCGTCGTATTTTACTCTCATCACTACAGGGCGCGGCAGTCACAGGTGTTCAAATCGAAGGCGTGCTCCACGAGTTTTCATCCATTGAAGGTGTTCGCGAAGATGTCACAGACATCATTTTGAACCTCAAAGCTCTCGCCGTTCGCATGCACGCAGAAGGCCCGAAGAAAATGCGCCTGAACGCAGAAGGTCCCTGTGAAGTGACTGCTGCGCAAATCGAAGCAGGAGCAGACATCGAAATCATGAACCCTGACCTTGTGATTTGTACATTGGATAAAGGCGCGAAGCTATCCATGGAAATGACAGTAAACACAGGAAAAGGCTATCGCCCTGCGGCGCAAAATCGCCCGGAAGAATGCCCGGTTGGCTTAATTCCAATCGACTCAGTATTCTCGCCTGTACGTAAAGTGACATACGAAGTCGAAGACACACGCGTTGGTCAAATCACTGACTATGATAAAGTAACGCTTCAAATCGAAACGAATGGAGTGATTTCTCCGGAGGATGCAGTGGCATTTGCTGCGCGTATTCTGCAGGATCAGTTACAAGTCTTCGTTAATTTCGACGAGCCAGAAACAGAATCCGCCAAAGAAGAGGAAGAAGAGCTTCCATTTAACAAAAATCTTCTCAAAAAAGTTGAAGAGCTTGAGCTTTCTGTGCGTTCTGCAAATTGCCTGAAAAACGATAATATCGTTTATATTGGTGATTTGGTTCAGAAGAGCGAGGGCGATATGCTCCGTACACCAAACTTTGGTCGTAAATCCCTGAATGAGATTAAAGAAGTTTTGGCCAATATGGGTTTGCATCTTGGAATGCAAACCGAAGGCTGGCCGCCTGAGAATATTGAGGAGCTTGTAAAGAAAGTTGATGATAATCAATTTTAAACTGAAATGACTATAAATTTGACGGGGAAGCGCCAAATAGTGTAGCTTTCCTCTCATTAAAAAGGGATATGGTATCCCGTGTGCGAATAAAAAATATGGGGGTAGCCCATTAAACTCCCCTTAAAAGGGTTCGCATTATGCAAATGGCTTTACCCGTTTAAAGTCGCAACATCGCCAAAAGGCGGAGAAAGGAAGATGCAATGAAACATCGCATCAAACAACGTAAGCTCAACAGAACCTCCAGCCACCGTAAGGCGATGCTGGCAAACATGGCGGCTGCTCTTATCAAGCATGAGCAAATTTCGACAACTTTGCCCAAGGCTAAAGAGCTAAAGCCTTATGTGGAAAAGCTGATTACAGCGGCAAAGCAAGGGACAGCAAATCCGGAAAAAGCAGTTGCAAAGCGTCGTCAAATCATCTCAAAGCTACGCGATGAAACACAGGCTAAAAAATTATTCGATGTTCTTGCGGAACGCTATGAAAGCCGCCCAGGTGGTTATACCCGCGTCCTTAAAGCAGGTTTCCGTTACGGTGATGCTGCACCTATGGCTGTGATCGAGCTTGTAGACCGTGATCCTGAGGCTAAAGGTAAGGATAGTGGGCCAACGCAGTTTAATGAAGAAGAATCGGTTGCGCAGGATATTGGTCTTGATGTCACAAAATCTGCGGCTTAGTAACAGTCTTGTAATTTGGAAACAGTATTCATCCTAATTTATAGGTCCTGAGCCTGGTTAACTTTAAGGTGTTGGTGTGGGACACAGTATCAATGATGGCGTTTTCTTGCGTGACGAGATGTAGCAGATTGCTCTGATTTTTGCATTCAATATAGCCCCATGGCAATTGCATTTGAAATCGTGATTTGTAAAAACCATCGTCATCCTATTCTTCGCACTTGTAATCCCATTTCCCCACTTGTCATCCCGGCGAAAGCCGGGATCTCTTCGCTTTAAGCATGAGATCCCCGCTATATAGATGCGAACAAACCTGCGGCTTCCTCGCA
>CAWUJS010000015.1:0-33544 GCA_963922705.1 uncultured Alphaproteobacteria bacterium | reverse complement strand
TTACGATATTCTGGAACCAATCGTTGCCCGCAAAGCCATACAGGGTTTGCAGGTTGGTCATGATGGTTCCGTTATTTTCATGATCAGCGTTGATCCTGCATTAGGTTCAAAAATGGAACCATTAAGACAGCAGGCCGAGAATGCCGTGCGTGCGCTGGACGGTGTTTCAAAAGTCACGGCTATTTTAACGGCAGAGAAAAAAGCAGAGAAAAAAGCTGAGACAAATGCTACAAATCCTCACGATCCGCACGGCATGGCCAAAAATCCAAAGCTCACAATTGCGGCCCGTAAAATTATTGCCGTTGCATCCGGCAAAGGCGGCGTTGGAAAGTCAACAGTCGCCGCAGGCCTGGCACGCTCTTTAGCTACCGATAAAAGCAAGCGCGTAGGATTGCTGGATGCTGATATTTACGGCCCCAGCCAGCCAACACTCTTTGGCCTCAAAGATTTTAAACCCGATTTCACAGAGGAGAAAAAAATCATCCCCGCCACTGTTGACGGCATCAAAATTATGTCCATCGGCTTTATGGTCGATGCGGAAAAAGCGCTTGTTTGGCGCGGCCCCATGGTGCAAAGCGCAATTTACCAGATGTTCCGTGATGTTGAATGGGCACAGGAAAGCGAGCCGCTGGATATTCTCCTTGTAGATATGCCGCCGGGCACAGGCGATGCGCAGCTCACCCTTGCCCAGAAAATCGACGTGACTGGCGCGGTGATCGTCTCCACCCCGCAAGATCTGGCGCTTGTCGATGCGCGCAAGGCTGTCGAGATGTTCCGCACCGTCAATGTGCCTGTTCTTGGCCTCATCGAAAATATGAGCACGCATATTTGTTCCAATTGCGGGCATGAAGAGCATATTTTCGGGCATGGCGGCGCAAAGTCAGAAGCTAAAAAGCTGGATATTCCCTTTTTGGGTGAAATCCCGCTGAGCATGGACACCCGAGTCAAAGCAGATTCCGGGCAAGCATACGACATGCCCGAAACGATTATTTCCGCTCTAGCGTAAAAAACGTAAAAGCCGGACGATCATGCTCAGGCTCATCACTCTGTTTTTCTTCTGAAATAATATTCCACTCATCCCAATTCAATTCCGGAAAAAATATATCCCCTTCATAATCACGATCCAGCACCGTTAAATACAGACGCTCCGTATAGGGAAGTGTTTCCTTGTAAATCTGCCCACCGCCAGTGATAAAAACCTCATCCACCCCCATTTGAGCGCCCATGGCTTTCATCGCTTCAATTCCCTCCGCAAGAGATGAAAACAAATAAGGCCCCTCATCAATGGCGGGCGGCGCATCGCCAACCGCTTCCATGTCTTTAAAATGCGGTGTTTCTTGTTGTTCGGAAATAGCCTTCAAAGACCTGCTGATGACAATATTAGGCCGCCCGGGCAAAGGCCTGCCCAGAGAATCATAGCTCTTACGCCCCATTAAAATAGGCTTTCCCATTGTCGTGTTCTTAAAATGCTTCAAGTCTTTTGGAATATGCCAAATAAGTGTGTTATCTTTGCCGATAACATTATTTTTTGCTATTGCCACAATAGAACAGAGTTTGATATTGGTCATGCTCACTATATAGGTTACGTTCATGAAAAAAGACAGTCATATTAAAATCATTCTCAAAGATATGCATGTGAATGTGCGCATTGGTTTGCATGCCCATGAGCAAGAAAATGATCGATCCCAGAGGATTGTAGTGAATGTAACATTGTTTACGGATGCTAAAAACTATTTAAATCATCCAACAAAAGATAGTATCATAGACTATGATTATATTCATGATGGTGTCTTGGCATGGGCTGATAAACCGCATGTTATGTTGATTGAAACTTATCTGTCCGACCTAATCGACTTATGTTTTGAACACCCAAAAGTCGCGGCAGCACAAGTATCGATTACCAAACCGGATATTTTTGAAGATGTCGAACAAGTCGGCGTCGAAACCTTCATGACACGAGAAGATTGGGAATAACGGATTAGCCCATGATAAAAAATTATGATGTTGTTATTCTGGGTGGCGGGCCTGCTGGTGCTCAATGTGCGCTCTGGCTTAAAATGCTTGGTTTTGATGTCTTTGTAATTGATACTGCCGAGAAACTTGGAGGGCTGCAACGCCAGGCACCCTATAACAATGACTGGATTGTTACATCGCCGCATGAACAGCGCGGCATTGATACGGCAAATATTATTCAATCAAATTTGGATTACAAACAGATACAATATGTTACAAAGGCGCAATATTCGATCATCGAACAGGAAAACGCCAAAGGATTTAACTTCCACATCGATTCTCATAACATGATTGCTTCTTCCAAAAATATGGTTATTGCTACAGGCGTTCAACATAAAACAGGAGGCTTTTCAAACTCTCCGAATTTTATAATTGGAACAGGGTGCGTCGTTGATGGCCGAGATTTAAACCATAAGAAAGTTGCAATTCTAGGCGGCGGCGATAGCGCGGCTGAAAATTACGGCTTTATTCGCGATAAAGGTGCTGATTGCGTTCATGTTTATGCCCGCACATTGCGTGCTCGTAAAAATCTGTCAGAAAATATTAAGCACCAGGATCTCTTTGAAGGGACATATGATGTCGATCAACAGAATATGACTGTAAATGAGCGTAAATATGATGTCATTTTCGTCATGTATGGCTGGGAAGTTGTAAACCCTCTTCCTTCAGAGATTGATTGCAAAGTGAACCATGACGGCTTTTTTGAAGTTGATGAGAATAGGCTTACATCCCATAAGAATATATATGCGATTGGGGAGGCTGCCGGTAAAGCCCACCCATGTGTTGTAACCTCTATGGCAGATGGGGTTATTGCGAGCAAAGCTATTCAGAATGTTTCCAATGTTTAACGTCTGGAATGACTATAAGTGCAGAATAGTTGAAATATCCTAAAACTCTCTTTATCGTCAAATTAAAATTTGAGTAGAAGCGTAGTTATGGCTAAACTAACAAAAGCTCAGGAATGGGCACATCAGCAAAATCAAACATATTTACGTGATATTATTCGCAATTTCCCCTTTTCTTCTAAACGAAACAAAGACAATCAATCTCTATCTTTGATTTTTAAAACATCTGATGCTGAATTCCATATTAAGCATAACGGTGACTTTCAGTCCAATATTGAAAATATGTATCCAGAGACTTTCATGATTAGACTGCAAAACGACTACCATGGGTTGTCAATACTTTCAAACAACGAAGGATACCGTATTTTTGTCAATATCCGCTTTTCAAGCGATATCGTCAAAACCTTTATTCCATTGGATCGTATAATTGCAACAATGCATCATCACAATGGAGAGACAATATCATTTGATATGATCCCGGATCCATTCACAGCGCAAGCCGAGTATAATAAATATAAAAATGCAAGAAGACCTGATTTAAATATTAATGAAGATTTTTCCTATAGTGCCGAAGCAGGTCCAAATGTCATTTCTCTGGACAAATACAGGGCTGCCCGGCGGCTCAGACCAGACGGGAATGAGCCTGCATAGTGATGGGGCAGCCTGTTTTACCATGGCAATTGCATTTGAAATCGTGATTTGTAAAAATCATCGTCATCCTATTCCCCCACTTGTCATCCCATTTCCCCTCACCCGTCATTCCGGTGAAAGCCGGGATCTCTTCGGTTTAAGCATGAGATCCCCGCTATGTAGATGCGAACAAATCTGCGGTTTGCTCGCAATGACGTTGTTGTCATTGCGAACGCAGTGAAGCAATCCAGATTGCTTCGTCGGCTCTGCATGCTCGCAATGACGAACTGGGTTAGCTTCAGGGTTTCTTGCGATTACGCCGCCTTCGCGTTCATGGCGTGAACGAAATCTAGAACTCTAAACCGCTACTGCCGCTTTAATATGCGGGTGAGCCTGATAATTCAGCAGCTCAAAATCATCGTACCGAAAAGCAAAAATATCTTTGATATCCTGGTTTATGCGCATCTGCGGTAAAGGGTAGGGCGTGCGGGAGAGCTGTAACTCTGCCTGTTCCAGATGGTTGGCGTAAAGATGCGCATCGCCAAGCGTATGGATAAACTCTCCGGCCTCAAGCCCCGTTACCTGCGCGATCATCATCGTCATCAGCGCGTACGATGCAATATTAAACGGCACGCCTAAAAATATATCCGCGCTGCGTTGATAAAGCTGGCAGGAAAGCTTGCCATCGGCCACGTAAAACTGAAAAAACGCATGGCATGGCGGCAACGCCATTTGATCCACAACGCCGGGATTATAGGCCACCACAAGCAAGCGCCGGCTATTGGGGTTATCCTTGATTTGTTCAATCACATTGGATAATTGATCAATGACCTGCCCATCCGCCGTTTTCCATGATCGCCACTGCTCCCCGTAAACCGGGCCAAGATCGCCGTTCTCATCGGCCCATTCATCCCAAATCCGTACACCGTTTTCTTTAAGGTAAGCAATATTCGTATCTCCGGCAATAAACCAGAGAAGCTCATGAATAATCGATTTCAAATGGCACTTCTTCGTTGTAACAAGAGGAAAGCCCTCGCTTAAATCAAAGCGCATCTGATAGCCGAAAACCGAGCGCGTCCCCGTTCCTGTCCGGTCATCCTTAACGGCTCCGTTTTCAAGAACATGACGCATGAGAGTATGATATTGATGCATGATTAAAGTCTAAGTGATTCCTGAAGAGGAGGGAAGGGCGCTTTTTCCTTTCCTTTTATCGGGTTTCGGATTATATTAATAATTGCTGGTTTTCCAGCTACAACGCTAAACGCGGTTGCGGAATAGGCGTTCGTGGACCCGGGGGCAGTACCCGGCAGCTCCACCATTTTATTGGCATTGATTAGATAGGCGTTTGAGACTTCCTATTTTTTAAGCGGGCTTCGTCTTAAACGAGTTTACGAAGTTTAAACCAATAAAAAAGTGGGGCTGAAACAGGATCGACACGCGTAATAAAGGCTTCAAGCGGCGTTCGGCTTTCCGCCGTTACCGGAAAAATCGTTATAAATGCAAACGATAACTTTGTCGTAGCGAATGATAACCGTGCTCCTAGCACTGCTATCGCTGCTTAATCGCAGGTAGTAGCTACAAACTAATTCTATCTTTCTAGACAAAGGATAGTGGGGTTCGGAGTACACCTCGCAACAGAAGTACTCCATTTTTCTTTTAAAACTGAAAACGATTACATGATTTGCACGATAGACTGGAACACCTTGAGCTTACCTGAATGGGAGCAGCAATTCAAAAAACTCGATTATTCGACACTTTTGCAAAGTTATCCCTACGCCCAATGTATGGCAGCAATGGATGGACAAAAGCCGCGTTGGGGGGTCATAAAAATCAACAAACAAGAAGCTGGCCTGGTACAAATTCTCGAAGCTGGTCTTTTTTTTAAAGCCATCCATGCCGTTATTATGGATCGAGGCCCCTTATGGTTTAAAAGCTATGGATCAGACGAACATCAGGAAGCATTTTTTAAAGAATTTAATCGGCAATTCCCCCGCAGAATAGGCAGAAAGCGTAGGGTTATAGCGGAAATCGATATAGAGCTGAAAACTTTAGGATACGAGAAAACAGCGCATAGCTATGAAACATTATGGCTTGATTTGCAACAATCTGAGGATCGCTTAAGATCCGCCTTAAAGAAAAATTGGCGCGGCACACTGCAAAAAGCGGAAAAAGCAGGCCTGGAATTGCAATGGGATAGCAAAGGCGAGCACCTTGGCTGGCTTTTACAAAATTATGCTGTTGATAAAGAAGCAAAGGGTTATGACGGACCATCCGTAAAACTACTGAAAATATTAACGAAATATATGCTCCCGCGCGGTGAAGTCGTTGTCGGGCAAGCTCGTTTGAATGGAAAAGAAGTTGCAGGAATTTTGATACTTTGCCATGGTAATTCAGCAACATATCAAATCGGCTTTACAACCCCGGAAGGGCGGGACAACGGAGCACATCATCTACTATTATGGCACGCGCTCGGTGTCTTGAAATTTAAACAAATCAGGAATTTTGACCTCGGAGGCATCAATGACAATACAGCAAAAGGCGTTAAACAGTTCAAAGAAGGTTTGGGAGGTAAAGCCTCTATTCCTGGCATTATGTACGCTTAGTGTCTTTGGCCTCTCACCGCACGCACATAGCGCCGAATCAAGCCAGCAAAGTCTTGTCTATGAAGTATATGCGGGCGGCATTCACGCCGTTCAGGCGACGCTGGATATCGAAATAAAGGAAAATAAAGACCGCTATAGTCTGGAACTTGGTGCAAAAACAAGAGGACTTTTAGGGAAAATTGTTCCGTGGTTCGGAACTTTCGAAAGCCATGGATGGATATTAAAAGATGGCAATATGCGCCCGGAACAGCATAAATCTGTAGCGACCTGGCGCGGTGAGAAACAGATTAAAGATTATGCTTACGCGCAAGATGGAACATTCAAAAGCCTGACGATTGATGAGCATGATCAGGAGCCGGAAACACCTGATATTGATAAGAAAATCACTGATGGAACGACTGATTCTTTGACGGCAACGCTTTTAGTGCTTCAACATTATAATAAAACCGGAAAATGCGAAGGCTCTTCACTTGTTTTCGATGGTAAACGCAGTTTCGAACAAAACTTCTCACATGAAGAAGATGTGCAATTAACCGCCTCCAAATATAATATTTACGAAGGCCCCGCAGCAAAATGTACGGTAGAAGTCGTTCCTAAAGAGGGGAAATGGTATGAAAAACCCCGCGGCTGGCTGTCCATTCAGGAACAAGGCCGCAATGAAGGCACGATGCCAACCGTTTGGATCGCGCAATTGGAAGAAAATGCGCCGGCTATTCCTGTGAAGGTTTTTGTCAAAACAGATTATGGCGGCATGTTTATGCATCTCGCCGAATACAGAGGCGCTGAGAAAACATTAGTGGCTGAAAAGCGTGTAAGGGAGGATGATTAAACGAATATGAGCAAAACACCACTCGCTATTTTGATCCTTGCTGCCGGAAAAGGCACGCGGATGAAATCCGACAAGCCAAAAGTCATGCATGAACTGGCGGGAAAGCCAATGATTAACTGGCTGATTGGAACGTGCGAGCAGCTCACCCCCCAGAAAATCATCACGGTCATTGGACCGAATATGGATGCACTTGCCAAAGCCGTTGAACCGCATGAAACAGTGATTCAAGAAACGCGTAATGGCACAGGCGGCGCAGTGAAATGCGCGCTTCCGGCATTGGAAAATTTTGATGGGAATATCCTGATTTTAATGGGGGATGAGCCGCTCGTATCTCTTGAAAGCTTGCAAGAACTTATCAAGATTGGCGGGCTTGCTGTACAGGGATTTGATACACTGACGCCCTTCGGCCTTGGTCGTATGGTTTTAAACGAAGACGGTACGCTCAACGAAATTATTGAAGATCGCGATTGTACGCCGCAGCAAAAAAAGATATCCCTTTGCAATACAGGCAATTACTGTGTACCCAGTAAGAAACTGGCCGAATGGGTTGATCAAATCGGCAATGACAATGCGCAGCAAGAATATTATCTCACCGATCTGCCTGCAATCGCCGCAAAAGATGGTGTGAAAACACAAGTGATACGCAGTCATTGGAAAGGCCCTTGGGGGGTTAATGACCGTATCCAGTTGAGCGCTCATGAAAAAATGCTACAACAAATTTTACGGGAAAAAGCAATGCTTAATGGCGTTGCAATGATTGACCCGGATAGTGTTTATTTTCATTACGATACGATCATTGCCTCGGGTACAACGATAGAGCCACATGTTTTTTTGGGTGCGGAAGTAATAATCGAAGAAAATGTCACCATTAGAGCCTTTAGCCATATTGAAAAAACACACATCAAATCCGGTGCAACCATTGGCCCCTTTGCACGTTTGCGCGGCGGCTCGACATTGGGTGAAAATACCAAAGTCGGTAATTTCGTAGAGCTTAAAAACACAAAGCTTGATGATGGCGCAAAGGCCAGCCATTTATCCTATCTTGGCGATTCAGAGATCGGCGTTCATACGAATATCGGCGCAGGTACAATTACCTGCAACTATGATGGTTATCAAAAACATAAAACCGTCATTGCAGAAAATGTCTTTATAGGGTCAAATGCTGCGCTGATCGCGCCCGTAAAAATTGATAAAGGCTCTATCATTGCAGCAGGCTCGACAGTGACAAAAAATGTACCAGTGGATACGTTATACATATCTCGCCCATCTCATCAAATAAAAGAAGGCTGGGCAAAGCGTTATCATGACCATAAAGCAAAATCGATAGAATAGCGCCAAAATCATCAGCATTGATGCATTTTCCCCTTTGCTTTTCCCGCGAAAGCGGGAATCTTTAAATGCTGTATTAAGACTCCTGCTTTCACAGGGGAAACATATTTCTTCATAATCATTGTATCGACTATAAAACCATACTTGTAACATCTTGAAACAGCTTGTGACTTGTCGCACTAAAATAAATCAGTAATATCTTTATATGTGCGGAATTATAGGAATTTTAAGTCAAAAAGATGTAACCCCCAGATTAGTCGAAGGCCTATCACGCCTTGAATATCGCGGCTATGACAGTGCGGGAATTGCCACGCTCAATAACGGCTCCATCAAGCGTTGCCGGGCAAAAGGAAAACTCACCAATTTAAAAGATAAACTTGAGCGAGAACCTTTGACGGGTAATGCCGGTATAGGTCACACACGCTGGGCAACGCATGGCGGGCCAACAGAAGATAACGCACACCCCCATGCCACACAAAATGTTGCAGTTGTTCACAATGGAATCATTGAAAATTACGCTGAACTTAAAGCGCAATTAGAGCAAAAACAGATTCGCTTTGAAACCGATACCGATACTGAGGTGATCGTGCATCTGGTTGATGATTATCTGAAACAGGGCTACACCCCGAAAGATGCAGCCAATGCAGCACTCGACCAATTAGAAGGTGCGTTTGCCATTGTGCTGATTTTTGGCGGTGAAAACAATCTCATGATCGGTTGCAGGCAAGGAACACCGCTTGCTGTTGGCTATGGGGAAGAGGAAATGTTTGTCGCCTCTGACTCATACGCGCTTGCGCCCTTAACCAAAAGAATATGCTTTCTCGAAGATGGTGACCGCGTCATTGTCTCTCGCAGTGAAGCGAATATTTACACCGCTGATAATGATAATATTGAACGCCCGATAAGAATTACCGCACAATCTGGTGCAACAACCGGCAAAGGCAATTACCGCCATTTCATGCTCAAGGAAATTTATGAACAGCCTTCTGTTATTGGCGATACGCTCAATTCTTTTATCAATCCAACCACGGGTGAAATATCAATCCCGTCAGCAGTATTGGAAGCACTGGATAAAACACCGCGTATTACGCTGATTGCCTGTGGTACGGCCTATTATGCCTGCATGGTTGCAAAATACTGGTTTGAGCAAACAGCGCGTATTCCATGCGAAATCGACATCGCTTCGGAATTTCGTTACCGCGAGCCGCCTTTGCCCAAAGACGGCATTGCGCTATTCGTATCGCAATCAGGAGAAACACTCGATACACTGCAAGCGCTGCGCTATTGCAAATCCCAGGGGCAAACAATCCTGTCCATTGTCAATGCCGTTGAAAGCACGATTGAGCGCGAATCGGATCTTGTTTTGCACACATTAGCCGGTCCGGAAATTGGCGTGGCTTCAACCAAGGCCTTCACAACACAGCTCACAACATTGGCTTGCCTTGCGCTTTCCGTTGCGCTCAAAAAGGGCGCAATCACACAAGAACAAAGCCATGAGATTGCCGAAGAGCTTCGCCATATTCCCGCACAAATCCAAACGATTTTAAATGCGGAAGAGCGCAGCGAAAACATCAAATTCATCGCACGCGATATTTTCGAAAGCAGCCATATGCTTTATTTGGGGCGCAATCTTTTATATCCTATTGCGATGGAGGGCGCCCTAAAGCTAAAAGAAGTCTCCTATATTCACGCAGAAGGCTATGCGGCAGGAGAGTTAAAACACGGCCCTATAGCACTTATTGATGAGCATATGCCGATTGTTGTTCTAGCCCCTGAAAATGACCCGATGTTTGAAAAAACTGCAAGCAATTTACAAGAAAATGTTGCGCGCGGTGCAAAGGTTTTATTCATCTCTGATGAAAAAGGGCATAATGTTCTGAAAGAATTTACACGCTGGGGCATCACAATGCATGACGCGCATCCCTTTGTTGCTCCTATCGTCTACAGCATTCCCATACAACTCCTCGCTTATCACGTCGCCGTAACCAAAGGCACAGACGTTGACCAACCGCGAAACCTCGCGAAATCTGTCACGGTGGAGTAGATCAAAAAGGAATTACCGGGTTTGCGATTGCGCTAAACTTTCAACAGAATTGGCAAGCATATGCTTGAGCAAGCTTTGCGTGGGTTCACCCGAAACATCAATATTATGCATAGATTGGTAAGAACGGATAGCATCTTGCGTTAAAGCACCATTGACACCATCAGCCGGACCGGGATAGAGGCCTGCACGCATTAAATATTCCTGAATTTGCGCGATAATCCCCTGATCTGTAGACAGTTGTAGCATGGCGTCTTGCGTTGATTCTATTGAAGCCGCTTCTTGCTTTGGCGAAGAAACATTTTGCACGGATTGCTGGCGAATTTGATCCACCATACTGTTGACCTCATCAGTACTTATTTGCAACGTCTTGGCAAGATCTTGAAGAGCCTGACTTGCCTCCGGACTCCCCTGATCAGACGCCGTTTTATACCAAAGCAATGCCTTTTGAGGCTCAGCCTGCCCGAGCAAGCCATTCTCATAAATGAGCCCAAGATTATAGGCCGCCTCAATGATCCCGCTATTGGCTGCATTTTCAAAATAACGACTTGCCGTCACAGGATCATAGGGAACGCCAATCCCTTCTATATAGGCAATGCCCAGATTATACTGCGCTTCAGGGTGATCTTTGCCCGCCGCATCTTTATACCACGACATCGCTTTGTTAATATTGGTATCAAACCCTAAGCCCTGATGATAAAGAACCCCTAAATTATAGCTCGCATTGGCAATGCCGTTTTCCGCAGCACGTTCGAACCAATAGGCCGCGCGTTTATAGTCCTGTTTCACACCGCCATGGCCAGCCGTATAGATAGCAGCCAGATCATGCTGCGCCTCACCATTACCTTCAAAAGCCTGATCTTCAATATTGCGGATATTATTGGGCAGCGCAGTATCGCGGCGTGCATCTATCGGTGTCTTTGCTTTTGTTATTGCTTGTGCTCTTTGAGGGGGCGCTGTGTTTGAAACTGGCTGCTGCGCTTGAGGCTCAGCACTTGTGATTATTTCAGGTGTAATTATTTCAGGCTGAGTATTAACAATTGGTGCCTGTTTCTGCGGTTCAATATTATTAAGTGCTGCCGCTACTCTTTGAGGCTCTGTTTCGATCAGCTTTGCAACCTCTTCGACATTATCAATATCAACTGCACCGATATCATTATCAACATCATTGCTGAAATTGTCATTCACATTCTGTGGCGGCACTTGTTTCACCTGATTCTGAGGCAACGGAGTTTGCGCTTCCAAAGGCTGAGCGGCAGGCTCTTTTTGCTCAATTTTCCAATCCAGGCGATCAATATTTTGTGCTGCTTGCACCAGAGGAAGTTCTTCGCGTTCTTGTGCCCTGACTTCCGGTATTTGCTCTGGTGCCTGATTTGGTGTTTGACTGTAATATGATTGCGCAAGAATTTCTGATACATCCTGAGGTGTGTTATCACTATATCTAACATACGGCAATTTCCAGTCATTCAGCGCCAAAATACCAATCACAAGGACAGCCAAAATACATGCAAATGTAGCGACTATCGCGCCTGTAACAGATGTGTTATTCCACCATGGCAATACATTATTAGCAGGTCTTTTCTGCGTTTGCGGCGTTTGAATATCTGCAATGCGCTGCGATTGTCTTGCCGCTTCATTGATTTGCTCTTCTAAATCATCAGGCAAATCATCAGGCACATCACCGGAATAATATTGTGTAACATCATCATTGATTGTCGCATCAATCTCCGTATGCGCGCCCACGCCTTTTTCAGTCAGCAAAACCATTGCTTTTGCATTCAACGAATCTCTGGTTTGAATGACCGTCTCTTCAATGCGTTCAATCTTGCGCATAAAACGGGCGCGATCTTCAATGGCTTTATCAACCTTGCGGATCAGTTTAGCTTGCTCACCCATAGCCGATTCAATGCGTTCATCAATGATTGTCTGCTTGGCTTCAGTGGATTCAACACGTCGTTGCAGCGCCTTAATACCGCTAGCGCCTTTTGTAACTTTATCAGTAAGCGCTTTATTGTGTTCACTTTGCTTGCGCTCTAACTCAATCAAAGCTTCGCGTGTTTTTTCAAGCTCGGCAATGGCAGCCTGGGTGCTGGATTGATCGGCTTTATCTGCCTTTTCAGCTTTTTTAGCTTCTTTTTCCAACTGGTCTTGCAAATCAAAGGCGCGGCGTTCGTTACGCTCGGCCTTATCTTCAAGATCTTCAATGATAGTGCGGTGCTCTTCCAGCTCCTTCATCATCCGATCCCGATCCGCTTGTGTTACCTTTAAGCGCTCATTGAGTGTTTTTAACAATGTTATGATTTGCCCTTGCGTTTTTTCACCTGTGAGAGGTGAACGCATTTGCGGTGCAGGATTAGACGTTTTGTTCTGGCTGCTTTGGTTATTCTGACTTTTCTGACCAATCTCATCATTCGCAGATTCTGTGCCTTGAAAGAAAATGCGCCCTTCAGGTGTGCGTTTGAAACCCATAATTATTTACCCGATTATTTATGACTATACCCATTCCACTATAGACAATCACAGTCAAGTCAGTCATAGAAATCTGCGCATTTGAATGAAATGTCCACAACTATAAATCAGTTTTTAATTAATGTGCTGGAAAACCGCAGTGCCTAATTAAGTGGTTAATAATTGAAAATAAATAGAGCTTTTCGTTTTCCTGATTTCTTGTTAGAAAGTTTATATGACACAAAAGCCGACAATTTCCTTTGAATTTTTTCCACCCAAATCGCCGGAAGCCGAAAAAACTATGTGGGATGCAACACAGGAATTGGCATCACTCGATCCGCAATTTATGACCGTAACTTATGGTGCGGGAGGCTCTACTAAAGGTAAAACGCTTGAAATTGCTGAAAAAATGGCCAGCGAGCAACCTATGCCAATTGCGTCGCATTTAACGTTTTTAACGACTGAGCGCGAAGAGTTACAAGACTATATCGAAGCCCTTTGGCATAAAAATATTAAGCATATTGTTGCTTTGCGCGGCGATGTGCCAAAAGGTAAAACATTCGATGATTTTCTGGGCGATGAATATTATAAGACTACGCCGGAATTTATCGCTGATATCGTCTCCCGCCATGCTTTCGAAATTTCAGTCGGCGCATATCCTGAAAAGCATCCTGATGCTCAGTCGCTGGATGAAGATATTGCCACATTAAAAGCAAAGCTTGATGCAGGTGGGCATCGCGGTATTACACAATTTTTCTTCGAAAATGAGGTTTACTACAGATTCCTGGATCAGTGTAACGCAGCCGGAATCGATAAGCCAGTTGTGCCGGGTCTGGTGCCTGTCCATGACTTTAAAGGTCTATTGCGTTTTGCAAAGAATTGCCAGGCAAGCGTACCAGACTGGGTGGCTCATAAATTTGAAGGATTAGAAAATAACCCGGAAGAGGCCTGTAAAGTCGCAATTGATTTGCTGGTCGAGCAATCCTTAGATCTTGCTTCAAACGGTGTTCCGCATATTCATTACTACACATTAAATAAAGCCGGAATTACGCGTGAGGCTTGCGAAGCTATACGCTAATATTGACTAAAAACTTTGCGTTTTAATATAAATGTTATATTATAACACTTTGAACATTAGTTTACCCTTGACCCTGCTTGAAAAGCTCTATATTTCAAGGGTACTTAAGAAAAATTGATTAATAATTTGGAGATAAAAACATGCCCGATAATAATATTCTTGCGACCAACCTTGGCTTTCCGCGTATCGGCCCGATGAGAGAACTTAAAAAGGGTGTTGAAGCCTATTGGAAGGGTAAATCTTCTAAAGAAGAGCTTCTTGCGCTCGGCAAAACTTTACGTGCGGAAAACTGGAAGCGCCAAAAAGATGCAGGCATTAGCCATATTCCATCGAATGATTTTGCTTTTTATGATCAAATTCTTGATTGGACAACAACGCTGGGTCTAATTCCAAAACGTTATAAACATGATGGCGGAAGCATTGATCTTGACACCTATTTTGCTATGGCGCGTGGTCGCCAGCAAGGTGATATTGATGTTGTAGCAATGGAAATGACCAAATGGTACGATACAAATTACCACTACATTGTGCCTGAGTTTGAAGAGGGCATGACACCTAAAATTTCTTCAACCAAGATTTTCGATCAATATGAAGAAGCTAAAGCGCTTGGTATCGAAACACGTCCTGTTTTGTTTGGCCCGGCAACTTATATATTCCTTGGCAAGCCGCAATTTGACGGGTTTGATCATGTAGAATTCGTGAAAACGCTTATTCCTGTTTATAATGAGATTCTGGCAGGCTTGGCTGAGCGCGGTTGTCAATGGGTACAAATTGATGAACCTGTTTTTGCTTTGGATCTTTGTGAAATCGGTCAAGGCGTTGTTAAAGCTGCCTATGAGCAAATGGAAAAGCCTGACAGTCTTCAAATTCTGGTGGCAACTTACTTTGAAAGTCTTAAAGATAATGCGGAGCTTGCATTTTCATTACCAGTAGATGCCATTCACATTGATCTTTGTCGTGGTTCTGGCCGCGCAAACACAACAGCCAACGATCCTGCGCGTGACGTAGAACAGGCTTTATCGTTGATTGGCGATAAAAAGATTTTGTCTCTTGGCGTTGTAGATGGACGAAATATATGGAAAAACAACATCAGCGAATCCTTGGCACATGTTGAAAAAGCCATTGCTCAACTTGGCTCAGATCGCGTATTTGTTGCGCCAAGCTGTTCGTTGCTCCATACACCTGTCGATCTCAACTCAGAAAATGCTCTGGATGATGAGCTGAAAGGCTGGATGGCGTATGCAACACAAAAACTTGATGAAATTGCATTAATTGCCAAAGGTGCGAATGAAGGCCGTGAAAATATTGCCGCCGCTTTAACGGCAAGCAATAATGCACAAGAGAGCCGTAAAAACTCAACGCGTATTCACTGTAAAGTTGTTGAAGATCGCGTCTCACATATCACTAAGGATATGACAGAACGCAAATCACCATTTGCAGAGCGTCAGGCGAAGCAGCACGAAGCAATTGATATTCCTCTATATCCGACGACGACAATTGGCTCATTCCCACAAACAAAAGAGATCCGCAAAGCACGCTCTGATTTTAAAAAAGGTATTATTGATGAGGCCGCTTACAAAGCAGCTATGCAGCAAGAGATCAAAGATGTTGTTGAGTTTCAGCATGAATGCGGGATCGATGTTTTGGTTCATGGTGAGCCAGAACGTAATGATATGGTTGAATATTTTGGTGAGCAGCTTTCCGGCTTTGCTTTCTCAAAATACGGATGGGTTCAGTCTTACGGGACACGCTGTGTAAAGCCGCCGATTATTTTCGGTGACGTTGCGCGCCCTGAACCCATGACAGTTGAATGGTCAAGCTTTGCTCAGGAGCAGACAGATCGCATCATGAAGGGGATGCTTACCGGCCCGGTTACGATGTTGCAATGGTCATTTGTACGTGACGACCAACCGCGTGATGACACAGCTAAGCAAATTGCCTTGGCTATTCGTGATGAGGTTAAAGACCTTGAAGCGGCTGGTATACGTATGATCCAGATTGATGAAGCCGCTTTTCGCGAAGGGCTACCGCTTCGCCGTGAAGATTGGAAAGAATATCTTGATAATGCCGTTGAGAATTTCCGCCTGACAGCATGCTGTGTTGAAGATGAAACACAGATTCACACGCATATGTGTTATTCCGAGTTCAATGATGTTATCGATAGCATTGGCGCGATGGATGCGGATGTTATCTCAATCGAAACAAGCCGTTCTCAAATGGAACTACTGGATGCCTTTATCGAGTATAAATATCCAAATGAAATTGGCCCTGGCGTATATGATATTCATAGCCCACGTATTCCACAAACGCGTGAAATGGTTATTTTGCTTGAAAAGGCAAAAGAAAACCTCGAAGAGCGTCAGATTTGGGTAAACCCGGATTGCGGTCTGAAAACACGCGGCTGGCCAGAAACCAAAGAAGCGCTGAAAAACATGGTAGAGGCTGCGAAAATAGTTCGTGAAAAAAGCCAGGCCACAGAAGCGGCATAAATCCTGTTATGAGGCACTGTTATCAGTGCCTCAGCTCTAATTATATAAGCTCAAAATTATATTATTGGGTTACAGGCTTATATGTCCTTTGACATTACTTGCTGAAATGCCTTAAGTTTCACTTCTATGGTTAAATTTATTTCTACGCGCGGGCATACCGCTACAGACGGCTCCAAAACCTTCGAAGACGTTCTTTTAACGGGTCTGGCGCCTGATGGCGGCTTATATGTTCCGGAAACATGGCCGCATTTTAGCGAAACTGAATTACACGCGTTATCTGGAAAGCCCTATGTTGAAGTCGCAAGTACAGTAATGTGGCCATTCGTTGAAGGGTCTATTGATCGCGAGGATTTTGATAGAATTGTTGCGGAAACATACAGCCGTGATGTTTTTGATCATCAATCCGTAACACCACTCGTACAGCTCGATTCAGCTCTCTGGTTGATGGAGCTTCATCGTGGGCCGACCATTGCATTTAAAGATGTCGCTTTACAATTATTGGGGCGTTTATTTGATCATGTACTAAAAAAACGTGGTGAACGTGTGACGATTGTTGGAGCAACGTCTGGTGATACTGGCTCTGCCGCCATTGAAGGCTGTAAAGCGTGTGCGTTTGTTGACATCTTTATCCTGCACCCAAAAGGGCGCGTAAGCGATGTGCAGCGTAAACAAATGACAACTATTGATGCGCCTAATGTTTTTAACATTGCCCTGGATGGAACTTTTGATGATTGCCAGAATGCTGTCAAGGATATGTTCAATGATCCGGAGTTCCGTACCGAAATGAATCTATCTGCGATTAATTCAATTAACTGGGCGCGCATTATGGCGCAAATTGTTTATTATTTTACAACAGCGCTGGCGCTTGGCGCACCAGATAAAAAAATATCATTCAGCGTCCCAACTGGTAATTTTGGAAATGTTTTTGCAGCGCATTGCGCGCGTAAAATGGGTTTGCCCATTGATAAGCTCATTATATCGACGAATAAAAACGACATCCTTACACGTTTCTTTGAAACGGGTGAAATGAAAATGGACGGTGTGGATGCAACGCTCTCCCCATCCATGGATATTCAGATATCCAGCAATTTCGAGCGTTACCTTTTTGAGCTCTTTGATCGTGACCATAAAAAACTATCAGAAGCGATGACAGAATTTAAATCCACAGGCAGTTTTAAGATAGATGGTCATTTGTTAGAGGCTGCGCGTGGTGATTTTATGTCCCATCGCTGTGATGATGCGGGGACATTGGAGGTTATTCAGGAAACCTATGAAAGCACTGGTGAGATTTTAGACCCGCATACAGCTGTCGGACTATCAGCTGCGCTTGCACATCAAGATCAGATCAATAGCCCGATTGTTGCATTAGCATGTGCGCATGCTGCAAAATTTCCGGATGCCGTTGAAAAAGCGATTAACTTTCGCCCCCCGCTGCCGACAAAGATGCGCTATTTATTTGAATGCAAAGAGATTGTAACAGAGTTGCCCAATGAATTATCAACGCTTCAATCATTTATCCGTAATCACGCCAAAATTACTAGAACGAACTAGCGCGTATCTAACTTTATTTCTATCGATATTTATCGAGCAAATTTTTACATTCGTTTTAGTTTAAAATTAAAATCTGTATAGCGGTTAAAATTTTTCTTTTGAATATTTTATCTTTCATAGTATCAATCTGCTCAAAAATATCTTCTTGTTTTAACATAGAGGAATCCCGGTCATTAACGCCGCTAAAAAATGCTTCATAGTTTGTTCCGTAGTAGTTTTTGAGGCGAAATAGATGTTCGATTGGTAATTTATTTGCGCCCGATTCGTATTTTTGAACCTGCTGAAATGACACACCCAAAAGATCACCGATATTCTTTTGCGTCAGACCTCTTGATTGCCGCATATATTTAAGGTTTTTTCCTATATCTTGCATACTTGCCGCCATATTTTGTACTAATTCTTATTGCCAAATAAACACCATGGGTTGCATTATCTTTTCTTTTATAGAAAAATTCAATCATTATTTTCTTTTTTAGAAATTTTTCTTGTTTTCGTTGCATGACATACTCTTGTGCATGGATTCTCAATGGCTTAAAAGACAATTTGATTGCAACCCGGAAAAGAGTAAAGCAGGATTGGCACGCCTGTTAAGGCTTGAACCTCCTGCTATTAGCAAAATTCTAAGCGGCACGCGGCAAATTAAAGCACAGGAATATAACATGATGCGGCAATATTTTGATCTTCCCGTTGACGGCGAGGATACAGCCTTGAAAATCCCCGAAAATGCCTATCGACTGGATACTTTGGCTGGACAAGATAATATACTGGAAGATTCTTCAAGTGGAACAACTCATGATAGCTGGATTATTCCTGCTGACATTTTGTCTGCACGCACACATACACCGCCGGAACAAATTAAAATTTACAGCGTCATTGAAAGTGTTATGGAGCCTGACTTTAAAAGGGGTGAGCATGTGTTAATTGACCTATTTGACACAAAGCCAACGCCACCAGGCTCTTTTATTATCTCCGACGGGTTTGGTATTATGGTTCGCAATTGCGCTTACATCCCTAACTCTAATCCACCAGAAATCAAAATCTCTGCATCCAGTAAGAGTTTTCAAACACAATCCCTTCAAGAAGACGACTTCAAGATTATCGGACGCATTATTGCAAAATTACAGTGGCTCTAAAGCGGTGAAGAAAACTATTAATCATAGTTTATAGGTCTTTCTCTGGATTCCATTTATGCGTCTTGAGATTTGCTCCCTATACATTTATAATGAAGTTTCACGTTCATACTTTTGACAAGTAAAGCATGCCAGAAACTTTTACAAATAAATATGTCCTTATTGTTGATGATGATTCAACCATGCAAATGGTTCTTCAAGGGATGATCGAAAAAACAGGTTTTAAGCCTGTCATAGCAGAAAATGGTGAAAAAGCCCTCCAGTTTCTCGAGATAGGCGGCGCTAATATAGGAATTGTGCTGCTTGACAGGCATTTGCCTGATATGAACGGATTTGAAGTTGTAACAAAAATTCAGGATTTAGATAACAGCGCGGGTATTCCGATTATCATGCAGTCCGGATCGAACAAGCCTGATGATATTAAAGATGCTATCAATGCAGGTATTTTTTACTATCTCACCAAACCATTTAAGATGGAAGCCTTGCAGAATGTTCTGCATTTTGCCATTCAAAAATTTGAAATGCGTGAGGTATTAAAAGAGCGCCTTGAAAAAGGTTATACGCCGATAAACCTTATTCGCAGCGCATCTTTTGAATTTAAAACAATGGAAGAAGCGAAGAAAATGGGTATTTTGCTTGCATGCTTTTTCCCGGATCCTTTTAGGGTATTTCCTGGAATTATGGCGCTTTTATCCAACGCAGTGGAGCATGGCAATTCCGGTCTTGGCTATGAAGAAAAAAGCAAGTTACTTGATACCGCAGCTTATCAGAGTAAAATACAAACATTAAATCCGAAGAAAACTGTTGAAGTACAATTTATTCATAAAGATGATCGCTTCTCCCTTCGCGTTACAGACCAAGGCAGCGGCTTTGATTGGAAAGAATGGATTAAGTTCGAAACGGATTTCGGATCTTATACCCACGGTTTTGGCGTGTTAAAAGCCTTAAAGGCATTTGATGAAGTTAAATATAACACGGCCGGCAATCAGGTCATGGCAAGTATTAACGCGTATTAAAAGACCTCGATTTGCAGATTTGCCCGGTTTTAAAATGGAATGACTGCATCTTTCAATGGTGCATCTATTCATTAGCATGGCAATTGCATTTGAAATGGTGATTTGTAAAATCCATCGTCATCCCATTCCCCCCCACCTGTCATCCCGGCGAAAGCCGGGATCTCTTCGATTTAATAATGAGATCCCCGTTTTCGCGGGGATGACAGGAAAAGTTTGAGATGTTGTTTTCTCTCGTTCACGCCATGGTCGCAAAGGGGACGCAACGGGCTCAATTCCAGATTTGATGGTTATGGTTATCAAGCAAGCACTGCACTCGTTGCGCCTTCATGGCGGTCTTTGCGTGAACGGATATTTTTTTGCCACAGAAGACACAGGCTAGATTGTTAACGAGCTCTGTCATCCCCGCTTTCGCCGGGATGACAATAACTTTTGGTTGCACCCAATAACAAGATCCCCGCTGCATTTGCGAACAAACCTCCGGTTTGCTTCGCCGCGGGGATGACGGTATTGAGGCAAAAATCGGGCTATTAAATCCAAATGCAATCGCCATCTATTCATTAGACTCAAATGGTTAGACTCAAAACCCTGAGATCAAAAAATAATGCTTTAACTTTTTTTAGTTGGACGAAAGATAAATCCGATATCAGGATCATCCTCTTCAGAGCTTTTTTCTTTATAGGCATCAGGTGTCATACCTGTCAGCAAGTTAGGCTTTGCCTGAACTTCGAGCGCAATATCACGTGCTTTGCGGTAGGCATCATGGTTCAATGATTCAACCATTTTGAGAAAGCTCTTATCTTGCTGTGTTAATTGTTTATAATGTTTTTTAATGTCTTCTGGGACGTTGGTAATCAGGTGTTCTATTTTAAAAATATCATCTTCTGAAATCCCGCCTTTGACAAACATGTCAATGATTTCCTCCCACATTGCCTCAAATTTAGAAAAGTTAACAATCGATGCATTATCATGCTCTTCAAGCTCTTTTCTAATATCAGAAATGCTTTTAGCCGTTGCATTTTGTGCAAATTTAAGCTTTTTCAGCACTGTCTCATGATGATCTAAATAGTGCCCCAATAAGGATTTGACCAATTCCTGATCGTGCTCGGGGCTTTCTGATTGTGGATTTGGAGCCTCCTGCTGAACTGCTGGAACGGGTGCTGAAGGTGTTGTATGCTCCTGACAATTTTCAAGAATATAGGAGAGCCTGGTCTTCACATCATCAAACGAAAAAGGAGACAATAATAAATCTGTAAAACCATCAGCCCTGATTGACTCAATATCAAGTTGTACCGATTGCGCTACGTTCAATAGGACAGGAGCAAATATATTCGGTGATCCTGCACGCTCATCACGGATTTTTCTGACAAGATCTCGCCCATCGACAGGATTCATAAACAGTTCTGTTACCACAATATCATGATTGCCAGTTTGAAATGCCTGAAAAGCCTCTTCACCATCTTTTGCGATATCAATGGCGTCAAACTGCAAAATTTCCAGCGTTCCTGATAAAATCCTGGCAATTGGAGAATTATCAATGGCAATAAGAATGGATTTATCGTGAAAAATAGATTTCATTATACATCAGAGTATAGCCTATCTATAGTTTAGATCAATTCAGATATTGATTGCGCTTTCTTCTTTGCGTCATCGCTACGTGTTTCCTGTAATTGTGCAAAATAATCATCATCAACATCATTGGTTATGTATTTACCGTCAAAAACAGAAGCATCAAAACGACGTCCCACATTCGGCCTGTCGGTTGGAATAACAGCTTCAATCAACGCGTCCAGATCTTGATAAACAAGCCAGTCAGCACCAATTTCAAGGCAAACCTCTTCTTCTGTACGATCATGCGCCGCCAGCTCTTCCTTGACCGGCATATCAATGCCATACACATTCGGATAGCGAATAGCTGGCGATGCGCTCGCAAAATATACTTTAGAGGCGCCTGCTTCGCGTGCCATATCTATAATTTGCCTGGATGTGGTCCCACGTACAATGGAATCATCAACAAGCAATACGTTTTTACCTTGAAACTCAAGCCCAATCGGGTTGAGCTTTTGCCGGACGCTTTTCTTGCGCTGCTCTTGCCCCGGCATAATAAATGTCCGCCCGATATAACGGTTTTTGACAAAACCTTCACGGAATTTAACACCTAAATGTTGCGCGAGTTCCATAGCGCTTGTTCGGCTGCTCTCAGGGATAGGGATCACAACATCAATATCATGATCGGGTCGCTCACGCTTTATCTTTTCAGCCAGATATTCTCCCATACGCACACGTGAGCGATACACTGAGCTTCCCTCAATCATTGAATCGGGACGAGCAAAATATACATATTCGAACAAACAAGGCGTATGCTCTTTTTTGATCGCAGGCACATGGCTATGCAAATCGCCTTGCGCATCAATATAAATCACTTCACCCGGCTCTAAATCCCGTACCAATTCGAACCCCAGAGCATCCAGTGCTACGCTTTCCGAGGCAACCATATATTCAACCTTGCCATCAACGTCACGCTGGCCATAGACAAGCGGACGGATACCATGCGGATCACGAAAAGCCACCATGCCAAAACCTGAAATCAGTGCTAAAACAGCATAAGCACCGCGACACCGCTCATGTAAAATATCAACGGCACCAAAAATATCCTCTTTCGTAATTTTCAGCTTATCCTTGGTTTGTAATTCATGCGCTAAAATGTTGATCAAAACCTCGGAATCAGAAGCAGTATTTAAATGCCTGTGATCAGCTTCAAATAACTCGCGCCGCAATTGATTATAATTGGTGAGGTTACCATTATGCCCTAACATAATGCCATATGGAGAGTTAACATACATAGGCTGCGCTTCCGCAGAACTGGAAGATCCTGCTGTTGGATAACGCACATGTCCTATGCCAATATTTCCATGGAGTTCGCGCATATGGCGGGTGTGAAATGCATCTCTGACAAGCCCATTGCATTTTCTTAAAAAGAATTTGCCGTCTTCTTCTGTTGCAATGCCAGCAGCATCCTGTCCGCGATGCTGCAATATCGTCAAAGCATCGTAAAGTGCTTGATTAACAGGTGTATATCCAAAAATGCCTACAATCCCACACATAACTCTACTCGTTAAAGCTCCTTGATTTTTCATCAACCAGACGATTCATCTGGTCGCGAAATTCATCATTATACCCATTGCTGTGAATGTCTGTTTTTGCCGGCCTGTCCGAAGGAGCATTTTTTTCATTGCCTTCTTCGCCTTCTTCTTTTTTCAAAAGCTTTATGTTCTCAAGCTTGTCCCGCGCATTCATAATCTGCTCACCTTGTTCCAAAGTTGCTTGCGCTGCGTTTTCTGCATCATCTGGTAAATATGAAGCCATTGCCGAGGCTACACTTTCCAAATAAAAATGAGATTTTGTCCCTTCAAACCAGTTTTCTTTCGCTTCAGCATCAACGAAGAGGTGGATAGGCAAATATAATAGACCTAACAATAATATTCCCCGAATAAGGCCAAACAAAAAACCAAAGCTACGGTCAATTGCACCAAGGCCTATTTTTTTTGCCCACTCGGCTAAAGAATGGCTAATAAAGGATAAAATACCAACGACGACAATGAAAATTAAACCGTAAGACAGCCCATCTGCTAAAACATCATAGGGTAGAATGCCAAATAGTCGCTCTGGAACAATCCCTTCTTCAACGCCAAACCATCCGCGCGTAACAGGCTTTAAAAGCGGTCCGCCAAAATATGCCGCGGCTAGACCGCCGACAACGCCTGCAATCGTTAAAATTTCCCGGATAAAACCGCGCATAAATGCAATTCCGGCTGAAATCAGTAAAATAACGAGAACAGAGATGTCGATAATCATATATTTTAGTAGGAAAAATCCTCTACAAAATCAAGATTAAAAGTAATAAAATATGTAAATTAATCTCTTTTAGATGCTTCGATCAATGTATCATCGATATCGGCACTGATAGAGGCAGAATGAGTCAGTAAAATCGTTTCTGCATCCGTTGCCGCTTCACCAATAGGATGACCCCATTCAATCGTATTAAAACTTCCATGCGGTTGTGCAATAGGCTTCCATTCTGAATAGATACGGCCTGTCTCACGGCAAATCCAGATACGTTCCGCCGCGACATCAGCCGCTTTTTCCAGCCACGAACGCGAAATATCTTCATTGCCATTTGATTTCATCTCAAGATCTGCAAGCGCTTTATAGAGTTCCTTGCTTGGGCGAATAGCTTCAGCCGTATCAAAAAACTTACGCGCTTCGCCCCAAAGTGCAGCATCCATTGCAGCTTTACCTGCGGCAAGTTGCGCCCGTGCAATACTGCCATTATACACCAATAATTTTTCGAACCATTTGAGGCGCTCCAGAGCATCTCGCTTTACGTCTTCCGGCATTAAACGCCCCCAGAGATCAACCATGGCCGCATGCGGATTTTTCTTCCAGGCTTTTTCTATTAAAGCTTTGGCTTTTTTATCCTGTCCTTGTCGAATGTAGTATTCTGACGCCAGTAAAACAGAATGCGCTGCCGAACCATCAAGGCGCATTGCTCTTCTATACTCAGCTGCTGCAACCTCATGCAAATTTTCTTGTTCAGCTTCTAAAGCTATAGCAAGTGCCATAGCGATGCGATCACTCATGCTTCGCTCTTTGGTGATAGCCCCGGCTTTGACAGCACGTTTGAGCGTCTCTTCCGCATTTTGCCATAGCTGCATTGAGATTTCCAAATCATACGCTGTACGCAAAATCCAGGGCTGTTTTGGGTAGAGTTTAAGCGCATGGCGCGCAAGTTCAATAGCACCATCGCGATCACCACGATCTAATGCCGATTGCAATAATCCACGCACACCTAAAAAGGAGGTGTCCTTATTTTCTAACAATCCGGCAAAGTTAGTCTGTGCATCATCTTCGCGTCCATCGAGCCGCGCAGCCTGTGCTTCCAGTAATAATGGTAAGCCTCTATCTTCCGGAAGCAGGTTTCTTGCTTTTTGTGCATGTTTAACGGCAGCTTTTGCATCTCCCGCAGCAACGGCGGTTAAACCTAACGTAAGAGATCTGTATCCTAATTTTTTCGCACGCAATTTGCTATAATAACGATAGCTTGATGGAAAATCAACAAACATGCGAATCACACGGTAAATAAAAATTGCAGCCAGTATGACGATAAGCAATCCGGCCAAAAACAAACCGACATGTACGTTAATTGTATATCCTAGCCAATCAATATTCACACGGCCTTCTTGTTCAGAAAGCCATAAGAGAATTCCAATAGTTAGTCCGGCTTTAACAAGAAATAAGATTGTTTTGAGCATATACAGTTATTCCAAATTAGAGTCAGAACCCATCAATTTTGCCTGTCAATCTGTAACAGGTTTTTTGGGTGTATAAATATTAATCCCAAGCTCTTCATTACGGATTAGCTTACCACCAGTAGTATAACCGCTGATTGTATCGGCAACAATACTCTTTGCTTTTTGAGCATCAAGCGTTGCTCTTGCCTTCCCCAGCCAGGGTTTAAAAACTTCAGTTGCCCTGTTATCCATGCCTTCTACAACTTGAATGGCACCTTCTATCTGACCATTTTGTAATTTTTGTTCTGCCTCAACCAAAGCTGCTTGTGTATCTGTTCCTGTGATCAGTTCACCATCTTTTGTAACACTAAAAAGCTCATTCATTCGCGCTTTTGCACGTTCCTGAACTGAAACATCCTCGCCAGTCAAAGACGCAGCAACTGCATCACCGGCAAAACTCCTGAACTCATTTGATAAACCACCCAGTGTTAAAACACCACTTTTTGCATGCGGAGACAGACGATCCAGAGCTTCTAAAAGTTCCTGATTATCATCGCCAACTGTTTGTTTCAAAAGCAAGAGATCGTTTTCAAAAGCAGCATTATCACGATTAAGCGCCGATCTTAATTGCGCCATACCAAGCAATATCGCCGCTGCTTTTAAATCTTCCTGCGGAACAGATTTCAAACTATGCCCTAATGTTTCATTATCCTGACGCGCAGCGTCAATAGTGGCATTAATCGACGGATCATCGGTATCAAAGTCTTGCACGGAATTAGATTTTAAATTTTCAAACAGAGTATTAAGCTCAACGACTGTCTGGGCCAAAAACTCATTGCCTTCCGGACTAATCTGAAGATTTTCAATACGCGATAACATACCTGCCAAGACGGGTTTACCCGTTATATCTTGTATATGTATGTTCAATTTTTGAAGGCGTTGTTCCAAATTACCGGCTTCTTCTGCCAAAACATCATCTGAAACGGCCTTCGCCTTTTCCTTAACAATTTGCGCAGTAGCACTAAGTCCAGCTTGCAGATCTTCAGCCTGCTCTTGTAATCCGTTTAGCTTTTCATTCAAATCTTTAGGGATAATATTTCCAAGAAATCCTTGCTCATTTTTCACAGCCTCAGCCGCTGCAAGCTGCTCCGCTTCTATTCGCTGACGCTCTAATTCTGCAAGACGAGCTGCTTCTGCTGCGCGTTCTGCATTGGATTTTTGCCAGAAATAAGCTGCAATCGCCAAAAAGCCCAGAATAACGGCAATCGCCAAAATAAGAGAAAATTTATAACTGCCAGAGCAATTCTTATCATCAGAAGAAGATAGCTGTTGTTCTAAAATTTTCTCTTCCGCTGTTTTTTGCGGCGGTTCTGTAGTGTTTTCTGTAATTGCTGTTGCGTCCACCTTTTCTAATTTTGTCTCGTGATCAAGCTCTTCTGATGTAGTGATCACTTCAGGCAAAGAATCACCTTCAAGAGCATCACCTTCATCTTTATTATCACTATCATTATCTAAAGATTTTTCAGTGGCTTTGTCCTGATTCTTATCTTCATCCGGCTTAATATCATTTGCCTGTCCCGTATCCAGTAAATCGCCAAGATCAACATCATTATCCTTGGCTGCTTGCACAATAGCATCACGGCGCGCTGCTGGAATAACATTCCTTTTTTTCCAACCCTGAACAGTTGTAACGGCAACCTCTAATTTTTTGGCCATGGGCCGAATACCGCCAAACGCCTCAATAATCTGCTCTGCATTTTGAATGCCTTTTTTACTCACTGAATTCTCTCCTTAATTATCGTGTGAAACGCACATATCGATGATTTGCAACATGCCCTCTCTATCAGGGCTTTTTGATGCATATGATTGCTGCCAGGGCAAAATACGCACATAATTTAGCACGGCCTCACTAATTGACAAAGCTTTTATGCCTGAAAACAAATTTTCACATTGATGCAATTGCACATTTTTAACAAAAGCCTCGCTTGTACGTTTTGAAAAAAAAGTGATGGCATTGATTTTTTTAGCATTAAGCGCATCGATAAATTCTTTGGAAAATTGATGAACCAGAAGAGAATCATAAACCTCTAAAATTTTTACTGATAAATTATGTTCATTCAATTTTTTTGCCAGAGGAAAAGCGACATACCGACCGCAGATATGGAGTAGATTTTTTGCGTTTACATCAGGCAAAGACAAAATATGCGTATATAAGTCAATGCCCGTTCCATTGACGGAAATAACGTCAGAAAAGCCAAAATCACGCGCTATCGCTGCAGTATGCTTACCAACACAATAGACAGGAATATTGCCTGGCTTGCCGCTCCCTTGCCCGAAAAATCTTATAGCATTTGCGCTGGTTGCTAAAATTCCATCATATTGGGAAAAATCAGGGTCTTTAAAAGGCAAAGCTTTCATCTCAAGCATTGGCTCAATAAGGACATCATAACCTAAATCCTGAAGTTCTTTCGCATAGTCGCTTGCATCAGGCTCAGGCCTGGTAATAACAATGAGAGCGCTCATGCTAAAATCCCGGCAGGTATGATAGATTTTAGCTTTTCGCCAACTTGGTACCCAAGTGATTCAGCCTCGTCTGCAGAATAAACGATACCGCGAATATCATCTTCAAAAACCTGTACGCTATCCATAGAAGCAACACAGATGCGCAGCCACATTTCATCATTTTTCAAAACTGCATAAGCACCGATAGGGCTATGACACCCACCATTCAATGCCCTTAATGCTGCCCGTTCTGCTTTAACACAAAGCACTGTTTTAAAATCTGAAATTTCGTTGAAAATAGACAAAGCTTCTTCATCCTCCTCACGCACCTCAATCCCCACAGCCCCTTGCGCAGCGGCAGGGAGCATGTCATCGATACTCAAAACCATATCCGCTTCACGCTCAAGCCCAAGACGTTTTAGCCCAGCCATAGCAAGCATCGTTCCATCGACCTGACCGGATCGCACCTTTTCAATACGTGTCTGTACGTTTCCTCTCAAAACCTGAAATTTGAAATCGGAACGTTTTTGCCGTAAAAAAGCCTCACGTCTTACACTCGATGTACCAACAGTAATTTGAGACGGTATTTGCGCTATGGTTTTATAGTTATTTTTGACTAAATCATCAGAAAATAATAAACAATCACGCGCATCTTCGCGTGGTAACATGTGATCAATTACCAACCCCTTAGGTAAATGAGAATCCATATCCTTCATGGAATGGACCGCCGCATCAATTTCTCCTGCAAAGAGCGCTTCTTCAATTTCCTTGGCAAACTGGGCTTTCCCGCCAGCATTTGCAGGCAGCCGTGTTTCGCCATCTTCGGGGCGCCAGTCACCAGAGGTTTGAATAACGACCTGCTGAATTTCCAAATCTGGAAACTTTTGCGCCAAAGCATCCTCAACCATTTGCGTTTGCCGCAAGGCCAAAGGTGATCCACGTGTACCGATTTTTAAAATTTTTTTCATAGTGCTAAATTACAAATTATTGCTCAGAATAAAACCATCAGGACACAAAGATACCAAGCTTAAATTTATTTTTTCTTTGTGAACTGGCGACTTAGCGGTTAAAAATGCGCACATGAAAATTCTTGGTATTGAAACATCCTGCGATGAGACTGCAATTGCCATTATTGATGGAAATGCACCAAAAGAACAGCGCATTCTATCCAATCTTGTGCTCTCTCAGCTAGAAGAACATCGTGCATTCGGTGGCGTTGTCCCGGAAGTCGCAGCGCGGGCGCATATTGATCATATTCATACGCTGATCACAGCCGCGCTTGAGGATGCCAACTGTACGTACGATGATTTAGACGGCATTGCCGCCACCAGCGGCCCCGGCCTTATTGGTGGTGTGATGATTGGCATGGTCGCCGGCAAAGCAATAGCTGCCGCGAAAAACATACCTTTCCTTGCGGTTAATCACCTTGAAGGCCATGCCCTAACGCCGCGCCTGACGGATGATACTGTCTTTCCCTATCTTCTTCTTCTTGTCTCTGGCGGTCATACGCAAATTCTTGTATGCGAAGATATTGGCATTTATAAAAGATGGGGCACAACTTTGGACGATGCGGCTGGCGAATGTTTTGATAAATCAGCAAAACTCATGGGGCTTCCTTATCCTGGCGGCCCTGAAATCCAAAAAATCGCCATGGAATGCAGCAATCCAGATCATGCCCTTAAACGTTTTCCTCTCCCCAGCCCGATGAAAGGGCGAAAAGAACTGGATTTCTCATTTTCCGGTTTGAAAACGGCCATACGCCAAACTGTCGAATCTTTACCCGAAGGAAAACTTAAACGTGAAGATATCGCTGATCTGGCCTATGCATTTCAAGATACTGTAGCAAATATTATTGCTGACCGCTGCATGCGTGCAATTGAGCGTTTTAATGCTGAATACAGTGTTGAAACGCCGACTTTGGTTGTCTCCGGAGGTGTTGCCGCCAACGCAGCGATTCGTGAAAAACTCAATGACATTAGCAAAATACAGAATATACACACATACGCACCGCCTTTATCTTTATGCGGAGATAATGCGGCTATGATTGCGTGGGCAGGGTTTGAGCACCTTCAAAACGGCAAAAGCGATCCCCTTGATTTCAGGGCAAAACCCCGCTGGCCTCTTGACCCCTTCGCAGAACCACGTCAAGGTGCTGGTATTAAAGCTTAAAAAAGGGGAAGGCAATGCCCACATCTAATCCAGCAATCGGTATCATTGGCGGCGGTGCATGGGGGACAGCACTCGCGCAGGTTCTTGCAAAAGACGGCCGAGATGTATTGCTGTGGGCGATGGAAAGTGACGTCGTTGCATCGATCAATGTCAAACATGAAAATCCTGTTTTCTTGTCTGGCATTACGCTCGATAAAACGCTTAAAGCAACCGATAATATTCACGAAGCAGCAAGCCGGGATATTGTTCTGCTCGTAACCCCTGCACAATATATGCGTCAAACGCTTCAGACCATAAAAAATGACTTATCAAACGGCAATACGCTTGTACTCTGCTCAAAAGGCATAGAACTTGATACAGGCAAGCTTCTCTCTGTCATTTGTGAAGAAGAAATTCCCGATGTGCCGATTGCCATCTTAACAGGCCCCACCTTTGCCCGCGAAGTCGCATCCGGCATGCCTGCGGCGGCAACGATTGGCGTCAAAGACGAAGATATCGGCAAGGAACTCCAAAAAGCCCTTGGCGTTAAAGGCTTTAGACCATATGTCAGTAACGATATTATAGGCGTACAGCTAGGCGGTGCGATTAAAAATGTTATCGCTATTGCCTGCGGTATTGTGTATGGGCGCAATTTGGGCGATAGCGCACGCGCTGCTTTGCTAACACGCGGCGTTGCTGAAATTGCGCGCCTTGGCGTTGCGATGGGCGCGCAAAAAGAAACATTACTTGGCATGTGCGGCATTGGTGATCTCATGCTCACCGCATCCTCCATGCAATCGCGTAACTATTCCCTTGGCGCTGCTTTAGGAGAAGGTAAATCCCTGGAGGATATCCTCGGCTCACGCAATGCAGTCACAGAAGGCGTCCATACAGCGAATTCAGCCCTTGCGCTGGCAAAGAATTATGCCGTTGATATGCCGATCATACAGGCTGTCAATGATTGCCTTTCAGGGGCTAAAACACTAGATCAAGCAATAGAAGATATGCTCAACAGACCTTTCAAATATTAGGAGACACTATGGCTTACTGGCTTTTAAAATCAGAACCCTACAAATTTTCATGGGATGATCAATGCGAAAAAGGCGAAGGACGCTGGGAAAAGCGTGTCCGCAATTATCAGGCACGCAATAACCTTGCCGCTATGAAGCCCGGCGATAAAGGATTTTTCTACCATTCCAACGAAGGCAAAGAGATTGTTGGGATCATCGAAATCACATCCGAAGCCTACACCGATCCTGATCCGGAAAAGAACGAAGATGGAAAATTCGTAACGGTTGATGTAAAGCCTGTACAAGCGCTGGAAAACCCCATCACACTTGCTGATTTAAAAGCACACCCTGTTTTATCCAATATGCAAGTGGTCAAACAAGTTCGCCTGTCTGTATCCCCGGTAACGGATGAGGAGTGGAGCATTGTCACATCCATGGGCAGCCTCAAGGATGTTGCGTAGATGGTCTCGTACAGAGATCTCTGCCTTGGGGTTTTGGTAATCTTCATTTGGGCAGCCAACTCCGCTATCACAAAATATGTGACACTGGAAGTTCCTCCATTTACCGGTTTGGTCTTAAGGCTCTCGCTTGCTTGTATATTCTTTGGCGCTTTCTTTCGTCCATTGCCAAAAGATAAATTCATCCTAATGTTTCAGATTTCGGTTTTTCTTGGGGTTTTGCATTGGGGTTCATTGATATGGAGTGTTGATAAACTCGATATATCAACTGTCAATATTGTGATGCAAACACAAATAATATTCTCCGCATGTTTAGGCTGGTTGCTATTCAAAGAAAAAATCGGCTGGCGGACTGTATTCGGTATGCTCTGCGGCATTGCAGGTATTATCGTCCTTGTCGGCTTACCACAAGAACAACCATCATTAACAGGCATAGCGGCGTTATTATTTTCAATATTTATGGTTGCTCTATCCTTCACGCGACAAAAAGTTCTAAGTGACATATCCCCACTGAATTACATTGCACATTTGCATCTTTTAGGAATCGTTCCTGTTCTCTTCATTGCCTTTATCATGGAAAACCCAACAGAAATTCCATGGCACAATGTTAATTATTTCATTCTTATCCCCTGCCTGCTCTTTCAGGTTTTCGTTGCGAGTGCTTCCCACACAGTGTGGCAACGACTGATAAGCCGTAATCAGCTCTCTATATTGCCAAACCTCACCCTCTTGCTCCCGGTATTTGGCGTTGCTCTAGGTATCATCTTATTCGATGAAACCCTGCATAGCGGAATCATTTTCGGTGGCCTCCTAACAATGACCGGGGTTGGTATTATTATGCTGAGAAAGCAAAAGAAAAAAACCTATCCTCCAGTATCAAATGCATAACCTAAAGGATATAATAAATCTGCCCCTCCCAAAAATCATTTATAAATATCATAGTATATTCTATAAAACTGGGGTTTTGTTTTATGTGTAGAATGCTTATGATTAATCTAGTTATAATTTTTTAAAGATTGATTATAAAAAAGCTATGGGTTTCAAATTTGAACGTTTAGAAATTCTTATTGTAGAAGATACTGCACCAATGCAAAAGCTTGTAGTTTCCATTTTGGAAACCCTGGGTGTTGGCAATATTTTAAAAGCAAATGATGGCGCTGAGGGATTCAGGCTTTTTTGTAAGAAAAATCCTGATATTGTTATCGTAGATTGGCATATGACCCCAATGAGTGGAATTGATCTGGTTTATAAAATTCGTAATGAAAAAACCTCACCAAATAAAATGGTTCCAATCATTATGATGACCGGTTACAGCGCTTTGCCGCGTGTAGCACAGGCGCGTGACAAGGGAGTCACTGAATTTCTTGTCAAACCATTTTCTGCCAATGACTTAGCACGCAGAATCGCGTATGTTATCAATAAACCGCGTGATTTTGTTGAAACAGCCGACTATTTTGGACCTGATCGCAGACGGCGTGTGATAGCAAATTATAAAGGTCCAAAGCGTCGCTCAACTGAATAATAGAATTAAAATGTAATCCTCCAAAAATGAAAATTATTATGCAAAATAAAGAACCAAATAAACCCAAAATCGTAAAAGCCGATACATCGTTGCAGCAAAAAATTGGTACCGGTAAAATTGATGGAAGAGTCATTGAAGAATGCCAAACCGTGATTGATAATAATGATGTTGATTTTGCGCCGCTAGCACAAGAATATCTGGACAAATTAACTGTAGCCATTGATAAAGCTAAGGCATCAGATTCTGGAAAAGCTGAGGCTGTTCATGACCTAACCGCTCCAGTCATGCAATTAAAAGCAAATGCAACTACTTTCAAATATAATCTTATAGGAAATCTTGCAAACGTGATGCTTAGCTTCCTTGAAGGCATAAAAGAGTTGGATCGAGATGCAATCGCCATTATTGAAGCACATCAAAAAACATTGACAGTCATTATTAACAAAAAAATGGATGGCTATGGAGGTGCGGTCGGCGCGCAAATGGAAGAAGAGCTTAAAAAAGCATGTGATCGTTACTTTGCTAAAAAAAGCTAATAGACTACAGTAATAGCACTTAAGGGCATGGCGATTGCATTTGGATTTAATAGCCCGGTTTCTGCCTCAATACCGTCATCC
>CAWUJS010000014.1:0-33788 GCA_963922705.1 uncultured Alphaproteobacteria bacterium | reverse complement strand
CGGTCATAGTGATCCGGTGGTTCCGCATGGAAGGGCCATCGCTCAACGGATAAAAGGTACTCTAGGGATAACAGGCTGATAGCGCCCAAGCGTCCACAGCGACGGCGCTGTTTGGCACCTCGATGTCGGCTCATCTCATCCTGGGGCTGGAGCAGGTCCCAAGGGTATGGCTGTTCGCCATTTAAAGAGGTACGTGAGCTGGGTTCAGAACGTCGTGAGACAGTTCGGTCCCTATCTGCCGTGGGAGTTGGAGTCTTGAGAAGAGTTGCCCTTAGTACGAGAGGACCGGGGTGAACGAACCTCTGGTGTATCTGTTGTTCCGCCAGGAGCACTGCAGAGTAGCTATGTTCGGACAGGATAACCGCTGAAAGCATCTAAGCGGGAAGCCCCCTTCAATACCAGGACTCCCTATCAGAGCCGTGGAAGACCACCACGTTGATAGGATGGATGTGGAAGTGCGGTAACGCATGAAGCTAACCATTACTAATTGCTCGATTGGCTTGAATTCTTATCCGCTAGGCCTTTTGGCCTTATCGGAAATATTGCGCGTAGTATTAAGTCCACTTAAAATTGTCTAAAGACATGTCTTTTCAATCTTATTGGTTTTCAATGATCCGGTGGTTATAGCGAGAGTGAAACACCCCATCCCATCCCGAACTGGACCGTGAAACCTCTTAGCGACGATGGTACTGCGTCTTAAGGCGTGGGAGAGTAGTTCGCTGCCGGATCTTTAAAGATCAATAGGAATTTCAGACCTGTTTATGATATTTTTTTCTTATCGACATTTTTTACCATTACGCGCTAAGCGCTTTAGTTGAACAATTTCAGGAAATTCTAATAGCTTTCGGCCTCTCTGAACGCTAGGTCGATTGATGATGTTAAACCCCATCCATCGTCTCTTGCATATTCTCCCCATATTGCACCAATGTCGCTTTGCCGCATAAATGCGAGGCAACCCCCGCATGCATAATCCCGCGCAAAAGCCAGAAATACATACGGTGTTTCCACGGGAAAAAGAACGGCGCGGCGAGCCATGAAATAGCAGCTTTTGCTGCAGCAACCCCTGTATTCTTAAAGGCATGAACAGCGCTCGCTTTTTGCATTTCCTGCAGCATCAAGCCGTGGGTTTGCCCTTCGCGAAAACGCCGCTTTGCGAGCCATGAGAATGTTGTGCGCTCATGGGGAATAATCTCTGTGACGATAGCATTTGCTGCATATTCAATTTTTGCACCATCAAGATAGGCTTCTTTTAGAAATGTAGAATCCTCGCCGCCCGTACGCCCTAATTCCAGCCGAAAGCGTTTGTCTTTAAATGGCTTGGCAGTTTGATCAAACAAAACATTGGCTGTATAGCCCGTAACAATCTTACCATCCACATAGACCGCAGCGCGGGAATGATAATCGCCCTCTTTCACCCATCTGGGGCAGCTTTCCTGATAGATCGCTTTTACCGGGCCAATCACCGCATCGGCGTTTGTGGCATCAAGACGGGCGAGCATTTCGCCAAGCCAGTTTTCATCAACAATTTCATCATCATCAATAAACGCTACCAGCGGTGCTTTCGCTGCATCCAGACAAGCATTGCGGGCGATAGAGATATTGCGCGCGGGTGCATGAATATAGATGAGCGCGAATGGCAGCTCTTTTTCCAGCGGCATGATGGTTGCTTTGGATGACGGTGTTTCATCATTATCGGCAATAATAACCCGCAGCGACCAATCAGGATCAATCTGCATCGCAGCAATCGATTTCAGCGTTTCAACAATATGCGGCCTTTGGAAGGTGCAAATGCAAATATCAATCTCACATTTGGTCATGATTCTTATCCTTTAAGCTGATCAAAATTGCAAATCAGCCCCTTCCAAAATCCCAGCGACCAGGCAAAATGCATAATCATTGCTGCGGGGCCAGAAAGAAAATAGGCATTCTCATGATCATCAATCGCAAGCTTGATTCCGTATCCAATACAAATGATCGCCCATATCCACATCGGCCATGCGAGAATATCCGCAAAAGGCGATAAAAAGGATAAAGCAACTGCAGGAGCAACGCCAACCGGGATCATCTGGCGCAAATGCGGTTTTGCTTTATGTTTGAGTAATGTTCTAATGCGCCCTTCACCGAATTTATAATATTGCCGGAATAAAGGCATAGGGGAAGACCGTGGATAGTAAATCATATCCGTCTTTCCCGTCAGCCAGATTTTATAGCCCGCTTTATTGAGGCGAATATCCAGCTCTGCATCTTCATTATGCGAGAATGTTTCATCATAACCATCGACATCCTGAAAGGCATCAATGCGCATCAGGGCATGATGCCCGTGATCAACCCATTTCCCGTCTTTTTCAGCATTGCGATGCGCTGAGCCGCCATTGCCTAATTTGGAATTTTGCGCGGCTGCAACTGCTTTTTGAAAGCCTTGCCTGCCGATAGTATTCATCGAAACAACAACTGAATCCGCTTTTTTATCTTTGGCTTCTGCAAGCAAAACCTTACAGAAATCATCCGGGTAATCCGCATGCGCATCAATGCGAATAAGATATTCAGCCGCCGCACCATATTCCTGTACGGCTAGGTTAATTGCTGCACTTTGGATACGCCTCGGATTGTGCAAATAGACAACATTCTCATGAGTCTCTTGGAGCTGCTTTGCAATGATCGGGGTTTTATCACTGCTGCCACCATCAGCAATAATGATCTGCACATCCAAATCTTCCGTATCATGCACAAGCTTGTCGACAAGGCCTTGAATATAGTGCTCTTCATTCAGACATGGAATAATGATAAGGCATTTCTGTGTCATGATGTTTTACTCCTGTTATATTCCAGATATTGCCTGCCCACTATGCCCCACAAAACCCCAGCACAGCGCGCAGCATAAGCCATGCAATTTGCAACTCCAACGCGGCCTTTAATAAGCGCAGCCGGCAGGTGAATAAGGCTAAAAACAAAACATCCCGCCGCTCTGATGGTGGAATGTAGGAATGCTTTTAACGGTGGCTTTGTTTTCCGCGCAATCATCGCGCGCGTATTACCATTGCGAAATTGCCGCCTTATGGCCCATGACCAATTCAGGCGTTCTTTGGGCTGTGTTTCATAAACAATCGCATGAGATGCAAAAACACCTTTCCCCCTTTTTGCCGTCATTTGCTGGAAAAATAAAGTATCCTCACCGCCGTCAAATCTTAACGCAGGATCAAATGCCAAATCATGCTCACGCACAAAATTCATATCAATCAGGACATTATTGCTCCATGCTTCGTGCCGTTCAGCGTGATTGGGAAAATCTTTGAGCTTGAAAAGGATCGTCTCAAGCCACCAGGCATCCTTATTGTCTTCAACTGTCATCACAACGGGTCCCTGAACAAATTGCGCATGATTTTCTTTTTGAGCCTGTAAAAGCTCTTTGAGCCAAGCCTTATGCGCGGTTTCATCATCATCAATAAATGCAAGGAAATCATCCCCTTTGGCCTCAATAAGGGCACGATTGCGTGCAGGCGCAATCCCCGGATCTGTTTCATTCACATAGTAAAGTGGGCAAGGCATATCTTCTGAAAACTGCCTCACTAATTCTTCGGCAGCAGGCATATCTTCATTGTCGATAATACGAATGCTTAATGCGATATCACGTGGTATTTCAATCTCTTGCAGCGATTCCAAAAGCGCTTTTAATCCTTCGGGGCGCTTATATGTACAAGCACTAATGACAACTTTTAACACGGCGCACTTTAAACTCTTTTTTGACGACTATATCTTTCCTTATATCGAAAAATATTCACGTTTTCCAAGTATAAAATGAAATGACCCTTGGGACTGGATTGATAGGGGCTTTGCGTATATATAAATAATGTTTAATAAAATCCGTTTCGGAGAATAGGCTTTTATGACTAGATGTGTTCCCGCTGCAAAGCATTTATGGATATATGCATTAAGCCTCCTTTTATTAAGCGGCTGCACGCTCGGCCCTGACTTTTTTCGGCCCTTTTCAAAAGCGCAAACAGACCCGCAATCTGGATTTATAAACGCGCTGTATCAAGAGACAGGCCCCTACCAATCCATGAGCAAATGGTGGGAGCGCATTGACGATCCGCTACTCAGCAGCTATGTCGATCAACTTCTTGATCAAAATTTACAACTGACAGAAGCTTCCGAGCGCATCATACAGGCAGAAGCACGCCAAAGAATCGCTAGCGGTGCATTTTTCCCGACTTTAGGCGCTGATAAAACCGCATCACGCAGTTTTACCGGTAGCAGCCTGTTTAGCAGTGACCGTACATTTTCAACAAATTATGACATTGCTTTGAACAGTTCCTGGGAGATTGATCTCTTTGGAAAAATCAGGCGTTCCGTAGAAGCTGCCGATGCTAACCTTCTCGCCGGTATTTATGATAAAGAGGCGCTAACCCACTCCCTGATTGCCCAGCTTTTAAATTTGCGCGTTGAAATTGCCGTGAATAAAGCTTTGCTTGATCTGTCGGAAAAAAGCGCGCAAAACCGCCTTGATACGCTGAAAATCGTTGAAAGGCGCTATGAAATGGGCGCGCAGAATACAAGGCCGCAAGATGTTTTGGGCGCGCGCAATAATCTTAAAATCGCACAGGCCGACATTCATCGCTATAACCGCCTTATCGCCGATGCATCTTACCGCCTCGATGTTTTATTAGGCCAGGTGCCTGGGACAACTGACCCGTTTGCATCCGATTTTCCAGTCTTATCGCCGCCGGTTGATGTGGCCATTTGCCTGCCTGCCCATTTGCTTGACCGCAGGCCGGATTTACGCGCATCGGAATTGCGCGTCAAAGCTGCTAATGCCGATATTGGCGTTGCCATTGCTGATCTATACCCATCCCTGTCACTGGGCGGAAGTTTAGGTTTTGATGGAGAGACTACCAATAATCTCTTGAGCGCCGATCAACTGGCTGGCTCAATTCTTGCAAACATCACAAATCAGATTTTTGCAGGCGGTGCTTTGCGCGCCAATATTGATTTACAAAAATCTGAGGCACGTGCCATGGCGGCAAGTTATGCCGATGATGTGTTAAATGCCATGCGTGAGGTTGAGACAAATTTGAAAGGTGAATATGAGCTGGGGCGTGAGCTGGATAATGATCAGGCATCTGTGGTAGCGCTTAAATCAGCGCGGGATATCGTCGAAGAGCGCTATTTGCGCGGCATCGAATCATTGCGCGATTATCTAGCCGCAGAGCGTGATTATTACCTTGCCCAGCAAAATTTGCTGGTCACACAACAAGCAAGATGGAATGCTCGCATTGCCCTCTATCTTGCCCTTGGTGGCGATTGGTTGAATGAGAATGAAAATGAGAGTGACGTTTGTGATCACAATGAGCATAAAAAAAATAATATAAAGGAAGGCCAAACAGATGGCAAAGAAGAGCGAACCTAAGAAAACTAAGGTGAATAAGACTGTTCAAAAAGAGAGCAAAAAGGCAGATAAAAAACCTGCCGGTAAAACTGCAATCCATACGGATAGTCATGAAGGGGAACGGCACATTGTTCTGGGTATTATTCAGCTCGTTCTTGTCATCGCCTTTGTGGTCGGATCTTTGTCTGTTTCTTTCATGCTAAAGGCCAATAAAAAGCCACTTTCAGAGAATACTGCAACTGATCGCATCTTATTTGCCGAGACAAAGCTTGTTTCACCTGCGCCATTTCGAATCGCATTTGAGACAACGGGCGTTGTCGCTGCACGCTCGAATATATCAATTGTCCCACAGGTCAGCGGAAAGGTTGTTGGCGTTAATGACAAATTCTTCGAAGGCGGTCAATTTGAAGCGGATGAAGTACTATTTGAAATTGAACCGCTTGATTTTGAATTGGAAATCCAAAGGCTCGAATCATCGGTCGCACAAGCGCGCACTGCCTTTAATCTTGAAGAAGCCGAAGCCAAAGCGGCAGAGGCCGAATGGAAACAAATCAATGGAGATAAGCCGGTACCTTATCTGGTGGCGCGCAAACCCCAAAAAGCCGAAGCCTGGGCCAATTTAAAAGCTGCTAAAGCGCAATTGGAAAATGCCAGGCTTGATTTGGGGCGTGCAAAATTTTCACTACCATTCGCAGGACGCGTTTTGTCCGCCAATCTAGAGGTTGGGCAGGTTATTTCCGCAGGTCAGAGTTACGGCAGTGTTTATGATCTTAAAAATCTGGAGGTACAGACATCTTTTAAAGATGATCAGCTCAATTGGCTTTTAAAAAGCGATAACCCTGAGATCACCATTCGCTATGAGCATTTAGGCGCAGTGAAAACAGCTTCCGGAATGATAAAGCGCGGCGTCTCGTCCCTTAATAACCAAACACGTTTTGCCAATATCAGTATCGGCTTTCAGGAGGTTCCAGCTGATATTTTGCCGGGTATTTTTGTCGAAATTGTCATTCAAGGAAAAACCATAGAAAAAGCGCTGGCAATTCCTGCAATGGCTATGCAAAAGGGACAAATAATCTGGATGGTTGATGATGCCAACATCATTCACCCGCTGGATGCGGAGATTGTGTTTATCTCCAATGATTATGTGGTTACGCGTGGCAAAAATGGCCCGGTACAAATCGTTATCAGTAAAATGCCAGGCGCTGTAGAAGGTATGACGATTAAAACACAAATGCAAAACCAGGCGCAAAGTCAAGCAGAAAGTCAAGCAGGTGGATCAGAGAATGAGTGATCAAGATTTAAATCCATACAATAAAGGACTTGTGGCATGGTTTGCGAATAACCACGTTGCCGCCAATATCTTGATGATGCTGTTTCTTTTGGGCGGGATTTTCAGCGTTATGAATATGCGCTCGGAAACCTTCCCATCCGTTGATCCAAAACGCATCTCCATTTCCGTTCCCTATCCGGGTGCAACACCTTTCGAAGTCGCCGATTCCATCACCAGCAGAGTTGAAGAAGCGCTGATTGGCACAGAAGGCGTTGAACGTATATCATCCACGGCCTCCGAGGGCTATGGCTCCATACAGGTGGAACTCGAAGATTTTGCCAATGGCGATGATGTCTATAATGATGTGGAAACCGCTGTGAATGGGCTATCCGATTTTCCGCCCGAAGATGCTGAACGTCCCATCATTGTCAAAGCAAAAATCACCCCTGAAGTCCTCAATTTCGCCCTGCATGGCAATGTCCCCGAAGAAACTCTCAAATTCTGGGCAGAAACCATAGAGGATGAGCTAAAACAACTTCCCGGCATTGCTTTAACCAGCATTAGCGGTATTCGTGATTACGAGATTTCAATTGAGGTTTCCGAGGAAACACTTCGGAATTACGGTATGTCCCTTGCTGATGTCGGGCGCGCCGTGCAGAGCTATTCCATTGATATTCCAGCCGGCACAGTGGAATCAGCACAAGGTGAAATCTTGCTTCGCATTCAGGAAAAAGGGGTTGTCGGCACTGATTTTGAAAAAATCGTTCTGCGCACACTGGAAGACGGTACAAAATTAACGCTCGGAAATATTGCCACAATCAATGACGGGTTCGAGGATGTGAACCTGATTAGCAAATATAACGGCGAGCGCGCAGCCTTTATTACCATCAATCGCTCTGTGACCGAAGATACGCTGGAGATCGCAGAGACAGCCAAAAATTATGCATCCTCTGTTGAATTACCCGAAGGGCTAACATTGTCTATTCAAAACGATGAAACAACGGCTTTGAAAGATCGTATTAATCTCATGCTGCGTAATTCCATTCTGGGCTTTATGCTGGTTTTCCTAATCTTGCTTTTATTCCTTGATCTCAAGCTTGCTTTTTGGACAAGCGTTGCAATTCCCGTTTCTTTCCTTGGCGGGCTGATGTGTATCCATTTTCTGGGTTATAGCATTAATATGATTTCCCTTTTTGCCCTGATTGTTGTGTTAGGGATTGTTGTTGATGATGCGATTGTCACGGGCGAAAGTATTTTTGAAGCGCAAGAGCGTGAAAAAGGCATTCACGGAACGCAGCGTGTCCTAAAAGGCGTTCGCAATGTTATCGCGCCCGTTACAATTGGCGTTTCGACGACCATCGCAGCCTTTGCACCTTTATTATTCAGCACAGGAACATTGGGCGAAATTATTAAGTTCATCCCAATTGTTGTAATTCCGATTCTGGTCATATCCCTGATCGAAGCTTACTTTATCCTGCCTGCGCATCTCTCGCATCCAGGGCGATGGAGCAAAGGGATAATGGCAGTGCTCCGCAACCGCTTTGCAGATGGGCTGGCCTGGACGATAGAGCGCGTTGTTGTTCCTGCGGCGGTCTTTGTTGTGAAATGGCGCTATGCAACTTTTGCCGCCTTCATTGGCCTGATGATCATTACCGTCGCAATGTTTCAATCTGGGATGGTACGGTTTATCTTTTTCCCGAATGTAGAAGGCGATAAAGTTGCCGTTAAAGTCCGCATGGAAGAGGGCACGCCTTTTACCCTCACAAAAAACACCCTTTTGCGGATTGAAAAAGAAGTTCTGGAGCTTGAAGAAGAGCTCAGTAAAGCCGCCGAAAGCCCTTTTAAAAGCATATCTGTAAGCATTGGCGAGATTGCCACTGAGAGCAATCCGGGTGCAAGTGCCAGCAGTTCACAATCCAGTAATATCGGTCAGGTGAGGATAGGGCTGATACAATCTGATCTACGCGATGTATCGTCATCCGAAGTTGAAAACATGGTGCGCGAGCGTATCAAGGATTTGCCGAGCATCGAAACACTGGAATTTGAAAGCTCACTCATTGGAGAGGCGGCAGATATTGAAATCGAGCTATCGCACAAGAATGAAGCCATACTCGATGCAGCTTCTGATGATCTTAAGAAGGCGATCGCATCAATTGACGGCACACTTGATATCGACGATAGCTTTGAGCTTGGTAAAACCGAATATGTTTTTAAGCTCAATGATGAAGGCTATGCTGCCGGATTAACACCCGCAGCACTTGGCGATCAGTTGCGCTATGCCTTTTTTGGACTGGAAGTTCAACGTTTTCAGCGCGGAAGCTCGGAAGTTATTGTCTATGTCAGATACCCAAAAGAGCAACGTGAAAGCCTGGATTACCTTAATCAAGCGCGTATTCGTCTCAGTGATGGGAGTGAAGTTCCGCTTTCTTCTGTTGTTACAATCAAGGAACAATTAGGCTATTCAAAAATCAATACCGTCAATGGTCGCAGAATTGTAAGTGTAACTGCCGATGTCGATTACGACATCACAACGCCAACAGATGTGATTGGTGATCTGCGGGCAAATATTTTACCGCAGCTGGGTGCAAAATATACTGGCCTTTCTTACAGCTTTGAAGGGGAAAGCCGGGAGCAAGCTGAAGATTTAGCCAGTTTAGGGCGCAATATGGTGATTGCACTGTTGCTAATTTATGTGCTTTTAGGCTCTCAACTCAGAAGCTATCTGCAACCTGTTGTCATCATGATCGCTATTCCGTTTGGCATTGTCGGTGCCATTTGGGGGCATTATCTTTTGGGGCATGATGTCAGCTTTATTTCCTTGTTCGGTATGGTCGCCCTCACTGGCGTTGTGGTGAATGATAGCGTTGTTTTAATGGATTATTTTAACAAACAAAAAGATGCAGGTCTGGAGATCAGGGAAGCCATGATGAAAGCCGTTGCCCGGCGTTTTCGTCCTATTTTGCTCACCTCCATGACAACAAGCCTGGGATTGCTACCCATGCTTTTGGAAACCAGCCTGCAGGCGCGTTTCCTTATACCAATGGTGATTTCGCTAGCTGCAGGTCTTATTTTTGCAACATTTGTGATCTTGTTGCTTATACCGTGTATGGTCGTCATCGTTGACGATGTTAAACGTTTTTTCAATAAGATATATAGTTTTGCTCTCAAGCATTTTGTTTCTGCTTAAGCAGGATTGACCTTACTTGCGCTCCCTACTTGCGTTCCCTTCGAGAGACACCTATATACGTTATATAGTCGTTATAGTATAACATTTTGGAGTGTCTAAATTATGCAATCTCTCATACAGGAATCTCAAAAACTCCCTGTTACTGTCTTGTCCGGTTTTCTGGGAGCTGGGAAAACAACCTTGCTGAACCATGTTTTGAATAACCGCGAGGGCAAGCGCGTTGCAGTGATTGTCAATGACATGAGCGAGGTTAATATCGATGCGGATCTTGTAGGTTATGGCGGCGCAGATTTATCCCGCACCGAGGAAAAGCTCGTTGAGATGAGTAATGGCTGTATTTGCTGTACGCTGCGTGAGGATCTCTTAAAGCAGGTTCGTAGCCTCGCCGAGGATGGACGCTTTGATTACTTGCTCATTGAGAGCACAGGCATCTCTGAGCCGCTACCCGTTGCCACAACATTCGATTTCCGTGATGAAGCCGGGGATAGCCTATCGGATGTCTCACAGCTTGATACAATGGTTACCGTTGTGGATGCGGCGAACTTGACACAAAATTACAGCTCCACGGACTTCCTCAATGATCGCGGCGAGAGCCTGGGCGAAGATGATGAGCGTACACTTGTTGATTTGCTGGTGGAACAAATTGAGTTTGCCAATGTGGTTATCCTGAATAAAGTCGATCTTGTTTCCGCAGACGAATTAGAGACTGTCCGCGCCATTATTCGCGGCCTCAATGCCAAGGCAAGAATCATTGAATCAACCTTGGGGCAGGTGGAGCTTGATCAGGTCATCAATACCGGGCTGTTTGACTTTGAAGAGGCGCAGGAACACCCGTTATGGGCGCAAGAGCTTTACAACCCTGATGCGCATGTCCCGGAAACTGAGGAATATGGCATTACCAGCTTTGTTTACCGCGCCCGCAAACCCTTTAACCCTGAAAAGATTTATAAATTCTTTCATGAAGAATGGCCGGGCGTGATTCGGGCAAAAGGTTTTTTCTGGATTTCATCCCGCCCCGATTTTGTCGGGGAATTGGCACAGGCCGGCGCTGTTGTTCGTCACCAGGGCGTAGGGCGCTGGTGGGCGGGTATCCCAAAATCCCGCTGGCCTGACGACCCGCAATTTGAAGATGTTGTCCGCCAGTATTGGATAGAAGGCTATGGTGATCGCCGCCAGGAAATGGTCTTTATCGGCCTCAGCAAAGATATGGATCAAGAGAATATCCGTGCGCGCCTCGATGCCTGTCTTGAGGAAGGCTATCTTGACGATCCGCAATCCTTTGTCAATGCTGCTGATCCTTTCCCGGAATGGTTTAAACAGGCTGCGTAAGCTTTTTATGTTACTAGCGCGCCTCTATCTTATGGTGCTCTATATTCTTCTGCAGATGCATAAGCGCGCAAAACATATCTATCATCATCGTCATGTGAAGCAATAAAAGGGCTTCTTCCATGCAAAACCCTCCTGTTATCGACAATCATGATAGTGCCCGGTTGCGCTACATATCCAAATGATACTGCTCCAAAGGCTTGTTTCAGTTTATCCAATGCCTCTGTTGCCGTATTATTTTGAGCGGATAAAGTATCGCGCCTGAAACGAACATGATAATGACCGTTGCCAATATCTTTAAGGACAGCCCCCTGCACAAAACTGCTTTGATCTCTTTGATTCGCCCGATTGGGCAGCTTAAAATTAAATTGCTCTTTTAAAAGCTCTGTTATTGTCTCAGGTTCTAATAATTTAACAGCCGCATCAACCGAGGAAAATACAGATTGCGCACGCCGTAATTGGTCTGTTTGTCCAATATACAAAGTCATGAAATCCGGTGGATTATCTGCATAGCTCATATCCGTATGCGGAAAAAATTCATTACTTGTTTTGAATGATGTTTCACCCGACACAATTGCTCGAGAAGGTTTTATGACAGAAACATCACCCATATCATCATTGCCTTCACCCTCAAATACCACGGAATGTCCAATACAGTTAACAACGACACGTAATATGTTTTTTTCATGCTTTATTTTCTGATTGAGCGCACTGTTTTCTTTTGCAAAATCCTGACGTATTTTATTGCGAAGCCTTTGCTCATCTCTTCGGGATAGGCGCGTCTCTGCAATCTGCTCTTCTATTTGATTGATTTTCATCAAGAAATCAACCAGCGGCTCAACATTGTCTTCATAAGCGCTTTTATCCAAACAGGGGGCATTATTAACAATGACGTAACCATGGTTATGTAGTTTTGATTGAATGGTTTCTTTCAGGCTCGGGGATGCAGCAGGAATATAAGGTCCGAACATATAAGGGTTTGGTTCCAAAACCATATCAAGTTGACCGGATTTGAGAGTGCTCTCATATACCCAATCCCCGGATAATGTAATGATTGCATCCTGATCGATTATGGATGGAAAATACGGATTCAGCTCTTGGAATGTGTATGTTTGTTCAGACATATGAAGCCTTTTAACGCGTTTTCATATTTTTTGCAAGTTTATGCTTTATTAGCCTCCAGACGCTAAAAAGAGATTAAAAACTTGAAATATTTCTAACTCTGTTCTATATCTTCATTGTCTTTATGAGTTGCCCTCAAAATGAGTCTCATAAAGGCGTTGGAGGGGTTTTTAGAACTTGCCAAATTTGGGGTTTTAGAAACCTGCTTGTTAACAACTAGAAAAAGGAGAAAGATGAAATGTCTAAATTTCGTCCTCTACACGATCGCGTTCTTGTCCGCCGCGTTGAAGCGGATCAAAAAACAGCCGGTGGAATTATTATTCCTGATACGGCTGCCGAAAAACCCATGGAAGGTGAAATCGTTGCTGTTGGTTCCGGTCACGTGAACGACAATGGCGATGTGCGTCCTCTGGATGTTAAGCCTAACGATAAGGTTATCTTTTCAAAATGGGCTGGTACGGAAGTCACAATTGACGGCGAAGAGCTTATGGTGATGAAAGAATCAGACATTATCGGCGTGATTGCGGCATAGGCCCCCCACCCCTTAATTTTTGAAAAACAAACTGAATAATCTTTAAAAAAGAACGTAGAATCAAAGGAGTAGATGATGTCTGCAAAAGATGTAAAACTGGGCCAAGATGCCCGTGAAGAAATGTTGCAAGGAATTAACACACTTGCAAATGCTGTTAAAGTCACATTAGGGCCAAAAGGCCGTAATGTTGTGATTGAAAAATCATTTGGCGCCCCCCGCACAACAAAAGACGGTGTTACAGTCGCGAAGGAAATTGAACTCACAAATAAGCGTCAAAATACAGGTGCACAGTTGATCAAGGAAGTTGCTTCCAAAGCCAATGATCACGCCGGTGACGGTACAACGACTGCGACTGTACTTGCGCAAAGCATTGCCAATGAAGGTGCAAAAGCGGTATCCGCGGGGCGTAATCCGATGGATCTTAAGCGCGGCATTGATATTGCTGTTACTGCTGTTGTTCAAGATCTTGCCAAGCGTTCAAAGAACGTCAAAGGCAATGAAGAGATCAAGCAAGTTGGTACGATCTCTGCCAATGGTGAAGCCGAAATTGGCGAGCTTTTAGCAGAAGCAATGGATAAAGTCGGCAATGAAGGCGTTATCACAGTGGAAGAAGCAAAATCTTTGGACAACGAACTCGAAGTTGTTGAAGGCATGCAGTTTGATCGTGGTTACCTATCACCTTACTTCATCACAGATGCCGATAAGATGCAGGCAAACCTTGAAAACCCATTCATCCTGTTGAATGAAGGCAAGCTTTCCAATCTTCAGGCACTTGTGCCTATCCTGGAAGCCGTTGTTCAATCCGGTCGTCCGCTTTTGATCGTTGCTGAAGACGTTGAAGGCGAAGCGCTTGCAACACTCGTTGTAAACAAGCTTCGCGGCGGCCTTAAGATTGCAGCTGTGAAAGCGCCTGGTTTCGGTGATCGTCGTAAGGCGATGCTTGAGGATATGGCGATCTTGACAGGCGGTCAGGTGATCTCCGAAGATCTTGGAATCAAGCTTGAGAATGTTACATTGGATCAGCTTGGAACAGCAAAGAAAGTCTCGATCACAAAAGATGATACAACGGTTGTTGATGGTGCTGGTGAAAAAGGTGACATCGATGCACGTTGCGCGCAAATCAAGGCACAAATCGAAGAAACATCTTCCGATTACGATAAGGAAAAGCTGCAAGAGCGTCTTGCTAAGCTTTCCGGTGGTGTTGCTGTTCTGCGCGTTGGCGGTGCAACAGAAGTAGAAGTGAAAGAACGCAAAGACCGTGTTGATGATGCACTTCACGCGACGCGCGCTGCTGTAGAAGAAGGTATTATCGCCGGTGGTGGTACTGCACTTCTTTATGCAACATCTGCGCTTGAATCCCTCGAAGGTGCGAATGACGATCAGAATGTTGGCATCGAAATCGTGCGCCGCGCGCTTCAGGCTCCAATTCGTCAGATTGCAGAAAATGCAGGTGATGAAGGCTCTGTGATCGTTGGTAAATTGCTTGAGCAAACAGACACCAATTTCGGTTTTGATGCACAGGCGGGCGAGTATACAGACCTTGTGAAGGCCGGAATTATCGATCCGGTTAAGGTTGTGCGTACAGCGCTACAAGACGCGGCATCTGTTTCATCCTTGTTGATCACAACAGAAGCAATCATCACAGAAGCGCCTCAGGAAGACAAAGGCGGCGCAGCTGGCGGCGATCCTATGGGTGGTATGGGCGGTATGGGCGGAATGCCTGGCATGATGTAAATCGCCCGCTCGATTTCTGAATATCTATTGACAAAGGCCGCTTGTTTTAAGCGGCCTTCTTATAGAACCCAGTGCAAAAGTGCGGAACTAAACATCTAAAACTGATTATTCTCTATCGCATCTATATATTGCTTTGCAACATTTTCCCATGTGTAATTATTTTTAATATGTTCGAAACGTTGTTTAGCAGTACCATGTTTAAGGGATTTGTGTGCTGCTTTACTTAGGTCTTCGCCCAAAACGCCGAGATAGTCTTCTGTGATGATATCTTTAGGGCCGGTAACATTATAGGCAGCCACAGGCAAACCCGATGCCAGTGCTTCGATAAGTACCATACCGAATGTGTCGGTACGCGAGGGAAAAACGAAAACATCAGCAGAACGGTAATGCGCCGCAAGCTCTTCGCCCGTCTTTGAACCTACGAATACAGCATCAGGATATTGATGTTTTAGCTCTTCCTCGCTGGGACCATGACCGACAACGACTTTGGAACCTTCCCAGTCCATGGATAAAAAATCTTCAATACTTTTTTCAATCGCAACACGCCCAACGTAAACTGCAACAGGTTTAGGAAGGTCTTTGTAAACCGTATCTTCTCCCGGATGAAATAAATCCAGATTAACACCACGACTTAACCTGTGTATTGGTGTTTTAAAACCCCATTCCCTTAACGTATCTTCAAGGCTCTGCGTTGCAACCATCATCACTTTTGATGGTGCGTGAAAATTTCGCATCGTGTTAACTGCGATTTTGTGAACGGGCTTATAGAGGAAAGGCAGAAATCTGGAAAACCGTTTTGCAACGTAGTCTGGAAATTGTGTATGGTAAGACGTTGAAAAGGGAATATTATTTTTTATACAATATTTTCTGGACGCAGCCCCCAGCGGTCCTTCTGTAGAAATATGAATACGATCCGCCGCATAGTCCTCGATCATTTTTTTCAGGCGGTTATAAGGCAGAATAGCCAGTTTTATCTCAGGGTAACCTGGTGTTGGAATTCTCCACGGAAAATCTCTCGGCCCGATGACTTTAACCTCATGTCCTTTTTCAATCAGCTTGTCCCGAAGATGTTCATAAGTTCTGACAACGCCATTGATTTGCGGGTGCCACGCATCGCTAACAATAAGAATTTTCATAGAGATTACGCCCTGGATTTGCTTTAGAAACAGATATTTGCCTTTTATTTTATCTTTAGCAATCCTACACTAAAGCAATGTTGGACCAGAATGTATTTTTCAAGCTATTTCAATTTTTTGCACTGTTAGTTTTGTTTTTCCCGAAACTGGTTATGGCACAACAATGTAATGTCAATCCTGAAGCGATTTTAAAGCTATATGAGCCTGATATCGGGGCTTTTGCAATTTGGGATGGCGTGCATGGTGATGAGAGCTTTGATGAGCGTTATGCAAGCGGTGTTTTGCTGGAAAGCGGGCATGTTTTTGCAACGGGTACGAGACAATCGCCTGGAAAGCCTTATCCGGAGTTGATCATAGCGGAAATAGATCGCCGCGGGCGCACTGTATGGGATGTAAAACATCAAATAAAAGGTCTCATAAAGCCTCTAAGCAGTGTGCGATATGGTGAAAATATTGTGATCAGCGCGCTTATTTCCGAGGGCAAAGACAGGGCTTCATTTTGGTTAGGTGTTTTTGACCAAAATGGTGCTTTACAAACATCTCGTATTTTCCGCCGTCAATCAGGATCTGTTGTCCATGGGAGTCTAATGCCTGAGCAAAGTGGGCGTGGCCTTGCAATGGTATTGTCGACGAAAGACAAGCAATCCGGGGTATCGCAATTTAGCGGTTTTTTTCGCTTAAATGATAAATTACAAGTCCTGTCCAAGCGAGAATACAAGCCGGGACCAGATAATGGTATTTATGACATAATGGTATTAGATAATGGCGAGTATCTGTTATCCGGCTATGTTGATAATGCTCGTGGGCGCAAGAGTGGCTGGCTGATGCGTCTTACCAAAGATGGTAATATTGTCTGGCAGCAGCAATATCCGCGCGGTATTGGCGGTGAGTTTTTAAAAGCAGCAAAAATGCCTGATGGTTCTTTTGTTGCAGTCGGAACAGCGTTGCCTGCAAAAGAAGATGCTTTGAAAGCCGGATGGGTTATGCATGTTGATGCAGACAATGGCGGGATAAAATGGCAACGCTATTTTACCGGCGATCTGGATTATGCTGGAAAATCTGTTTTATCGAGCAAAGATGGCCTCATTTCTGTGATGCTTGAAGCCAGACATTTGAAAGGTATGAAGAAAGAAGAGGGTGATAAGGCACGCGATTACACGCGGCTCATTACCTTAAATCCTCGCGGTGTTATTGTTGACTCTCTGGCCTATTTCAATAGCGAATCAGCAATTGCTAATGATACTATTTTCGGACCAGCGCAAGAGCGCATTTTGGTTGGTCATAGCCGTATTGCTTACAAAAAGGAAAATATTGATATGACCGGTCAAAAAGGCGAGGCGGAACAAGGGGGCGTTATCAAGCGCAGCGAAGCCGGCTGGATTGTTGCCGCACCTGCCATGCCTCCCTACGAAGATCCTTGTAAACCCAAAAAGCCAAGGGCGCTTGATCGTTTATGAGTGAGGTTTTGGAATTTATAATTGCCGAAGAGCAAGCTGGTGGACGGCTTGATAAAGTTTTGGCGGAGTTACAGGCCGATTACTCACGTGCGCGTATTCAGGGGCTAATTCATGATGAATGTTTAGCGCTGAATGGGCGCGTTTTTACAAAAGCATCCTGGAAAGTCAGCAATGGTGATCGCTTAACACTAACCATTCCCGACGCTGCGCCAGCCGAACCGGATCCTGAAGATATTCCGCTGGATATCGTTTATGAAGATTCTGATCTCTTGGTGATTAACAAGCAAGCCGGCCTGGTGGTTCATCCGGGAGCAGGCAATCATAACGGAACGTTAGTCAATGCATTGCTTTATCATTGCGGCGATGAATTATCAGGGATTGGTGGGGTTATGCGTCCCGGCATTGTGCATCGCCTTGATAAAGACACAACAGGGCTTATGGTCGTTGCGAAAAATGATAAAACGCATCAGGGTTTAGCGGCGCAGCTTGAAGATCGGAGTTTATCGCGCATTTATAAGGCGCTTGTTTTGGGCGTGCCGATGCCGATTAAAGGGCATGTAGATATGCCAATTGGGCGTGATCCGCGCAATCGACTAAAAATGGCTGTTAATGTCAAGCAATCCAAGGAGGCCAAAACTTTTTATAAGGTTGAGAAGGATATTGCAGGCCTGTTTTCATTGGTGGAATGTAAGCTGGAAAGCGGTAGGACGCACCAGATACGCGTGCATATGGCGGCGATAAAATATCCTTTGATTGGCGATCCCCTCTATGGCCCTCAAGCAACCGCAGTACAGGCTGCGCTTAGAAAAATGGACAAAGATGATTCTATTGTCGAAGATATTTTGGGGTTTAACAGGCAGGCTCTACATGCTGGCGCCTTAGCGTTTATTCATCCGCTGACTGGGCAGGGTATGCACTTTGAATCAAAAATGCCATCATGTTTTTCTAACTTATTGAAAAATATAAAGTAAAAAACTCTATAAATTTATTGATCACTCTAGTTTTCAAGATTGATGTCAAATTTTTTCAGAGTTTTTTCTTGATAGGCTTGGAGTTTCTCCACATCAAAACCCTCTATCAATTCATTAAAGATATTATGCCAGTTAATCTGCGCGTCCAAATGGATAAAGACTGACCCTAAGCCCAAGGCTGCCCTGTCCATAAATACAAATTCCCGTGGAATGGCAATACCGCCCATTTCCTTGCTAAGCTCTCTTAGTTTTTTATGCACTTTCTCAGCAGTTTCACGGCCATATATGGCTCCATCTGCATGACCAATGGCGCGGGTTTTATCTTCCAGAATAGGGCCGTATAGAAATTCCGCCCAAATATTCAATGTTTCGATTTGCTCGGTATTTAAATCCTTAAAACCCCATGTTTCATAGGCATGAACAGCCAAATCATTATCTTTATTTTGCAGCGCATGATAAAGATCAATCACGCCGCCGACAAATTGCGCTGGAAATATACGGATACAGCCGAAATCCAGCAAATTAACCGCGTTATTTTCGCGGATGGTATAATTGCCTAAATGCGGGTCTCCATGAATGATCCCGTAATAATATAACGGCACATACCAGGCGCGAAAGAGATTCAGCGCGATTTCGTTTCTTTGCTCTTGAGGCGCATCTTTAAAGGTGAGGATTTTAGTGCCTTCAAGCCATGTTGATGTTAAGAGGCGATCCGTGGAAAGCGTATCAATAATTTCAGGGACATGGACATTTTTTTCATCTCGTAGCATATAGCTATATAGCTCTGTATGTTTGGCTTCGCGGGCATAATCAAGTTCTTCGCGCAACCGTTCCGATAGCTCCTCATAGATATGCTTAGTTTTAATCGATTTATCATATTGGCCGTAAATGCCAAAAATGATCTTAAGCTGTTTTAGGTCGGCATCAATGGCGCTTTGCATATCGGGATATTGTAACTTGCAGGCAAGAGATTGCCCGTCATGCGATGTTGCTTTATGCACCTGTCCGAGGGATGCAGCGGCAGCGGCTTCTTTGGAAAATTCAGCGAATTGGCTTTGCCATTCCGTGCCAAGCTCGGTCTTCATGCGGCGGCGCACAAACGGCCAGCCCATTGGCGGCGCATCGGCCTGAAGCTGTTGAAGGGCTTGCGCATATTCAGGGGGTAAAGCTTCGGGGATTGTTGCCAGAATTTGCCCGACTTTCATCAAAGGGCCTTTGAGATTACCCAAAGCCTGTGTCAGTGCAGCGGCATGCTCTTCACGCTCGATTGTCAGGCCAAAATATTTTTCTCCGGCGAGTTTTGCAGCTAAGCCCGCCATTGTTGTCGAAACTTTCCCGTAGCGCGCCAGACGTGATCCTATATTCGTATTGGGGTTTATGTCTTTTTCGCTCATAGTTTTAAGATGGCGGTTTTATTAAAAAAGTCTAGTGTAAAATAATTGTGGAAAGATTATAATGTTAGAATGAAAGACACCGTTGAAATTCGCGATGAAATATTAAACATGGCCCTTCAAAACGCCGCTTTTGACGGCTGGACATGGAATATGGTTTGCATGTCAGCAATTGAGGCCGGGCACAGCAAAAACACTGCGATCGCGGTTTTTCCGGAAAAGATGGTGGGCGTTCTGGATCATTTCGCCGATTGGGCGGATCGCGAAATGATTGAAGCTTTAAAGGATATTGATCAGGATAATATGCGTGTCTGTGATCGCATCCGCACCGCCGTGATAACGCGTTTTGAAACCCTTGCACCGCATAAAGAAGCAATGCGAGACAGCCTTAATTTCTGGCTTTGGCCAGCGCGTAAGCCGCGTGCGCTCAAAATCACATGGCGCACCGCAGATGTTATCTGGAATTGGGCGGGGGATACGGCCAGCGATTATAATCACTACACAAAACGAGGCTTATTGAGCGGCGTCATTGCTTCTGCAACGATTTTTTGGCTCAATGATGCAAGTGAAGATATTGAGAAAACCAAGGCTTTTCTGGACAGGCGCATTGAAAATGTGATGAAATTAGGAAGGGTCGTGCAAGTTGTTAAAAAGAGGTTTTGTTGAATTTATGCGCCATTTTTTACTTTTAACCTTTGGTTTTATCCTTATTTTTTACCCGGTAGCATCTCATGCCAGTCTCTTGGAGTTCTTTTTTCCCAGCTTAAAAAAAGAAGAATATGATCCGGCCAAGAATATGATTGCGCCTTTTGCTGTTGGTCAAGGTGCGGAAGAGAAAGAAAAACTTAATAGCTTACCGGTTGATGCAATTGAGATGTCTAAGCCGCACCGTACGAGTAAAGAAATTGGCCAATGGGCCATGACTGTAGCAACTGAGGTTATGAATTTTGAAGCTGGAAAATTTGATGAGCAGCTTAAAACCAGAGACCATCTTTTTGATGCTGTTGGAAAAAACCAGTATCTTGAGTTTTTACGTGATAAGAAAGTTTTGAGTGTCGCAAAAGATGGTCGTTTTAACGTTGTAAGTTATGCTAATGCGCAACCTTTGTTGCTAAATGAGGGTAATGTTAATAATCGCTATCGCTGGCTTTTTCGTATTCCTGTGGTTGTTACATATATGGATAAAAACATGAAAAGCTATAAAGGCGCAGATGCTAAGCTCATACAGGAAGCAGTTTTAAATGTTCAGGTTGGTCGTACGCGCGCAAAAACCAAGCCAGACGGCCTTCAGGTTGAGCAATGGTCGGGAAAAATTAAGCCTATGAAAATAGTTGAAGACACAATGCCTTGATTGCCGCTCATAATTGGCTGTGGGAATCTTTGCTTGTGAATTCTAAATAGCTTCACTTTTGTGTTTTGTACTGGCATTAATGTTGAATTCAAAATTTTGATAGTTATTTATTTTAGGAGCGTTTTGCTATGGTCGATCCAGCAGAAGATAATGTCACTGAATTTCAGCCTGTAGACACGGAAACTCAGATACATAAAACAGAAAAGGCAGATGAAATCAGGGATGTAGGCGGCGTTTCCGGTCAAAGGTTACGTAGTTTTATTGAGCGTATTGAAAGGCTGGAAGAAGAAAAAGCCCACCTTGCGGAAGATATCAAAGAAATTTATGCAGAGCTTAAAGGCGTTGGTTTTGATGCAAAGACTGTTCGCAAAATTATTTCATTGCGCAAACTGGACGCTGAAAAACGCAGAGAAGCCGATGAATTGCTTGATCTTTATAAAACAGCCGTTGGCATGGTTTAGCATTTATTATATCAGGCTTTTGTTCAAAACCATTTCAGTTTAATATGTGTTTACTTGTATAATATTGAGAGGTTTTTTATGTCTATTAATCTATTTGTTGGATCGCGCCGATATTTTCTCTTGTTGTTTATGTTTGTTGCATTTCAGATGACCGCACAAGGATCTTCATATGCACAGGAGCCTATTGTACCGACAGTATCGGATGAAGATAATAAAACGATGTCTGTTCATGAACGCCTTATAGAAATTACAGAAGGTCTTGATGAGCCCTCGCTAAAGCATTTTTATGCACTTTATGGCAGTCATAATCTGATACAGGTCGTTGAAAGTGTACGCGATCAGGTCAGTGATGCGATTGAAAAATGTTCTGAAGCTAATCCCGATATGAAAGATGCGCTCGAAACACGCTATGAGCAATGGGATGAAGCGATTAGACCTATTATGAGTGATGCTGTTGCAAATGTAGAGAATATGATCGCGGCTCAGGACTATGCCAAACCGAGAAACATCAAAAAGCTTTTAAAATTTGCAGATAAAATGCGTAAAGAAGCTAGAGAATCACTAGAAAGATTCCCTGTTACGACACCTGAAGCGTGTGAGTATTTGCGTGCCAAGATGGATGAAACACAGCAGAATCTTACCGGCTTGCTAGAATCAACGCTTGTGTCTTTGCCGCAAACTATGACTCGGGATATTGCAGGTCAAGAAGTGCAAGAGCAGGATGAAGAGTCTCAGCAAGAGGACGTGCAAGAAACGCAAGATGCAGAGCCTGATTCAGTTGAAACACAGGAAGCTGACTCTGAAGATCTTTAGTAACACATGAAAATCCTGCAAGTCATGGCTGGAGCCGCGTTTGGCGGCGCTGAAACAGCTTTCGTTGATATTTCCATTGCGTTGCATGAAGCGGGACAAGAGGTTGCGGTTGCTACCCGCCCGAACGATTTACGCGTGCCCAAATTACGCGATGCGGGGATAGAAATTCATACCCTTCCTTTCGGCGGCAAAATAGATTTTTTTACACGCTGGAAACTCACAAAAATTATCAAGAATTTTGAGCCGGATATTGTGCAATGCTGGATGTCGCGTGCGCCGATGCATGTACCGCGCTGGAAACAATCTATGGGTATCAAATCTTATCAGGTCGTGGCGCGGATGGGCGGTTATTACAAATTGAAATATTACAAATCCGCAGACTTTTTTGTTGGCAACACACCGGATATTGTTCGCTATTTGCGTGATAAAGGCATAGCACCCGAAAATGTAAGACATATTAACAATTACACCGATATCGAGTCGGTCAACAAGCCCGTATCGCGTAGTGACTTTGACACGCCCGATGACGCACCGTTGCTGATTGCGCTTGGACGGCTTCACCCGGTTAAGGCTTTTGATACGCTGATTAAAGTGGTTGCTGATATTGATAATGCCTATCTCTGGATTGCCGGAGAAGGAGAGGAGCGCGGCGCATTGGAAAGCCTTGCCAAAAATCTTGGTTGCGCTGAGCGTGTTAAGCTTCTGGGCTGGCGGGATGACCGCGCCGCCTTGTTTGCTGCGGCTGATCTCTGTGTCATGCCCTCGCGCTTTGAGCCGTTTGGCAATGTGTTTATTCAGGCCTGGGCGCAGCAAATTCCGCTTGTGATTACCAAATCCGAAGGGCCGCGCCAATTTATCCGTGACGGTGAGGACGCGTTGATGGTGGATATTGATGATGTTTCCGCAATGTGCACCGCGATTGCGCAGGTTTTAGCGGATAAAAAACTGGCTGCAAAATTGCTGAAAAACGGCTTTGAGCGCTATCAAAATGAATTTACAAAAGAACAATGCGTTGCGGGCTATATTGATTTTTATGAATCGATATTGAAAAACTCTTTAACGTTAGAGTCTTAGGCGTGCTTATATTTGTAAAATATCCTCAAAAAATGCTATAATAGGGCGACTTCCGCGAAAAAGCTGTTTTACAAAAAATAAACCAATAAAAACAGTGCGTTAGTATGATGGCAAGAGATGAGGAAAGTGTAAGTGCATGGCTGATGTTTCAGCAATTCCCACAGAAGATATTCAAAAGCTTGAAGAGGCGTTGGTGTCGATTGGCATTCCTGTCGGTAATGTTGACGGCACGCCGGATGAGGATTTAAAGGTCGGGATTTTAACGGGCCTGACGACCCTCAATCGTATTTTTGGCGACGAAACTCCGGTTACAAAATATGATGCCAAACAGGTCGCAGAATTGAAGAAATCCCTTAATGAGTTTGTTCAAGGCAATGGAACAGACCCCAGCACGTTCACACTGCTGAAGGCGCTTGCTGAACGGGATTTTGCTGCGTTAGGGCTAAATGATAGCTCCATGAATCCCTTGGCTACAAATTTTGATCCAGCAGATGCTTCCTCAGATTTAGCCGCACGCGGCATTATTAATAGCCATTTCAATAACAAAACCTCCGCTGAAGCCATGCCCGGACTATTGCGAGCAATTGCAGAAATGCCAGGCTATGAGCATCTTGCGCCTTTGATTGAAAAAATCCCGCCTAATGTCATGGCGGATATCCCGGCTGCGCTCACATTCATCGAAAATGCGCAAGAGTATTTGAAAACCACAGATCAGATGAACGCGGTCGGCTTTTTCGTAAAACCGGTCGAGGAGGGCGCACTTGCAAAAGCAGATCCGGTTAAACAGCAAGAGGCGGTGGTTGCACAAGTTGACGCTGCTCTTGGTGTTACAAGTGGCGATGACACGTCACAAGATACCTCAAAACAAGCCTCCAGACAGGCAGCCATAAAAGCTAAAATCGCAAAAATGCAAAAGGATGACCCAGAATGGGCTGGCGCCAAAGACGGCATTTACACGGCTGAATTTGCAGAGCGTGTTTTGAACAACCCAAATACCAGCGAGGCAGACAAGGCCTTCATACAAAACGTGAGAACCTTACAAAACCAGGGCGTTCAATTGGTCGCTCAAGACGATGAGCCGCTTAAGCCCACAGATATCACAACCGTTGAAACCATGCTGGTGAAATTAACCCCTTATGTTCAGGAAAAATATGAAGAGGAGCGCGCGCGGGCGAAGCGCTTAATTGACAGCATTAAGAAAGGGAGAGCGTCCGAGCTTGAAATCAAACATGCAACCAAAGCTCTCAAAGAAGCCGAAGAGGTTTTAAAAAAGGCCGAAGAGGCAAAACAGGATTCGTCTATTGAAAGCCCAGCCAAAGAAGAAATTGCCGAAGCGCGCAAGAAAAAAGAAGATGCCGAACACTATCTGGAGCGCTCAGGGCTAGGGCGTGATATAGGCGCATTTATCGACAATTTCATCTTTTTGGGTGAGACTCATTTCGGGCGTGATGATTATGGTCGCCGTCTTGTTGAGATTGGCGAGAAATGGGCGATTGATCAAATTCAGGCAAGACTTGATAACTTCAATGACTTACCCGACCCCAGCCGTTTTAAACTGGGTGATGGACGGCTTGATCTGGTCGAGCAAACAGCTTTGCAAGGTATCCTTGTGCTGATGTCTGAGAAATTTGGTGTCACGGGGCTTGATCGATGGGATTATACGCCGGGATTGGGCAAAAAGATTAAAAACGGAATTCTCGGCATGTCATTATCCGAAAAAGAGGAGCTATTGGACACGCTTGGCTTCAAAAAACCTGATGGATATGATGATTTGGATGAAAGGGAAAAAGGCGTCGCGCTTGATAAAGAAATCGGTGATGCAATGGATCAATTGCTGGAAGTTTTGAACAGAGTGGAAGCCGCAAATATTTTAGTCCCGCAGCAGCTTTATTACCGCGAAGAAGCCACAATCCCGGAAGCGACGATTGAAATCTTTAGAGATTATATTCTTGGCCGTGATGCTTTTGTTATTGAGCATGCAAAAGGTACGCATACTGTACCGGCCATTGAAGCCATGAGCGAAAATCAATTAAAAGTGCTTAATCTGCTCACCTATGAATTTACACAAGGGTTCGATATCCCCTCTCTTTTAGGTGAAAATGTCGATGGCTTATCGAATTTGCAGCCTATTGATACCTCCAAAAGCGCTGCCGAACGTTTCGAAGCCGTTTATCAGCAAGGTGTTGATCTCAATGAAATGTTCGATACGATGGAGACACTGCCTTTTGGAACAGGGGTCAGGCGGGAGCAATATCAGCTATTGTTAAAATCAATTGAGATGCTGGAAGATAGCGCTGCTTCTGATGATGATTTTATGCGTTTATATGCTGAGCTTGAAGCTGCCAAATTTAGCAAGGAACTTATTCAAAAAATCAGAGAGGCGCAGGAAAAAGGCAATGTGACTGTTGGTATCCTTGCTTCTATTTTCGGAGACGGTGTTGCTGCGATTAATGCTAATCCAGAGGCTGGCTCTGAATATCTCTTTAGAAGAGATCGCACGGTCATAATAGATCCGAGGCTTGATAACTTTACTATTCAATCCCAAGGAAAAACTATTACTGCCAAAGAGATTTTTCAGCTACATAAGGATCAGGTTAATAATTTTCGTAAACCAACACGTTATGAGCCGCTCTTTTTCAAAGATGATAATGGCACGATGTTTGTTGGTGCATTGGATGTTGAATCCAATATTTTTCAGATTGAGCCGGTTGATTTGCAAAAATGGGAGCAAATTGTCAATGACACGCCGAAAAAACCCGGTGAAAATAATAGGGATTATAATATCCGGCTGGATAAGGCGTTAAGCAGTGTGAGTGGCTATGATCTGATCTATCAAAGATTATTTGAAAAGGGACAGGCTACATTTAACCTAGGTTCATTTATGAAATTCCCTGGTGGTCAGCTTGTGAATGACGTTAAAAGCTATGCGGAAATGCAAGAGCATGTTGGTGGTTTGGTGCGGGAGCGTCAGGATAAAATTGCAGAGGCACAAAAAGAGGCTGCAACGCCAACAGCGCCTGCTTATCTAAAGGAAAATTTTAATACTGTTACCGACGGAAAATTTACCCATGAACCTGATGCTCTTGACACATATGAAGAAAACCCGGTTGATCGCCCTCCTGCTGATCGTTACGATGCTGAGGTAATAGGGATATCAGCGGGCTTGCCGAAACAACCTACTCCTCAATCATTAATGAGCACACAATAAATCTTGCGAGTATGACGCGATTAACGTTATTCTTTAAGTATGAATGATGAACAACCTCTATCAACTGCACCCTTACCTCCCAGACCACAAGATAACCGCTTGACGGCTGAAACTTACGAAGAATTTGTGGATTCTCTTGATATTTTATATCTCAAGGGCAATTTAAGCGGGCGTCTAAAGTTTTTAGAAAATTGGCCTGATGCCGGGCAGTTTATATTTGGGGATGAGCTTATTGATTGTGATTATAACGGCACAAATGACTATAAGCGACGTGAAGCGTTAGAGGAAGAAGCAGAAGAGCGGCGCATAAATATGCTTGAAATAGCCCAGACGCTGGAAGAAAAAAGCGTCGATAAAAGTGCTCTGCAACTCGAGTATGTTGAAAACTTGGTGAAAGAGTTAGGGCGTGATCTTTCATTATTGCTATACGCGCCGCATATCGTAGATCGTTTTATTGAACCACCATCCAAAGATGCTCCTGTATCTGATGATGTAGAAAAAACAGCAAAAGATTCTCCAGTTTCCGGAGATGCCTTACAAACTTCTCAAAGCGATATCGCAGCTTTTGTCGATGATATTGCCCCGAAATCTTCTGCGCAAGGAGCGCCATCGGCATCAAATCCAATTATAGATGAGCCTGAAAATCCGGATATCAAAAAGCCAACATTGGATGATATTGATGAACATTTGGACTCTATTGAACCGATTTCTGTTGATCCCCCTGCGCAAAGGCCTGTTCCTGATGACATACAACAAGAAGCAGCACAGCAAAATCCTGTTTTAAGTCCTGAGCCTGGGCAAAACCCTGCGCCTGAAGCTCCTAAGGAGCCTGAGAATGCCTTTCTGGGGCGCAGTCCTTACGACAGAGAAGAAGAGCCATTACCTCCACCATCAGCACAATCAGAGCAAGGTGGGGCTTCACCGCCCACATCGCCATCTATACCCTTGTCTCCGCCTGAAGAGACTCCACCTCAGGGAACACAAGCACCTCAAGGCTTAGGGAAAAACTCTCTTACGCCTGTATCTCCTGTTTCCCAATCATCCCCTGATTCTGCGGAAAAAACTGATAATAAAGATAAACCTTAAAAGACTTTAAGGTTGGAAATCATTAATTCGACGGTTTGTAAATTCGCATATTAAGAACCAACAGTCCTAATAGCACAAGCGCGCCGGCCTGATGCAAAACGGCGACTGGAATGTAGACGTCTGATAACAATGTCGCCAGCCCTAATGAGAATTGCACCAGAACCATAAAGCAGAGAGCATGATTGAACCAATGGTAAATGCCTCTTTTAAAAGCATGTAAATAGAGTGTTAAAACGGCAAAGACTGTTATGATTGCAAGCCACCTATGGATAAACTGTACCCCTGATGGCGTTTCAAAGAAATTTATCCAAAAAGGCTTATATTGATTAATGTCTGGCGGAATCCATTGCCCGCCCATCTTGGGAAAGCTTTCATTATAAACGAGTCCTGCATCTAGTCCTGCGACATATGCACCCCAGAATATTGTTATGATCAGCAAGCCAAGGACAATCCACGTATGGGTATAAAGCACTTGAATGCCTTTGCCGTATGATGCCCGCAAAGACAAGGCACACCATAACAACAATGAAAATACTAAAAAAGCGAGTGATAAATGCGCAGCAAGGCGATAATGGCTGACATATGGCTCATCAACAAGGCCGCTTTTGACCATATACCAGCCCATGAGCCCCTGTAACCCACCAAGGATCAAAAGACCTATAAATTTCAAACCATAGCCTTTTGGAACTTTTTTAGTCACTGCAAACCAGAGAAGTGGCAAAACAAAGACAAGTCCAATCATACGACCCAGGACGCGGTGAAACCACTCCCAGAAAAAGATTTGTTTGAAATCATCCATACCCATCCAGAAATGCTTTTTCTGATATTCCGGTGAAGCCTTATACAAATCGAAAACACGCTTCCATTCCGCATCATCCAGAGGCGGCAAAAACCCCATCACGGGACGCCATTCCACCATGGAAAGTCCGGAATTGGTCAGGCGTGTGATAGCGCCGACAATAACGATCATCATTACAAGCGCACAACAGGAATATAGCCATGTTACGATTGCTCTATGATCATTATTTTTAGTGATATGGATGGTCATCTCTATTATGCTATGTTAGTCCTTTGCGAATTATATAGGTTAATTTGCAAATTGCGCCAATAGGAGCTTTGTTCAATTGGATACAAAAAACACAAATTTTGATTTCGTAAGAGCGGCTAATAACAGCTACATCACAGTTTGGGATAATCGCGCAGCGTTGCTTAAACTTGCCCTTCTGCCACTGATGGTCAAATTTGGCTGCTTAGCAGCAATATTATTATTAGGATTTGAAGGGCAAATCCTGCGTCATGGTTTGGTAATGTTACCTGCATATTTTGCTGAAGGGTTTTTAATCGCTTACACTATCCGTACTGTTCATGCCGGTGTTGGCATATCCGCCGATTTGAAAGAGGCAAAATACTATTTTAATGATGTTATTGCTGCCATGATTGTGTTTGTTCTGATACAAATGGCTATAGTTTTTTTGGCTGGCATCACTTTGGCAGAAATGCCCGAAAATATAGATCAGGTCGAACAATATGAGCCGTCCTTGAGGATTTTTGTCATGGCAATGCTCAGTTTTGGCTTAATTATTTGGGCCTTTCGGTTTACATGGCTACACGTGCCAGTAGCAATGGGCATCAATTTATCCTCTTTTTTGAAGAGGATCAGACTTTTTTCATCTTCATTACCAATTTTAGGATGTTGGTTTTTATGTTTCTTGCCTGTTGCTTTTGTGATGGTTTTGGTTTCACGAAGTGCTATGTTTTTATTGCCGCAAGACGGTAATGTGAATATGTTATCAAATCTCATATTGTTTTTTATTCAAGGCGGTTTTGAGATGCTGGTAAACCTGATTTCTGCAATTGCAATGTCCTATGGTTTTAAATCCTTGATGGAAGATCAATAAAAGGCTAAAACATCGCTCATGAAAATTCACGTAACCGATCAAGATGGAAAAGAACACACGCTGGACGCTATTGAAGGCTGGCGCGTCATGGAAATTATCCGTGACCACGGCTTGCCGATCAAGGCAGAATGCGGCGGCGCTTGCGCTTGTGCGACATGCCATGTTTATGTTGATGAAGAATGGCAGGATAAACTTGCTGAAATGCACGACGAGGAAGAGGAAATGCTTGATGAAGCATTCGAAGTCGAGGATAACTCGCGCCTCTCATGTCAGATTATTATGGATGAAAGCCTTGACGGGCTGAAGGTCACGCTGGCTGTCTATCCGGATTAATCCAATCCTATTGCGCTTGCTTCATGCTGCTGTCCCGCCGCCATGGCTTGCTGGTATAATGGCAATAGATCCGGATTGTTCAAATGAATGCCATGCGGGTTTTCTCTGGATGGAAATACAATCAAATCCATATCGGAAAATTTGTCAGAACTTTCGTAATATTTATTTCGTTCCGCATCCGTTTCATACAAATTAACAGTAACAATTGTTTTGCCGGCATCCCTGATCAGGCTGGGCATATCAACTCTCTGGTTGTTTTCATTAACCATATCCTGAAAATGCCCTGCACCATAAAATATGACACCACCTTCAGGATAATTTTGCAACAGAGCTTCTGTTGTTTTTGTATCATCCGTCAATTGTCCTAAATGTGAAAAAACCGTTAAAACAGCAGACAAAAATACGAAAGGAGCGTTAAGATTACTCTCCCCATAAATTGTTTCTTGAATTTCCGCAAAGACCCTCAGAGGAATAGCACTGAATCCTAAGCTTATTTTGCCTTCTCCCTCAACAAGTCGTTGATCAATTGCTGTGACATCAATGCCCTCACGCTCAATGACACCGCGCAGTGCATCGCAAAAATCCCGGTCGGCTGCGTCATTATAAATCCAGTCACCAACAAATCTGTCCGGGCATGCTTCTTGAAAATCTTGTTTGGAAGTCTCCGGAGATAACAAAGCATTATCCTTTGGTGATCTCTCTATAAACATGTCTTTTTTGCCGCCTTGTTGCAAGGCGGTAACAACAGATGGGTGATATAAAAATAATTTACAAAATATTTGTCTATGCTCTGTATCGCCGATAGCTAAAAAGTCATTGCGCTGCGATAAAAGTGTTAAAGCAGATAGCTGTTCTGGCGTTGGAGTAATATCTTTCGGATCATACTCCGTTTCACGCGGCGCCAGGCCACAATGGCCAACAGCCGCAGCACAAACGGTAGTGAGTAAACCTTTTAATACAGCGCGCCTGTTTGCCATAATATTAATCCTGTTTTTGTTTGGAAAAAATACTACGACAATAGAGGCGCTATGTCAATACATTATTGCAATGTCCCCATCCAGTCCGCAAGGCGGTAATCATTGGATGTAATGATTTCCTGCTTTGCGACATAAACCGAATGCAAACGGCCTTCAATTTCATTTTCCCAGAAGGTCAGAAACTTTTTTAGCTCGGGAAATGCGGGAGACAGGTCGTATTCTTGCCAGATGAATTCCTGTAAAATTTCATCATAATCGGGCATGTGATAAAAGATTTGCGCCGTTGTAAGGCGATAATCCTGCATTTGTAATTCTAATTCAGACATTTTTCCTCCTTTGTCCAATACTTGGATTCATTTGGCTTTTTGCTTGCTACGCAAAGTATTCTACTTTTTTATTTTATCATAATACTAGTTAAACGTTAAAAAACTATTATCTATGGACACAGATTTAGTTGTACAGGTTTGTGACTGCAGAAATTAAAACCAGATTTTTGCGTAAAAACGGCAATAGAGGCAGTATTAAAAGCATGATAAAATGTCGACCAAATAAGCCAGATCGACTTTAGCTTGATCCAATCAATAGTGCTGTCGGGCTAAAGGGTTAACCCGCCAAGGCATCAACCATATCTTCCAAATAAACTTCACGCCCTGCTTTCGCTTTATTCAGGTGGTCATGCACGTGGTCAATCATAATATCCGAATAGCCATGATAAAAATGATTAGCGCCTTCTATCACCCGATAATCAAGGCTAATTCCTTTTTGAAGCTGGATTTTATCGACGAAATCAGCAACAGATGGCTCATCAACAACATCATCACGGCTTCCTTGGAGGACAAGGCCGGAGGTTGGGCAAGGTGCCAAGAAGCTGAAATCATAGAGATTGGCAGGCGGGGCAACGGATATAAATCCTTGTATTTCCGGACGGCGCATCAAAAGCTGCATACCAATCCATGCGCCAAATGAGAACCCGGCAACCCAGACATAAGGGGCATTAGGATTAATTTCCTGCATCCAGTCGAGTGCCGAAGCTGCATCTGAAAGCTCACCTTCGCCGCAATCAAAAATTCCCTGACTGCGCCCTACTCCACGTGAATTATAACGTAACGTTGAAAAACCACGGGCTGTAAAAGCCTGAAACATATTATAAGTGATTTTATTGTTCATTGTTCCGCCTTGCTCGGGGCTCGGGTGCAAAATCAGAGCAAGTGGTGCATTCTTATCTTTTGAGTGGGAGTAACGACCTTCAAGACGACCGCTGGGGCCGTTGAAAATGACTTCTGGCATATAAATTCATCCATTTTTATTATGTTATCAAAGCGATGCCGAATATGAAAAAACACTGCTTATTTCAATCTTTTATACAAAAGTGATACATAATTTGTCTATAAGAATCTGCTAAGTGATTGAAAAAACTGTGGGCAATGCTTATAGCTATTGTATGAAGCCGAGCATATATCTTGACTACAATGCAACCGTTCCATTGCGCCCTTCTGCCTATGAAATATTGATGGAGGTTCACAAGCAGGTGCTTAATGCATCCGCAGCGCATAGCCATGGACAAAAAGGCCGTCTATTGATTGAAAAGGCGCGTGCAGTGATTGCACAATCTATCAATTGTCCAACTGAAGGGATTATTTTTAATAGCGGCGCGACGGAGAGCAACAACACCATACTCCAGCATTTTGCGAAAACTTATCCAGATGAGCGTATCCTAATTGGCGCAACGGAACATGCGGCAGTGCAGGAAGTTATTCAGAATGTTGAGCGCATTCCGGTTGATGCTAACGGGGTGATTGATTTAAACGCTTTGGAAGCGTTTTTTAAGGAGGAGCGGCGTGTTAGCCTTGTATCCATTATGCTGGCCAATAATGAAACAGGGACAATCCAGCCAATGAAAGAAATTTCCACTCTTGTGCATAAGCATGGCGCTCTCTTACATTCTGATGCCATTCAGGGGTTTGGCAAAATTCCGATTGATATGGCGGATATGGGGATCGATTTTCTTTCGCTTTCAGCGCATAAAAATGGAGGAACACAAGGTTGTGGAGCGCTTGCCATGCGATTATGTGGTGAGACGCCTGTTTTGCTTTATGGCGGCGGGCAGGAAAAAGGCGCGCGCGGCGGTACGGAAAATATTAGCGGCATTGCTGCATTCGGTGCTTCAACCGCAGAATCCATGGAAAAGCTGGACAGTGAGTATCAGCGCCTTAAAGCTTTACAAATCCAGTTGGAACAAGGAATTTTATCTATCAGCCCGCAATCTGTCATTTTTAGCCAAAAAACAGAGCGACTGCCCAATACAACGCTGTTCAGCACGCCGGGATTAAAGGCAGAAACGCTTGTTATGCGTTTTGATTTAGAGGGCATTGCAGTTTCCAACGGCGCGGCATGTTCCAGCGGTACCGTCAAGCAAAGCCGTGTTCTGGGCGCGATGGGTGTTGACGAGCAGACAGCTTCAGGTGCAATACGTGTTTCGACTGGCTGGCAGACAACCGAAGACGAGATTGATGTATTCTTAAATACATTTGAGACAATTTATACGCAGATGCAGGGTAGAATGAATGGTTGAAATCACATTCATTCAACCGGATGGGAGCGTACAAACCGTAACCGCCCGTGACAATCAATCCATTATGCAAGCAGCGCTGGCGCATAAGATTGCAGGTATAGAAGGCATTTGCGGCGGCTGTATTGCTTGTGCAACATGCCATATTTATATCCCGGAAGAATGGCAATCGCGCGTTCAATCCGAAGATAATGAACAATCAGAAGAAGAAATTGATATGCTGGATATGGCGTTGGGCAAAAGGCCAAATTCAAGGCTTGGTTGTCAGATTAAGTTAACCAGCGCGCTGCAGGGTCTAAAAGTTTTTTTGCCAAAAACTTGACCACTCTCTAATTTTTTATAAAATTTACCTTTGAGGATGAAGATAATGATATGAGTGATTTTAAAAGAAGTTTTCTCAGAACCTTTTGAGAGAGGCTGGTGATAAGCAGCCTTCCGACAGTGATACTATATCCATGGCAATTGCATTTGGATTTAACAGCCCAATTTTTAATACAATCCTGTCATTC
>CAWUJS010000013.1:0-34540 GCA_963922705.1 uncultured Alphaproteobacteria bacterium | reverse complement strand
AGCCTGTCTCAGACAATATCTATAAAGTTGACTATCTGGAAGCCCAAAACCGCACGGAATTAAAGGGCCATCAAGGCGGCATCTTCTGGTTTACGGGTCTGTCCGGTGCGGGTAAATCAACACTCGCGATGGCAGTTGAAAAGGCTCTCTTTGAAAAAGGCTATCATACCTATGTGCTTGATGGCGATAATGTGCGTCATGGCCTTAATCAGGATCTTGGCTTTTCTCCCGAAGATCGCGCCGAGAATATCCGCCGTATAGGCGAGGTTGCAGCATTGATGGCGGATGCAGGACTTGTTGTAATTTCCGCCTTTATCTCACCGTATCAGGAAGATCGTAATCGCGCGCGCTCTGCTGCACCCGATGCGTTTAACGAGATTTATGTCTCTGCCGATCTGGAAACCTGTGAAGATCGTGACCCGAAAGGGCTTTATAAAAAAGCACGCGCTGGAGAAATCGCTGAATTCACCGGAATTGACTCACCTTATGAGCCGCCAGCGAACCCGGAAATGGTCGTCGATACGCAAAATAATGATATTGAGACATGCGTGCAGCAAGTTGTGAAATATGCCGAGATGCGTATTAAAGTTAAAAATGCGGGGCAAGGTGAGCAAGGTCGCCAAGAAAAAGCGATTGCAGTATAATTGTTACGATCAACACGAAGGCACATGAGAAAATCATATGAAACCAAAGACAATCCCGGAAGAAACGCAAAAACTCCTCGATAATCCGGGTGCTCTTTGCAACATGATTCGCCGTATCGCCATTGAGGCAGGTGAAATCACCCTCAAATATTTCGAGATGGAGGATGAAAACCGGATCGAAGTTAAAGGCGACGGCTCTCCTGTAACATTGGCTGACCGGGAAGCTGAAACACTCATTCAGATTAAGCTAGAGGAAATCGCGCCCGGCATTCCCATTGTTGGGGAAGAGGCGGCGGCGCTTGGCAAAGCTCCGGAGAACTTTGACCGCGATGGTTATTTTTGGCTTGTTGACCCGCTGGACGGCACGAAAGAGTTCATCGGGCATGGCGGCGATTACACAGTTAATATTGCCCTCATCAATAAAGGCGAGCCGGTTTTGGGCGTTGTTTATGCCCCGGCAAAAGGCGAGATGTATGCAGGCTATGGCCTTGGCACAGCAACGCGCTGGCTTGAGGAAACAGATACAGAAAAGCAAATTTCCGTCCGCAAAGCCCCGGAAGGCGGCTTGGTTGTGGTCGCCAGCAAAAGCCATGGAGATGCAGGCAAGCTGGATCAATTTCTGGAAAAATTCAAAATTGATAAGGTTGTCAAGCGCGGAAGCTCTCTGAAAATGTGCATCATCGCCGGAGGAAAGGCGGATTTGTATCCGCGTTTTGGTCCGACATGTGAATGGGATACCGCTGCTGCCGATGCTGTTCTGCGCGCCGCTGGAGGCATTATAACGGATACTGATGGAAAGCCACTAAAATATGGTGGTTCGAATCCAAAATGGCTTAACCCGGAGTTTATCGCCTGTTCCTTTGAATGGTTTAAGGTGAAGGATTAACGACTCTCTTGAGACTAAATGAACTTTGAATTACCTTAGGGATCAGCCTCTGTTTTTCTAACCCCCCGCAATTTTCTCAAATCCTGCACCGTTATTGCGCCAGACGCCTGGGGCGAGAGGGAGTGATGCGGTTGAGTTATCGACTACCATATTGGCACCCACGACATTACCGCCATAGGATGCGACATTCATAGGCGCGCTTTGATAAACGAGGTATTCATCACCGCTTGGTGTGCTGGCGAGAGTGCCCGTGATGGTTGTTGCATTTGTTCTGGCTGGCTCAACCGCCCAGGGGATAACGCTGCCGTTTTCATCGCCTTCATAGCCGTTATTTGAGAATACGAACCCGTCAATGCCGCTTGCGGGGGTAAAATCACTCCCTTCGCGGTGTTCGATTGTGATTGTCACGCTTGTCCCGGAGCGCGATACGGAAGCTATTGCCGGCGGTATAACAGGAACGCTTCCTGCACGCCCCATAATCTGTCCCACAAAGTGGCCTTGCGCCGTTCCTAATGCTTCACGCCCTGCCTGATCAAGGTGCAAATTATCCGATAGCCCATAATGCGCTCGACCACTCATGATATAGGTGTTGTAAAACTCCCTGGACAATTCATACTGTACCTCTCGAATACGCTGCCAGCCGCCGCCAGATGCTCCAAGGTTGTTACGGCCAAGGGGTGTTATGATGATCGGAACATCGCGCCCGATTTTTACGCGCATTTGTGTCCAGAGGGCTTTAAGCGCTTCTTTATATTTGGTTCTTTCTGTGTTGCTGTTTCCAATATCCCCCGCATCTTCCTCACCCTGATCCCAGAGTATCGCGTCAATCTCAATACCTGCGGCAGTAAAAGCATCCACTTCGGTTGCCCAGCCATCGTAAGTTGGACCGAAATCGCCCGTATCATTATCGTAATACCATCGATCGGGAAATGTTCCGCTGGCATTTTCCTTAAGCACTGCAGCGCCCCCTTGCGCACCTGTCTCATAGCGGATTGTGCCGCCGTAATAATCACCCAGGGCTGTCACTGTGTTTGCCGCCCCCGAACCGGATGATTGTGTAAATTGATAGTGGATGTTGGATTGACCTGCTGCTATTAAACCAACATCATCATTAAAGAGACTTGCAATGCGGTAAGTGCTTTCCAAAAGATTTTCAACAAATTCTATTTCCGCAAGATTTAACTTGCGATTAAAGACGATAATCCGACTGATAGCGCCTTTGATCGCATTATTCGTATTGCCGAACGGGGCGGAGCCAACAACAAACTCGCCATTGGTTGATGACAATGTGACGTTATTCGTGCTGGTGGTTTGTGCTTTGTTGTGGCGCGTCTCGGATGATGTAGCCGGGTCATGCGCGAATACGCTGATACCGCCTTTATTCATTTCCCCTGCGGCTGCAACACTTTTGTTAAAGCTCGCACCATTATCAATAACGTTAGAAGCAAGGCCGGAATAGATGATTTGCCTGACAACATTACCATCCCAGCCCCATATGATATCGTTCGATGATTCATCAACCATCGCTACGCAAAAGATTGTGAAATCATCGGTGGATGGGTCAATCCCGAAATTAGCACGGGAAATCGAGGCTGCACCGTAATTCGCCAAAGCCGGAACACCTTCAATTGTTCGCTCATAAGCACGGAGTTTTACCGATGATGGGTTGTCCAGATGATTGCCATTGCCAGACACATCCCCCCAAACCGCAACCTCATTGCCGTTAATGATCGTGGATGTACTCAAATCTGCAGCATCGTAATCAGCGTAGTAGCCGGGGATGGTGGATAGGGTGAGTGTGGGGTTTGAGGATGGGGCGCTTAAGGTTGTCAGAACTGACATACCCCTGCCTAATGTTTTTAACATGTGTAATCTCCTTGAAAAATGAAACAATAAAAAAGGCGAGCTCCGGATGGAGTTCGCCTGTATATGAATATATTCCTATATTATATTTTCTTACATGTCAAATGTTAAAGTCGTTTCAGTTTAAAACCGGACAGCTATCCACATAGAAATTCATTAGATATGCTGTATTTATTAACGCCCAACGCTTGATTGATATATTGATGTTATGCATGACCAATGACGCAAAAAAGAAAGAATATATTGAATCGTTAGACAAGGTTGTAGATGCACTGATTGATGTGTCATCCGATCTGACCCGTATTGATATTACTTTTAATGGCGTCCATGATTTTGCCTTATCCGACAATACCGTGAACAAAGATTTAAAGGCGACAATCAGAGAAATCGACAGCATCACAACAAGTCTTTTTATAAAAGATAAGCCGGAATAGTTTAAGAAGCATTTTGGAAAAACGATGATTTATGTGTTTATCCGATTTTACTAAAATGTAGTGATCTAAATATAGTGAGTGCAAGGAGCTTGCACAGTTTCAATCTATGTAATAGAAATTTTCCCATGAGAGCGTTATTGACTCTATTATTCTTAGTTGTTTCCTGTACGCTTTGGGATGTTCCCAATGTTAGCGCTAGCCCTTTATTTTGTCTCAATATACCAACTGCCCAGCGTCAATGTATTTTCTACACTGCGGCTTCATGCCTTGAAAAACAGATCGCAACAACTGGCTCTAATTGTACGGTTAATGAGGAGGTTATAGATATCCCGGATGGCCCGGGGCTATGGTGTTTGGTTGGTTCAACCCGTTATGTGCAGTGCTACTATGACAATTTTTCAAGTTGCCAGGCACAAACACGAAGTCAAAACGGCATTTGTGTCCGAAGCAAAAGACGCCCACCAGTATCCAGAGAATTTGAATCCGATATTGAGAGACTTCTCTAAATGCAATATAAACAAAAGGATGCAATGATTTCTTCACGTTGTTATTTACTTGAAACATCATATAAAAGAATGTAATTTCCACCAATAAGGATTGGTTTGAGTTCAAAACTATGAAATGCCTCAGTTTAAAATATATCGCTATGCTAAGTGTCATACTGATGCTTGCTTCAGGCTGCAATACTACCACTGACATCCAATCAGCGCCTTTGAATGTTTCCCCAATTGCAGATATTGCCGATGAATTGCCGCCTTATCGCATTCAGGTCGGTGATGTTCTGGATATAAAATTACTTTTAAACCCTGAGCTTGAAGAAAATGTCACGGTGCGCCCTGATGGCAAAATTTCGACTGCTGTTGCACAAAATGTTATGGCATATGGTGTAACCCCTGAAGAGCTACAAAAAACGTTAAATACGGAATACGAAAAGCATCTCAGCGATCCGAATGTAGCCGTGATTGTACGTTCGTTTGCGCCAACACGTTTTTATGTTCTGGGAGAAGTTGCAAGGCCGGGTGAATATATCTCTGTAGGGCCAAACTTGACATTATTACAGGCGCTTGCCATGGCCGGTGATATACAAAACTCTGCTAATACAGAAGAGATTATCATCTTGAGGCGTGGCGCTGGGGATCAGCCAAAAGCTTACAGAGCAGATTACAGCAAGGCAACAACCGGTCTCAGTCCGGAATCAGACATACGTCTTGCTGCTTATGATGTTGTGTATGTGCCGCAAACCTCCATTGCCGAAGCTTATGTATTGTATGAGCAAGCCATAGAACAATTCATCCGTCCGGGTGTGAATTTAGGATTTAGTTACAGGTTGGATGATTGATCATGGATTTTGAATATAATATACGCGGTATATTGCACCTCTTTTTTCGCCAGAAAAAAAAGCTATTGCTCACTTTTTTTATCATTTTCATACCCGGGTTTTTAATGACGCTTAACCTTGAGCCATATTATGAAACAAAAAGCAGCATTTTATTGAACTTTGGTCAAAATGCACGCCTTGAAGTCAACCTTCAAAATGGCGGTGGCTCTAGCGGAGGATATGTAGACAGGAATGAAATCCTGCAATCCAATGTACAAATTTTTAAAAGTACTGATCTTATCAAAAAAGCACTGTCTGACCTTGATATAGACTCTATATTTCCTGACCTGTCTGAGCTGGAAACTGAAATACCCAGCGAAAATAAGCTTCAAAAAGCAGCAGGGCAAGTTCGGAAAAATCTTCAGGTTTTTGCCGGAAAAGATAATCATTTGATTGGATTAAGTTATCGTCATGCAGATCCGGAAGTGACTGTTCAAGTCTCCAAACAACTGATTGAAGCGTTCAAGAAGCGCCATACGGAAATTTATGAGACGCCGCAGATTAATTTCTTGAAAGAACAGGCTGACAAAGCTCAGCTTCGCCTTAATGAGAGCCGTGAGACATTGATTGCCTTTAAAAAGGAGATGGGTATCTCTGAAATTGATCAGGAAATTGATCAGCTTTTGAAGCAAAAGAATGATCTTTCATCCATTACTTTTCGATCCATAACGGAAGCGCAGGAAAATCTCGCAGCGCTTGAAGCAAGAGCAGCGGAAATGCGGGCAACATATAAAAGTAATAGCCCGGTTATGAAGAGCATCCGCGAAAGTATCGCAGTTGCAAAAGCGCAATTACGCGAACGCCAGGCAGATATGGTGAATTTGGATAAAGAAGTGCAAGGGACTTTCGCATTCCAGACAGCCGCAATTGACGAGCGTATCACATGGCTGGAATTACAGCGCGGAAAATTCAACGAACTGGAGCAGCAAGTTGCGCTGGATGAAGAAAATGCAAAATATTACAGGCAACGTATGGAAGAGGCACGGGTCAATAGCATGCTGAATGATCAGAATATAACGCGCATATCGGTTATTGATGAGCCTATTGCACCGTTAAATCCGGCAGGCCCGAACAAGAAAATGATTCTGATAGCCGTCACGATGCTGGCTGGCGTTTTTGCCGCAGGTATTGCAATATTATACGAGATCATTGATGATCGCTTTAGCTATCCAAATCAAATTCGCTCAAGGTTAGGCTTATCTGTATTGGCAACCTTTAGTGAAGCAGAAGGGCGGTCAGCATGACACGTACCAATAAGGCAAAATCATCAAAAGATTTAGAGATGACTTTCAATGAAATCCCGGCTCTTACCGTAAAATCAGATATTTCTGTTACTTTACCGCGTGTAAAAATAGCGACTATTTTGGGCGCAATTGATAATAACATATCAACAGAAGCAAATATCATTCACGTAACAAGCGCTTATAACCGCGAAGGTTCAGAGCAAATTGCATTTGAAACAGCGCTTTTTGCAGCATCTCAAAATGGCAAAAATGTTATTTTTATCAATATTAATCCAGGCGAGAAGAGCATTGCAAACAAGGCTGGCCTTAACCCTGATATCTCACTTGATCAGTTCGTTCTGGATGGCATGACTGGAAAAGCGCCGCTCATGCATATCGAGGGAACCTCTTTTGTTTATACAAAGCTAGAAGCAGAAGAGCAAAATGCTAATCTGCTTTATAACACAAGACAGCTCAAAGAAGTTTTGGCGTACTTTAAGACAAGCTATGATCTGATTATCATACACTCAAAAAATGCGATCCAGTCAGGCACTGCTGCAACCTTCGCACCATTGAGCGATAGTAGCATTATTGTCATTAAAGCCGATCGCACCCGCCAGCCTGTTGTCAGGGAACTCATCGATATAATTACCAATAGCGGCGGCAAAATTGCCGGTACTGTGATGAGTGGACGGCGATATTACATCCCAAAATGGGTTTATAAATTATTCTTTAACGCAGATTCACGCGATTAATATTATGAGCATTGAAGGCAGTGAAAGACAGGGTTTTGACCGTTTCAAGCGACGCGCGCGTATCTACTCGGGCCGTATTGCGGCGTCTGTTTTAAAAAACGGGATCAAGCAAAGCTGTTTATTCCTGCATTTGCCCAAATGTGGTGGTACGTCTCTATCCGAAGCGTTATACGCATCCGTTCCCGTTCATAAACAAATCGGTGTGATTGATGCGCTTTCATCGCGGCGTGCTGCATCAATTCTGGAACACGGCAAAGATTGTCTCATACAAACGCACGAAGATATGGAAGGCGCTGCTGCTACCTTTGATTTGCGTGAAAAAATGATGCTGGCTTATATGTGCGCGGAAAAGCGCCTTATCCATGGTCATGTCCTGTTTTCGGATAAAATATCAGAGCATTTTAAAGATCAATACAAGATCGTGACGGTCATGCGTGATCCGGTGAAACGGGCGATTTCAAATTTTCGTATGAATGTTGCGAATAAGAGAATTTCCGCTGATCCTGATATTTGGCTGAATGATATTCAGGGGCTTAACCATGCATCGGTATATTTACGATATTTATCCGGTGAGGCGACGATAACGCCCAAAAATAAAAAAGCTTTACTCAAAAAAGCACATGAAAATCTGGAGAAAATCGCACTGGTGGGTTTCCTTGAGGAGATGGATATTTTTCTGGATCGCTTTCAAGAGATATTTGGCGCACGTCTGAAAATTCACCGCTACAATGAGGCGAAAGGTGATGAGATCACCCTCTCGAAAGATCAGATGAGCCGCCTTGAAGAATTATGCGCAGCCGATATTGAATTATTTGAGGCCGCTTACAAAAAGTTTATAAATAAGTAAGTTTATTACGGTTTGTAGCCAGTTTGATTTGGTTGCGTGGCCTCAAATACAGGAGGAGTACGATCATAATCAAGATCGTTATCTGCCACGTCAAATGTGCTAGGAGCAACAGCTTCAGCGGCTTCCAGAAATTCGTACATATATCTTTTCCCAACTGGAATCTGATCAAAATCTCCGGCTTCATATAATTCATTGACAGCTTTAAAAATTTTAGCAGGAGAATAATCCGCAAGGACATCACCATCACCGCCATCGGGATTCGCTTCTTTAAGCTGTTTCAGCACAATATCTTTTGCGGCATTGAGTTGCCTGTTTATAATCCTCCCGGATACTTTTCCAATTTGAGACTCACCGTCTTCAAAACTTGACGTTATTAATGCGCTTACAGCATATATGTTTTCTCCCATAATTGAGCTTATGGCGCGAACACGTTCATAAGCTGCAATAGTCTCTGGTTGAGCGTTTTCATTAAAAACGCTTTTAACATTAAGATCTGCTTTTAACTCTGAAGTTAAAGTTCCACGCCTGGCCGATGAAGTTAAATGCCCTGTTTCATGCGCTATAACCATTTTTTGCCAATCGGCATCTTCTCCGGGTAAATTCTGGACGTCTTCAGGATCAAAATCTATGCCCGTTAATTTTTTTGTGATGTGAAGTTTCGTATCATTTTCGTCAGGCGTTATAATTATGGCTTTGTTAACACCATACTGATATGCAAGAGGACGTCCTGCTAATGTTTTTTCCGCAATATCAAACCAGGCAACTCTACTGCTATCAAAACTAGAATATTGTTTGCTCACGAAATCTCGTAATACCTCTGTTGCCTTTAATTGCACATTTTCTTGCCTCCATGCTTGAAAATCTTCATCGGATACATGTCCTTCATGATGTGCCCTTATCATTCCCAACTCTTCAAGGACTTCTGGTTTAAGACTCATTGTTTTACTATGACGAATAATATCATTTGGCGATATCGCTAGTATGTGAAGGTTAGCCTCTGGCACAGGAAACATTGATTCCTGTTTCAGAGAAGGAAAAGCATTGTGCGTCTCATTAGATGCGTAAACCCGTACCATTCCATAACAATAGATAAGGATACTTAATTTTTCGTTAATATTGGTATATAGAACGCTCTGCAAAAACGGATGATATTTGATCAACTATCAACGACGTTAAAAAAGCAATTTGGTGCGCCTGTGTGGCAGGCTGGTCCAGTTTGATCAACTTGCATTAATATAGTGTCAGAATCGCAATCATAGCGCATTTCAACTAATTTTTGGATGTTACCGGAGCTTTCCCCTTTCTTCCAGAAATTCTGCCGTGAGCGTGACCAGTAACAAACATGACCGCCTCTAAGTGTTTCCTCAATCGATTCTGGATTCATCCAGGCCAGCATGAGAACCTCGCCTGTATCATGTTGTTGGGCAATGGCAGGGATTAATCCCGCTTCGTTGTATTTTAAATCTTCGATAAAAGAGGTATCCATCTCATTTTACTTTCTATAGAATTATAACGTGGCAACGATAGCACATAAAATTAAAATTTACTACATAAAGCTGCTAGTCTAACCTCCAGCTCAAATATAATCATGGATGATGCATTTTTTAAGTTTGAATATCTTTTGGCCTTACCGGCCTATATTCTAATCCTGTTAAGCGCCATTTTCCTTCATGAGATGGGTCACTTTCTAGCAGCCCGCTTCTTTAAAATTCCCATCCAAGATGTGGTTATTGGCCGTGGAAAGCTATTAAAATCTAAAATAACGACAAATAACATTGATTGGCAACTGCGCTTATGGCCAATTGCCGCCTATGTTCATTTGCGCGATATAGAGATGCGGCCATTCCATCAGAAAATTATAACTATCCTGGCTGGGCCTCTTATTAATTTTGTGACAATTCCGTTCCTGTTTTTCGCCTTTTATTGCTTCGTCGGACAGCCTGCAGTTCCAAATCGCATCGTAGCCGTTGAAGAGGGATTACCAGCATACAATGCAGGGATCAAACCGGGAGATGAATTTATCGCCATCGATGATATTCCACTACGCAATCATGCTGAGATATGGCGGCATGTCTATTCTCGCGGTGAAGTGGAAAGCATGTTTACCATCAAACGCGGCGAAGACGTTTTTAATGTTGCCATTAAGCCCGGCTGGGCTGAGTATCAGGATTTTCGCGGCGTACAAAGAGAGAATGCTCGTTTTGGTGTTATGTGGCAGCATGCGCCATTCAGCCTTGAAGCCATTGAGGCCATTAACGGTATTGATGTTACAGATGATCAGGATTTAGCGCGCAAATTATTCATAGAAAATTTTAACCGGCCCATCACCATCAATGTCAAAACGCCGATGGAAAAACAAATGCCTTATCATGTTTTGTTGAATGAAAAGCTCAATCAAGATCTTTTAGATGAAGATTCCACATTTTATGATTCTGTTTTTTTAGGCACAACAGGCAATATTTATATGCAAGGCAATCTGCCAAACAATGCCTTTAAAGCTTTTCATTATGCCTCAGAGCTATTCATCAATATTCTAAAGATCCCATTTCATATCTTTCCCATCGACAGAACCAAAATTCGGGATATAGCAGCCGTTAGCGGTGAAGACACAAAAATTGCCAATAAAATATATTCTCTCCTTCATCTCTTTGCAGTGGCAAGCATTACAATTGGGCTTATTAATCTCTTGCCATTCCCGAGTTTGGATGGCGGACAGCTTATTGATCAGACCTTACTTAAAATACATAAGGGCAATGTCTCAAACAAACTTCGCGCAAAAGTGTTCGTTATTACCTTCGCGTTGCTATATTCATCCATGCTCGTTGCAAATATGGATAATTTTTACGGCTATATTGATTTCTCTCTTGAAAAAATCGAAGAATGGGCCAGTGATCAGAGTGAAAATGACTAATTTTACCTCTTATTCAGGCCGCTTATTCATCACGAACTTCTCAAAACCCTGAAGCTATGAGGCTTTTTTATTCTTTAGGCAAAAGAGATGTGTATTCAATATTCCCTCTTGCGCTTTATATATGAATTGCGCTAAGTTCTAAAAGTTCCCTAAAAGCATTGTCGCTTCCGATCCTCAGTCAAAAAATATTAAGAGGTTACGAGCCAATGCTCAAAAGAGGATATTTAAAGGAATGAATATGGCTGCCCCAAGCACAACAAAGACGAAAGAGAAGAAAAAATTTAACCCCGTCCGCTTTTTCAAAGAGGTAAAAATAGAGGGGAAAAAGATTACCTGGCCGACTCGCCAAGAAACAACGGTCAGCACGGTTGCAGTGTTCATTATGGTGTTTATCGCAGCGGTATTTTTATATTTTGCCGACCAAATATTGGCTTGGGGCGTTCAACAGATTATGGGTTTTTAAATTTAAACAAAAGTGCAAAACAAAAATTACAGGAAATTAGAAAATGTCAGCAGCAAAATGGTACGTTATTCACGTTCACTCCGGCTTTGAAAATAAGGTCTCTGAAGCGGTAAGAGAAAAAGCCGCTCGCCAGGGTCTGGAAGACAAAATAGAAGAAATTCTTGTACCAACCGAAGAAGTTGTACAAGTCAAGCGCGGGCAGCGTGTGAATACGGAGCGTAAATTCTTCCCCGGCTATGTTTTGGCTAAACTGGATTTGGATGATAATGTTTGGCACCTAATCAAAGACACACCGAAAGTTAGCGGATTTTTAGGCGCGGGCGGCAACAAGCCGGTGCCGATCAGCCAACGCGAAGCAGACAGAATTATGAATCAGGTCCAGGAAGGGATCGATCGTCCGCGTCCGAGTGTTATCTATGATATCGGAGAGGAAGTAAAAGTGACAGATGGACCATTTGCGTCATTTAACGGTACTGTAGAAGAAATCGATGAAGAAAAATCAAAGCTCAAAGTCTCAGTTTCGATCTTTGGCCGCGCAACACCTGTAGAGCTTGAATACGCACAAGTTGAGAAAGTTTAAAAAAAGTTGAAAAAATATGTGCAAACTGGTTTCAATTGTGTATAAGGGATAGATAAATTTAGAAGCTTTCTTGAGTTCAACAACTATAGACTAAGGATTAAAAACATGAAAAAGTTAATTGCAACTATCGCTATTATCGGCTCCGCAGCTACATTATCAGCCTGCGAAACGACAGGATCAGGTAACGTTGACACTGCGCCGCCATATGCAGATGAGCGTACCGCAGGTTATAGTCCAGAACCTGTTGCAGCGGCACCTAGACCAGCTCCAGTTCGTGCAGAGCGTGTATTCCGTGAAGTTCAAACAAAGTAACTTACAAGTAATACGTATATAATTCGAAAATTAGGTGCCTAAATGGCGCCTTTTTTATAGTAGGATGATGTATATATAGTCATTCAATTTAAAAATCGGACAAATCTGCAATACTTCACAAACGTGTAGTATCAATATATCAATCCGTTTTTCTTGATCGAAGCGCTGTAGCAATAGTGCCATCGTCCAAATAATCCAGCTCCCCCCCGACTGGAACGCCATGAGCAAGGTGTGTTATTTTAACATCAAAGCCTTGTAATCTATCACTAATCATGTGCGCAGTCGATTGCCCGTCGACTGTTGCACTCAAGGCTAAAATGATCTCTTGCGGTTTTTCACTAGCTGTACGTGTTACTAATTTTTCAAGATTAAGCTGATCCGGACCAATCCCATCGAGCGCGGATAAAAGGCCGCCCAAAACATGATATCCCCCTTTGTAAGCCGATGTACGTTCAATAGCCCAAAGATCGCTAACCTGCGCGACAACACATATTTTGGATGAATCCCGCTTGGGATCAATGCAAATACTACACGGATCATGAATGTCTAAATTTCCACATATATGACACGGCTTAATATTCTCTGCAGTATTCTGTAGCGCATTGGCCAGAGGTATCATCAAAGTTGATTTTTGATTAAGTAAATGCAATGCAATGCGGCGTGCAGAACGATTCCCAAGTCCCGGAAGGCCTCCCAGCATTTTGATCAGATGATAAAGCGGGCCGTCTTGATGCATAATGTTAATATACTTTTATTGATTAAAAGGTTTTTTTGTGGGTTTAGGGTCTTTATAAATAAAAAGATCATTCGGATGTTTGATACCTTCTTTAAAATAGAATAGCTCTATTTCCGTTATCAAGCCCTGACCGTCAATAACGCGCCACTTATTTAGCTCAAAAGGCTCTTGCTTAAAGCCCAGTGTTAATGATCCGGCGTCGGGATCAGCAGTCTGGATCAGTTTGACCTGTAAAAAACCGCCGCCTTCTTTAATATCTTCTACTTCAATATCCCCTTCTAGTTTCAGATTTTTACGCAGGAAAAAGTCAGCCAATGTTTGTCCGATTGGCGCATTTGTTTGCTCGCCCAATTCCGCATCGTAGAAATAAATGAACAAGCCATCTGCGACGACAAAATCCTCAATCGGGGGGTCATATTCAAATCTTAATTTTCCAGGGCGCTGGAGATAAAATGTTCCGACAAGCTGTGTACCGTCATGCGTTGTTTGCACAAAGCGCGCTCGTGCGGATTTGAGATCTTGTAAATATGCCTCAACCTTTTTAATTTCAGCCTTTAAAGACTCCGCATGCGCATTTGAAGAGAATGCCAAAGCAATAATACTTAAGGTTAGAATAATAAGATTTTTCATGCTCATATCCTTAATGTACGAAAGTGTATTTGCAAACCCTTTGATATATTTTTTATGAATTAAAATTAGTCATAAAGTGGAGTTATATTTCCATTTTTGACTTTTAAAAACTGTGCTTTGCCCTTAATCGCTGAAAATAAATTATAATCCGTCCCTGTTAGCCAAACTTGCCCGCCAAGTTTCTCTAGCAATTCATAAAGCGCCTGACGTCGATTTTCATCCAAATGCGCGGCAACTTCATCGAGCAATAATATTGGCGGTGCACCGCGCTCTGCTTGAATGAGTGCCGCATGCGCCAGAATAATTCCAATTAAAAGCGCTTTTTGTTCACCAGTTGAGCATTGAGCTGCCGCCATGTTTTTTTCGGCGTATACTACATGCAGATCTGATTTATGCGGGCCTGCCGCTGCGCCGCCAGTAATTGCATCGCGTTTTCTTGCCTCATAGAGTTGCTTGGCAAAGTTTTCTTCTGCCTCTAGCGCAGATATTTTTTGTAAATTTTCTTCCACCATACCATGCGCTGCCAGCAGCGCACGCGGAAAAAAACTACTTGCAGATTTATCGCAAGCGGCCTGAAGACGCGCGACAAAATCAAGCCGCGCAGCTGCAATTGCACAGCCCGTTTCCGCCATTTGCGCTTCTAGTCCTGTAATCCAAGTTGAATCGCCGCTATTTTGCAGCAATTTCGAACGCTGGCGCATGGCATTTTCATAGCGCGTGACACGCCCTGAATGCCCGGGATCAAAAGCAAAGATAAGCCGGTCTAAAAAGCGTCGCCGATGGGAAGCTGCATCCAAAAATAAGCGATCCATTTGCGGCGTTAGCCAGACACAGATCATATGCTCACCCAGCGCCGATTGTCCGCGTGCAGTTTGCCCGTTCACCCGAATAATGCGCTTTTCCGTTGCAGCATCAAGGCCTGTACCAAGCCTTATGCAGCCATAATCGGTGGTGAGTTCTCCTGCTACAGCCCATGGCTTTTTGGAATGGATAGATTGCATCTCCATAACCTTTGCACCGCGCAAACCCCGCCCTGGGGAAAGCAGCGATATTGCCTCTAAAATATTTGTTTTTCCTACTCCGTTTGCTCCATGCAACACTATAAGGCCGTTCGATATACTCTCCAGGCGGGCATTATTATAACAGCGAAAATGTGAGAGGTTTAGAGAACACAAATAAGACATATCCTAATTGTAGCGATAGCATACCCAGAGTCAAAACTATCATAAAAAAGTAACCCTTTAAGATTTTCAAAAAAGAAACGACAGTATTGAAAACCATAAGACTTAAACTTTTCCTTAACCCTCTATTCTTATAGTTTAAGAGACGATATACTTTATTTTTTTAACTAACTGCGTGTCTTTATTAATTTTTAATCAAATGGACAAAAATTATGAGTGAACAGTGGCAATATCTGGTAACAAATGGTGAGCTTGAGGATTTAATTACAGCATATTGTAATGATTTTACACAACTTGCAAAGGCTGGGCGTTTTGGCCCTATTACTGGTCGTGATCGTGAAGTTGATGAAACAGTTCTAATACTGCTACAAAAAGGCCGTAAGAATGCGGTTCTTCTTGCGCCTGCCGGGGTTGGTAAAACAGCAATGGTTGTCGCACTTGCGCAAAAAATTGCTGATGAAGATGTGCCGGATTATTTGCTGGATGCGCGTGTCCTCGAAATTGATCTTGCTCGCATGGCAGCCGGGACAAACTCACCAGCAGAATTTCAGGAGCGCTTTATTCCCCTTTGTAAGGGAGCGGCAGAACGCTATCACAACCCGAATAACCCCAGATTCCTGTTGTTTATCGACGAAATTCACCAAATCATGCCTAATTGTAAAGGCAGCTCATATGCAGGCCTATCTGATGTGATGAAACCCTATTTAACCGCTGGGGATTTATTGGTCATTGGTGCAACAACGTTGGATGAATTCCGGATGTATGTTGCTGAAGATGCCGCGCTTGAGCGGCGTTTTCAAAAAGTTTTCCTCAGCGTGCCAAATACTGTCGAAACTTATAACATTATGAAAGCAGTACGCAAAGGTCATGAAGAGCATCACGGCGTTAAGGTATCAAATTTCTCTTTGATGTTAATTGTTTACCTTACGAATGAGCATATGAGAAAGCGTAACCAGCCGGATAAATCGATTATTACGCTGGATTCATCCATGGCATACCATGTCAAAATGCATGGTAAAGACTCAGATTTGAGCATGGACTCAATCTATTATATGACCGGGCGTGAGACTGGCTTAAATAAGCAGGCTTTGCATGATGAGAAGCTTGTGGCGCGCATTCATAAGCATGTTGAGGAAGTCGAGGCCCAAGGTCACACTTACTTTATTTAGATTCAGACCCTAGTCTTCATTCCGCTTTCGAGGGTCTGTATTATATGTCCCGCGCGGTGGGGTTGGGGACGCTGAAGGTCCAGAGCTGGAACCAAGCCCCGGTGCAGATGGGCCAAGATTAAGTGTTGGCATGGCTTTCGGCCCAGCTTCCATCTGAACACGGCGTGCAAGATGCGGTGCAAATTGCAAACTTGCTGGAATGGCATCACCAAGTATACAGCCCATTGTATCCTCATCACCTAAATCTTCGCGGTGAACAGGCTGCCCAGTGACACAAGATTTTACAAAAAATTCAAATGCTTGCAAGGGGTTAGGGAGTTCCTGTATTTTACACATATTTTCTGTGCGATATGGGTCATCCAGAAACATAAATGGTATTTGGTAGGCTTGAGAAATATTTCCGTTTTTCACGGCGCCAATGTGAATTTTTTGGTTTCTATCGAGCGCAGCATAAAATTCTGCGTCCACCGGGACATTCAATTCCAAAAAATCCATATCAGCATATTCTGCCGTCAAAATTCCCGTTTGTGTGTCAAACGTTATACCAACTGATTTTTTAACAGGGTTTTGACTGCAAATAAGCCCCGCTTCGCCGTCTTCAGTGAATAATAGATCGATATTCATATAATTATAATATAACCTTTGGTGTTATAATTATAATTTTAACAGATGTGACAATAAGAAAGATAGCGTTTTTCTATGTGCGGATTGACAGGTTTTTATGAAATTGATGCGAAGCGATCTCGCGAGGAATATGATTCGATTATCCGCGCTATGACAGGCGCAACAACACATCGCGGCCCTGATTACGGCGATGTATGGCAAGATCCGGATCATGCGCTGGCTTTTGGTCACCGCCGCCTCTCAGTTTTGGATTTATCAGAGCACGGGCATCAACCCATGGGCTCCCCCTCAGACCGATATATGATTGTTTATAATGGTGAGATTTATAACCACCTTAGGCTACGTACTAAACATCTCTCTGGCTGCAATTTTCAAGGCCATAGCGATACGGAAACATTGCTGGCTTTGTTTGAGACAATTGGCTTTGAACAGACATTAGACGCCATTAACGGCATGTTTGCTTTTGTGTTATGGGATCGCAAAGAGCAGATATTACATTTTGCACGGGATCGCTTTGGCAAAAAGCCACTTTATGTTGGTTGGGCGGGGTCATGTCTTGTATTCGGGTCAGAATTAAAAACATTCCATGCGCATCCAGATTTTAATAGTGTGATTGATAAGCGCTCGCTTGCCCTCTATACGCAATATAATTGTATCCCTACACCGCAGACAATTTATGAGAATGTCTGGCAGGTCAAACCGGGATGCACGCTTTCACTTGATTTGAAGTCTCTTGAGAAAGACGCAAATCTCGCTGGTCACATGCGCCCATATTGGTCAGCACAAGAGATAGTTACTGAAAGCGAGCGCATCACTGTTAATGAACGGGAAACAATAAAACCTTTTGAAGATATTCTCATGCAATGTGTTCAGGAGCGCATGCTTTCCGATGTGCCGCTTGGCGCATTCTTATCTGGCGGGATTGATAGTTCGGCAATTGTTGCTCTGATGAGCAAGCTATCAGAATCGCCTATCCATACCTATACAATCGGATTTGACGTGCCTGGCTATAATGAGGCTGATCAAGCGCGTGAAATTGCCGACTATTTGGAAACCAAACATCAGGAGCATATTTGCACAGCGCAAGATGCGCTGGATGTCATCGCGCTATTGCCGGATATTTATGACGAGCCTTTTGCAGATCAATCCGCCATTCCAACCTATCTGGTTTCAAAATTTGCACGTCAGGATGTCACCGTTGTATTGTCTGGTGATGGCGGGGATGAGATGCTGGGCGGATATAACCGTCATATGAGTGTACCCCAAATTGCGGCACTCCCGGGTATTTTATCAAGTTTTTTTAACGGTATTCCAGCGAGTTTACTCAAAACAGTTTTCCCGCATAAACCGTTGCTCAAAAAGCACCTTGATAAAGTTGCAGCGATTTTATCAGCTGAGACACGTGCAGATATTTATCATGCGGTGCTAAGGAATTGGGATGAATCTCCTGTATTCAATCATAATGATGCGCGACTGGGGTTAGATGAGATTACCGATCTAAACCTCTCGGAACAATTGATGCTATGGGATACACAGCATTACTTATCCAACGATATCCTAACCAAAGTCGATCGCGCGAGTATGGCAGTCTCATTAGAAGCACGTTCACCCCTCTTGGACAGGCGGATTTTTGAATATGTTTGGAAATTGCCATTATCGGTGAAAATCAGAAATGGCACAGGTAAATGGCTTTTGCGTGAAGTTTTAGCCCGTCATGTTCCGCGCCCGCTTTTTGAAAGGCCGAAACAAGGCTTTAACATGCCAATCGGATCATGGATACGAGATGATATGAGAGATTGGGCGGAAGAGCTTCTTGATCACAAAAAAATACAGGATCAGGGGTTCTTTAATGCTGAAATTATCCAAATAATATGGGATAACCATATCAATGGACATGGTCATCACGATGAAGCGCTTTGGAATATATTAATGTTCCAAGCCTGGTATCAAAGGTGGCACTAAGTTTCATTAAAAAACCAACATCGAATCAAAAAACAACAGAAAGCAATGAAACATGTATGTTCTTCGCCTGCATTGTGATGATAAACCCGGAGTAGTTGCTGCCGTTTCAACATGTCTTGCCAATAATGAGTGCAACATTGAAGAATCAGCACAATTTCATGATCGGTTATCCGGGCAATTTTTTATGCGTGTGGTTATAAAACCCTTTCAAGACAGCTCTCTTGAAAATTTTAAAAGCCAATTGACTGGAGTTTCTAAGGAATTTGAGATGACATGGCATGTTTGCGATCTTAAAGCTCCTATAAAAACACTAATCATGGTTTCAAAAGAGGATCACTGCTTACATGATTTACTCTATCGTACAAACAATAAAAACCTGAATATAGAAATCACAGCCATTGTCTCTAATCATGCAATATGCGCAAAATTAGCGGACGATAATAAAATTCCCTTTTATCACTTGCCCATTACAAAAGACAATAAACAGCGGCAAGAAGCAGAGCTGTCTTGCATTCTTGATAACACGCAAACAGAGCTTATTGTCATGGCGCGTTATATGCAAATTTTGACCAATGATTTCACACAAAAACATGAAGGCAAAATTATCAATATTCATCATTCATTCCTCCCTGGCTTTAAAGGCGCTAAACCTTACCATCAGGCCTATGAGCGCGGGGTCAAGATGATTGGTGCTACTGCACATTTCGCCAGCCCGGATTTAGATGAAGGCCCTATTATTGAACAGGAAATAATGCGTATTAACCACGCCTTCACACCAAAAAAGATGCAAGCCACCGGACGCGATATTGAATCTCGCGTTCTTGCGCGTGCCGTGGATATGTTTTCGCAAAGACAAATATTTTTACATGACGGGCGCACTGTCATTTTGTAAGCTGTGTATATTGTGAATAAGCTTATCTTGAAATCATCCTTTATGCATAAAATACTTGCGCCCCTCTCTGGTAAAAAGCAAATTGCGCATGAAAAGGCTCGTCTTGAAGCATTTCTGGCGGCCTTTCCTGGTGAGTATTGTGGTTTTTCCAGTGATGGTACTGTTGTCTATTCGCAAGATTTTTGCACAACCTTAGGCTTGGAAACCATTAAAACACTCAGCGATATACAATCTGTACTACCGGCAAGTGATGCAGCCGCTTTAGAAGGTTATTTTGATCGCTTGGAGGAAACGGGAACAGCTTTTACCTTCCTGACAAACCATTTTGATGAAACGAAAAGTTACAAGATTTCGGGATCTCAGGGAAAAGATCTTAATGCTTCAGAGCGTTTTGACATTTTATGGATTGAGGATATTACAGAAGAAATTGAAGCCTCAAAAACCTTTGAAAAAGATCGTCACCAATTTGAACAAGAACACAAAAAATATCAGGATGCTTTGGATGGCTTTCCTTTTCCTTGTTGGCTACGGGATGAAAATCAAAAAATTATTTGGGTTAATCATGCCTACGAACAGTTTTTGGAAGAAAAAGAAAAGACTATTCTCAAAGAGCAAAAAGAAATTACAGGTACAACACGTAAATCAAAATCTCAAAAAAATAAGAATATTTTAGGTGCAGAATTGGCAAAAAAAGCGCTGGCAAGTGGTATAGAAGCAATCTCTGAATCTCATGTTGTTCTCGGCGGGAAGCGTTTATTAATGGAGATTCGTGAAATCCCTATTCCATTAGCTGAAATGACTTTGGGAATGGCAGAGGATATTAGCAAACTAGAATCCATTCATGCAGAGCTTGCCCGCTATCAATCGTCAAATACTGAGCTTCTAGAACAATTACAGAGTGCCATCGCTATTTTTAATCAGGATACGGCATTAGAGTTTTATAATTCAGCTTTTTCCCAATTATGGGGCTTGGAAGATGGCTGGCTCAATAAAAAGCCGAAGCTTGGTGATTTAATGGAAAAACTGCGTGAAACGCGTCGCCTTCCTGAACAGGCTGATTTCAGACGCTTTAAACAAAGCTGGCTGGACATGTTTACAAGTCTCATAAAACCCTATGAAGAAATGCTCTACCTACCGGATGGCAGTGCATTACGCATGTTGGTTGTTCCCAACTCCGCAGGTGGCGGGATCATGATGACATTTGAGGATGTTACAAGCCGGCTAGAGCTCGAATCTTCGTACAACACACTCATCGCAGTACAAAAAGAAACGCTGGATAATTTAGGAGAAGGGGTTGCCGTTTATGGCGGTGATGGTCGTTTAAAATTATGGAATCCAGCTTTTGGAAGACTATGGGGACTGAACCCTGAAAACCTCGAAGGTGAACCCCATATTTCTAAACTTGTCGACAAAAAACAAAACTTCTTTTCAAAACAAGAATGGAATGAAAAACGTAAAGAGTTAATTGCACATGGCTTAAACCGGCTGATGCATGAGGGTAGATTGAAACGTGCTGATAAAACACTTATTGATTATTCAACAGTACCGCTTCCTGATGGCGGCGTTTTAATTACATATATTGACGTAACTGATTCTGTGCGTGTTGAAAATGCTTTACGTGATAAAAATGCTGCCTTGGAAGCAGCAGAGCAGCTTAAGCTGGATTTTCTTGCCAATGTTTCATACCAACTCAGAACACCGCTTAATGCAATTATGGGCATGAATGAAATTTTAGATCAGGAGTTTTATGGTAAGCTCAATAAACGCCAGAAAGGATACACAAATGATATCAATGATGCCAGCACACAACTTTTGAACCTGATTAATGATATTCTTGATCTCTCTACACTTGAAGCCGGCTATATGACCTTAAATAGAAAAGATGTAAAAATATATGGCTTTATCCAATCCATTGGTGACCTTGTGAGTGATTGGGCACGTAAAAAGCAAATTGAAATTCATATTACATGCGCTAAGAATGTTGGTAATGTTAATGTTGATGAAAAAAGACTTAAGCAGGCCATAATCAATGTAATCCGAAATGCAATTAATTTCACACCTGAACACGGGAAAATTACCCTGTCTACAAAACGCAAAAAAGATGGGCTTGAAATTATGGTCAAGGATAATGGTATTGGCATTCCTGAAGAAGACCATATCCGTGTCTTTGAACCATTTGAACGCGCTAAGACAGGAGAAAAAGAGCCTCGCATATCCCGAAGCGGCGCAGGTTTGGGGCTATCTCTGGTCAAAAATATAATTGCCCTTCATGGCGGGAATGTTGATATAGAGAGTAAGCGTAAACAAGGGACTACAGTGAGGATCTTCCTGCCCTTTGTTGCACAGGAAACACCGCTTAAAATCCCTTTGAAACAAGCATCTTAAGGTCATGAAAACATCCCAATCGGAAAAAGATACAATTCAAATTGCCGCAGATTTAGCCAGCACATTGCAAAGTTCAGATATTATTTTGCTTCATGGCAATCTTGGCATGGGTAAAACTGTCTTTGCGCGCGCATTAATTCGCACACTAACAAAGCAGCCTGATCTTGAAGTATGTAGTCCGACTTTTACGCTTGTACAAACATACGAAACACAAGATTGCCCGATTTTTCATTATGATCTTTATCGGATTGAAGATCCTGACGAGATTTTAGAATTAGGGTGGGAGGAATCCCTTTACAATGGGATTACGATTGTTGAATGGCCTGAACGCCTCGGTGGATATAAACCAAGCCAATATCTGGACATTACAATTTCAAATGGTGACAATGCATCTAATCATAGAGAGATTCTTATTCAAAAGGTTTAATGTTACAGGATATTCCAAATAAAGCTTTTATTCTTGCCGCTGGGCTAGGCTCGCGCCTCCGACCCTACACCAATGACACACCAAAACCTCTTGTTAAGGTAGATGGCCGAACCTTACTGGATCGCACGCTGGATCATTTACAAGATGCTGGAGTCGGTGAAGTTGCATGTAATACGCATTATCTGGCGGATCAAATCTCTGATGCAATATCAGCACGCCCGGAATTTATAGCGCATATCTCCTTTGAAGAAGAATTGCTCGAAACGGGCGGCGGGATTAAAAACATGCTGCATCATTTTGACGATGCGTTTTATATTATCAATGGCGATAGCCTCTGGGAGAATACGCAAGGACAGAACACATTATTATCCATGGCTAATACCTGGAACCCACAAGAAATGGATATTCTGATTTTGCTGCAACCAATTGATACAATGAAACTAACAAAAGGCGTTGGTGATTATAGGCTGGATGACAATAATATGCCCATCCGCTCTTTGGATAAAAGAGGTGAGTATATGTTCACTTCAATCCGTATTAACCATCCGCGTGTTTTTGACAATACGCCCAATGGCGCTTTTTCCTATCTTGATTTAATGGATCACGCGCAGGAAAAAGGGCGTTTGTATGCTTTAGTCCATAAAGGCGACTGGCACCATATTAGCACAGCAGATGATCTTGAAGCGGTAAATGATGCTTATGAGCATATAGAGTTACAAGGCAAATAAGCATGCAAAAAATATTCACCATCCCGGCAGGTATGCCATTTGCAAAATCGCTTGCTGCATCATTATTAGAAGAATATGCGAATGCGCCTGAAACATTGCCTGAGATTCTGATATTACTCCCAACGCGCCGCGCGTGCCGAACATTGCGCGAAGCTTTCCTGCAAATCAATGACGGTAAACCCCTCATGCTTCCTATCCTGCAAGCCATTGGTGATATCGATGAAGAGGAGCTTGCCATCTCAATCGCGGGGCAAGAGGGCACACAAAGACTGCTCGATTTACCGCCTGTCTTACCATCAATGCAACGGCAAATCCTTCTTGCACGCGCTATCCAAAAACATCAGGATTTACGATACGGATTTGATCAGGCATTAGCGCTGGCTAAAACCTTATCCCATTTGATGGATCAGATTTATACTGAAAATCTTGATATTCGTGATATGGCGCATCTTGTGCCCGAAGATTTCGCCGATCACTGGCAAATCACATTGGATTTCCTGACAGTTTTGAGCGAAACATGGCCGCAAATCCTAAAAGATATGAACGTCATAGATGCGGCGGATCGCCGTAATCGCCTTATAAACGCTCTGGCTGATTTTTGGGATGAAACCAAACCGCAAAAACGAATTATAGCCGCAGGGACAACAGGCTCTATCCCTGCAACTGCTAAACTTTTAAATACGATTTACAATTTACCGAACGGGCAAATTATCCTCCCCGGCCTGGATCAGCAGATTGATGAAGAAAGCTGGGAATCCTTATCAGAATCTCACCCGCAATATGGCTTTAAACACCTGCTTGCGACCATGAATATTGATCGAGACAGGATCGCAGATTGGCAAACCACATTGCAGGATCATCCTTTATCAAAAGCACGCCGCAAACTATCATCCGAACTTATGCGCCCATCACAGACAAGCCATAAATGGCAAGATTTGAATAGCGCAGCATTTGATCCTGCACTTGAAAATTTAAAGATTTTCGAGTGTGATACAGCGCAGCATGAAGCGCAAGTCATTGCGAGCCTAATGCGGCAAACACTAGAAGATCCAAAAAAGACGGCAGCGCTGATTACGCCAGATCGTAATCTTGCAAAACGTGTATCATCTGCATGTCTTCGATGGGGCATTAAAATTGACGATTCCGCCGGAGAGCCTTTATCCCGGACACAAATTGGACATTTTTTATTACTATCTATCGAAGCCACTATCAATAAATTAAGCCCCGTTTCTCTTTTGGCACTGCTCAAGCAACCATTGACGCATGCTAACCTCAAACAACATTTAGAAAAATTTGAAAAAAAAATGCTGCGCGGTTTTAAGCCTGCGGCTGGAATTACAGGCTTAAGGCAATGCTGGGCTGATAATGGCGCAGATGCGGATTTGCACATATTGATCGATGATCTTGAAAGAATTTTTGAAGACTGTATCGCAATCACAGAAACCAAAAATAATTTTAAAGAGATTCTGGAAGCGCATATAAAACTTTGCGAATCCTTACATGACGACAAAAATTTATGGTCGGGAGAAGACGGAAATGCTGCGAGTGTCTTACTGTCGGAAATCATATCACAAGCGCATAATTTCCCAAAAATCACATCCCATGAGTACAAAAATATATTGCAACAATTTTTACTTGGAGTGACCTTGCGGCCTACCTTTGGCACGCATCCCAGATTGCAAATTTTAGGGCAGCTCGAGGCACGCCTTATTGATGCAGATCTTGTTATTCTGGGCGGCTTGAATGAAGGAACATGGCCTTCTGATCCGGGGCATGATCCATGGATGTCACGTCCAATGCGAGAGGGTTTTGGTCTTCCGGGATCAGAGCGCAGCATCGGCCTTTCAGCCCATGATTTTGTGCAAGGATTCTGCACGCCAAATGTAGCGCTCACACGATCAAAGCTTGTCGATGGTAGCCCATCAGTACCGGCGCGTTGGCTCGCACGTCTTGAGACTGTGCTTAAAGCAACGGATACAAAGCCGGAAAAGCTTCATGATAATGTTTTTATGCAATGGATGAAATCGATTGACCATGCAAGTATATCCGAACCTTTCACACGGCCTGCACCCAAACCACCAGCCGAGAGCAGGCCAAGAAAATTATCGATCACGAAAATTGAAACATGGCTTAAAGATCCATATGCAATTTATGCGCATAGCATTTTAAGTTTAAGAAAGTTAGAGCCGCTCGAAAAAGAGTCCGATGCAGCGCTGCGCGGCGATATGCTGCATGATTGTCTCAATGGATTTGTCACAGAAAACCCGAACAACATCCCCAAAAATGCTGCATGTATTATTTTAGACGCAGCACAAAATTTCTTGCAAAGCAGAAATCTAACCGATGAAGACTGGCATTTTTACTGGCCGCGCTTTGCAAAAATCACCGATCAATTTTTAGAAAAAGAAGAAAAGTGGCGCGCGCATAGCAAGCCATTAAAAACTGAAATTAAAGGAGAGATGGTGCTCAATACGCCTCAAGGTGATTTTGTGCTGTATGGACGCGCTGATCGTATCGACCAAAGCCCTGAGGGTGTGGCGATCATTGATTACAAATCCGGCGGGAATTTTAGTAAAGCAGGATTAGAAAACGGCAATACACCGCAATTACCGCTTGAGGCGCTCATTGTCGAATCCGGGGGCTTTGAAAATATACCGCCCACCACATGCACTTATCTTGGCTATTGGGTGCTAAATGGTAATGGAAAATATACAGAAATTGCTGAGCCTCAGGATATTATATCTGAAACAAATGCTGCGCTTATAACGCTCATAGAAATATTTGAAAATCAGGAAACGCCCTATTACGCAATCCCGCGCAGCACAAAAATACCGCGCTATAATGATTATGAGCATCTCGCCCGCATTAAGGAATGGGCAGCGCTTGATGATTCAGAAAGCGAGGCGGCATGAGTGCAGAACGTGAATTAGCCAGACCGCTTGACCCCAATGTCCTCCAGCGACAAGCCTCAGATCCATCCTCATCCATTTGGGTTAGCGCCTCCGCCGGGACAGGCAAAACCAAAGTTTTGACAGACCGGGTTTTGCGCTTACTTCTGCCGCAAGGTGAAGGAACGCCCGGCTCCGCACCGCATAAAATTCTGGGCCTGACATTTACAAAAGCCGCTGCCAGTGAAATGGCGTTGCGGATCAATGAAACATTATCAAGCTGGTCTGTTGCACCCCAAGAAAAGCTCACCACATCTCTTCAAAAATTGTTAGGTCGCAAACCGCAAGATAATGAAATTGCTGCGGCAAGGCAATTATTTGCTCATGTTATTGATACGCCGGGTCGCCTTAAAATCATGACCATTCATGCTTTTTGTCAATCTGTCTTATCACGCTTTCCATTGGAATCAGGTCTAACACCGGGATTTGAAGTCGCAGAGGAAAGAGTGTTATATAAATTTCTGCAAGATGCAAAAGCATCTACTTTCAAGGCGGCAACAGAAGAAAAAGGAACGCCGCTCAATGCTGCACTTGAAAACCTGTCCCATAACATCAATGAAGACCAACTTGGACAGCTCATACATGCAATCGCGTCTGAGCGCGGGCAGCTTGATTCTATACTGGAAAAGCATTTTGGTATCGATGGATTTTATACCGCGCTTTGCCAATCAATGGATATACAACCCAATCGCTCCAAAGAAGAGATTTTAGAAGCTGCATGTGAGGATCAATCCTTTGATCGCGCTGGCCTTAAATATTGTGCCGATGCTATGGCACAAAGCAATAAAACAGATATTAAAAATGCTGCGATTATTCATGACTTTCTATCTCGCACAAACGAAGAGCGCATGACTCATTTTGAAACTTATCAAGCTGCTTTCTTTAAAAAAGACGGTGAAATAAGGGCGAAGCTAATGAGTAAAAAGCTAAGTGATGAATTCCCACATTTGCTAGATATCATGGCATCCGAAGCACAACGTCTTCACACAATTATTGATACAATCAAAGCATCTGAAACAGCAGCCTTAACGCGTGATATTCTATTAATTGGACAAGAAACCTTGCAACATTATGCTGCAATAAAAGCACAAGATAACATGCTCGACTACGAAGATCTGATCTTCAAAACACGTGATCTCATGAAATCAAGCGGAAGCTGGGTACAATATAAACTCGACCAGGGTATCGACCATATCCTGATCGATGAGGCACAAGATACTAACCCTGAACAATGGAGCATCATCGAAGCACTCACGGAAGAATTTTTTGCCGCACATAGCGAAAGCGATGATAGGCGGACTATTTTTACTGTTGGTGATGAAAAACAATCCATTTACAGCTTCCAACGCGCTTCGCCGGAAGAATTCGATAAAATGCGCAACCATTTTTCTTCAAAAATCACAATGGCGCAAAAAAACTGGCATAAAGTCGACCTGAATATCTCTTTTCGCTCGGTTAAATCCGTCCTTGCCGCGGTTGATACCGTCTTTTCTAATCCGCAAAACAGCAAAGGCCTTGGCATTGGCGCCATTAATCATGATTCTTTCCGGCGCGGTCAGGCCGGCAGGGTTGAAGTCTGGCCTGTCTTCGAAAGTGATGCGGTTGAAGATATCCGCACATGGGACCCACCAATCACTATTATGGATCAAAAAAGCGGCAGTACCAAATGCGCCGAAAACATCGCCAATGCGATTCAAAACTGGATTGAAAACAGCGAAATCCTGGAATCCCATAACCGCCCAATAGAGCCACGGGATATTATGATTTTGGTACGCACACGCAATGCATTTGTCGGTCAGCTCATGCGTGCGCTGAAAATCCGCAATATCCCGGTAGGGGGGATGGATCGGATTATTCTCAATGATCAAATCGTCGTTCAGGATATGCTGGCGATTTGTCAATTCGCCTTACTCCCTTCTGATGATTTAACCTTGGCATGCCTGTTAAAATCACCTTTAATTGGGATGGATGAAGATGCACTTTTTGAAGTCGCCTATAACCGCCCGGCCTCGTTATGGGCATCGGTGCAGGATAAGGCTGCACCTGAAATCACAGACTATCTCAAAGGCATCATACAAAAAGCATCACTGTGCACGCCCTATACTTATCTGTCTAACATACTACAAACCCCATGCCCGGCTGATAGCATGAGCGGCCTGCGCGCCTTTCAAAAACGCCTTGGTACAGATGCGCATGACGCCTTGAATGAGCTGCTCAATGCAGCGCTGTCTTTTGAAAAAGACCAAACCCCCGCTTTGCAGAATTTCCTGCAGTGGCAAAAACAAAATGCAGGGAATGTAAAGCGCGATCATGATGATCAAAATAATCATATCCGCATCATGACAGTTCATGGCTCCAAAGGCCTGCAAGCGCCGATTATCTTCCTGCCAGATACCACATCAACCCCCGGCCTCAATCCAACACAAGCCGGTAATCGCCTTTTATGGCCCACCCAAACAGGGCAAGAGCTTCCTGTATGGTCGCCGCGAAAAGACACGGCATCGCATCATTATAGTAAAGCAAAAGATGCCGTTTTAGAGCGTTTGGATGAAGAATATCGCCGCCTTTTATATGTTGCCATGACCCGCGCAGAAGACCGCCTTTATATCACGGGCTACAAAGGCAAGCAGGATATTGCCGAGAATTGCTGGTATAGTCTTTGCCATCAAGCCCTGAAAAGCTATGTCGATACTGAAAAAAGTGATGAAAAACTCATTCTTCAAAATCCGCAAATCAAAGAACCGGATCGCACCTCCAAAGCACAAACAGCAATAAACAGTCATACGGCAATCCCTGACTGGATGAGCACAGCGGCTCCGGCCGAACCCCATCCACCCATAACGTTGATGCCATCTCGCCCTGCCGAAGCCGACCCAACAGCAATATCGCCATTAAAATCGGATAATAATTACCGTTTTCGGCGCGGAAATGTCACGCATAAGCTTTTGCAATTCTTACCCGATATCCCGGAAAACCAGCGCCATAAAAGCATGCAGGATTATCTGACAAAACATGCTGGTGATTTGCCTGATTCAGTTCACCAGAATATCATGGAAGAAATAGAAAAAATCCTCAATCACGCGGCATTCAAAGCCATTTTTGGTGAAAACGCCAAAGCAGAAGTCCCAATCACAGGCCTGTTAAAAGATGGAAGGATTGTTAGCGGCCAAATTGACCGCCTTATAATAACAGATCAGGAAATTATAATCGTGGATTTTAAGACCAACCGCCCACCACCAAAAACCCCGCAAGACATTCCGCTGATTTACAAAAACCAGATGCAGGCTTATGCCGATATTTTAAGAGAAATCTATCCAAATCATAAAATCCATTGCGCCCTCTTATGGACAGATGGACCAAACCTTATGCCAGTTGAATCAAGCACTCCCCAGCTCTAACTCCTCGCACCAATATCAGCAATAACAGTTGCCGGATCCTGTGGCTTTCCACGCACAACTTTAACCTGCCCGTCTTTTCCACGATAAATAATCATCGGCGTAACATTCAGCTTCCAGGATTGCATGATCGAAAGATTGCGCTGAACACCTTGCTGATTAAGCTCACTTTTAGCAGGCAGCGCCGCTTCATCGCCGTCCATATGCCTAAACCAACGCTCCTGAGGATTGGGCGTAGCCATCAGAAAAGCAGCTTGCGAGCGTGTTTCTTCACGAAAACCAACAGGTATCATGCGCACTTGAACACGACCCTTTTCAATATATTCTGCACGAATTTGTTCAATGAAAGTATGACAATGCGGACATTGAGGATCAATAAAGCTATAAAGGATAGGAGCGCCAGTCTCTCCGAGTGGCACCCAATTACTATTTTCAATATCGTAATAAAGCCGCTCTGACGGTGTCTTAAATTCAAAAGATTGCTGTTTTGCGCGTGAATTCCCGTCAGTCATCAGCGTTTCATTGGTCAACGCATCAAGCAAATCACCATCTGCATTTTGCAAACGCCGCACCTGATCAACAGTCAACATTTCACCCTTCTCATCAAATAAAACACCCATGAGAAAAGCGCTACGATCAGGCAATACATAAAAATACTGCTCTTGCCCGTTTTTCATCGTTAGCCAGGCATCCAGACCTTTATCACGCCCGAGATAGCGAATCTGCGCCCCTTCATCCACAAGCGTCTGAATCGGTGCTGGGAGTTCGGGAATAGCATCCTGCGCATGCAATTGAATTGGAACAAATCCTAAAATAAAGAAAAAAAGAACAAGAAATCTGATCATAATGATAATCCTTAATATGAGCTTATATCTAATATTTTAGACGGGTTTAAAACATAAATACAAATGCTTCTTTATAAAAACAGGGTTAAAATACCTGTATATCCATAAAGGCGGGCATTGGAAATTTCACCACCGGCATAAAACCCGCATAGTGGTACATCCCCTATAATATCTCTTATCAGTTTGATTTCAGATTTAGCCTGACCGGCAAACTGCGCCTGCGCGCGCCCGGCACATGAAATGTAAATTGCAGCTTTTGGCTCAAAGCAGCCATGCTCATTCATGACTCTTTTGCGCAATTTAACAAGCGTTTTGGAAAGATCTTCGCGCACGCTTTCATCATTGCGATGAACAAACACTATGCGCTCGCCTTTGTTTAAATATTCGGAGACCATAATTGATCCCTCATCAGGGTCAAGCCCGATGATGTTGCGAACAAGATAGTCATTTTGATCCGATTCATTGACTGGAAAAGCAACATGCATATCCCCCTGCATAAGGCTTTGAAAATCTGCGGGAATGTCATCTTTTGTTTCAATATCATAGCGATCAACGATAATTTTATCAGGATCTTTGCCGAGTTTCTTAAGCGCCATCTGACGCAAATCCTCTTCAAAAATATCAACGGCCTTCTCACCATTCAATTCAAGAACCGTATGCTCATCACAGCGTGTAATCGTATGAACACCACCAATCGGAACGCAGCCCTGCGAGAGAGCCGTTGCAACTTTGACCTGTTCAGAAAAGGCAACACCGCTAATACCATTATTGGTTACTTCGCCAGAAAACTGAATTTGGTGTTGGCGTGACGATGAGAGACCGCCAACCATAAATCCAGAGATAATATCATTGAGCGTTTTTAAAGCCGTATCCGGATTTTCTTCGGCAACCGGATCACCATGCGCTAAAACCAGCATGGGATTATGCCTTTTTTGCCAATCACCAAGGGTTTCACTAACGTTTTCGCCCTGAAATTGTACAGATGGAAAAAGGCAAAACATATCTTCGTCAAACGCGCCAATCATCGCAGCAATAGCTGGCTGATCAATATAATCCTCACCGCACCCCATCACGCCAACCGCATTAGCGCCTACCCAATTGTCAATTTTAAGAACGGATTGAAATAAATTAATAATACTTTGCGCATCATCACTTAAATGATCTGTAATATAAAGAAACCCCAGATTAAAATGAGCGCCATCCGTTTGTATTTCCTCTAACTTTTCAAGCACAGCTTTAGAGACTTGACGCCAGTCAGAACCTGCTGCAATAGCAGAAGCAAAATTTGAAGAAGTGAATAAAGACATAGTGTTTGAACTTAAATAAAACAATCCTGAAAAAACTCGCCAAATGCGAATCACTATCCTAAAGTAAACTAATAAGATCACTTTCGAAAGGGAATCATTATGGAAGTACTATGGGTTATTCTCGGTATAATCGCAGTTATAGCTCTTGTCATCATGGGCATTTATAACCGACTTGTCGCATTGCGTCAAAATCGTGAGCAATCTTTTGCCGATATCGATGTGCAGCTCAAACAGCGCTTTGATTTGATTCCAAATTTGCTGGAAACAGTAAAAGGCTACGCTGCTCATGAAAAAGAAGTCCTTCAAAATGTTACAAATGCACGTGCAGGGGTTAGTAACGCAGACACAACCTCGCAACGTGTTGCCGCAGAAAATAAACTAGGGCGAGCCATGTTTAACCTCTTTGCCGTAGCAGAAAATTATCCAGACCTGAAAGCCGATACGAATTTTCGTCAATTTATGGATGAATTATCGGATATCGAGAATAAACTCGCCGCTGCACGTCGTTTTTTCAATAATGCAACGGCAGAATTAAATACATCCATTGAACAATTTCCGGCGGTTTTGTTTGCAGGGACACTTGGCTTTCGCAAAGAAGAGTTCTTTGAAATCGCAGATAATACCCGCGAGCAACTCGAGCAAGCGCCAGATATTAAGTTTAATGCCTAGAGCCCGGAATTATCAATTCTATTTATATGAACGCTAATTGCTATGACCATCCGGGTCAATCCAGCCAATATTCCCATCTGCGCGTTTGTAAATCATATTCAATCCGTTATGGCTTGCATTACGGAACAAAAGCGCATTTTCACCAGACAGATCAAGGCGCATTACGGCATCTGATACGCTCATCACCTCTATCTCCTTAGTCATCTCAGCAATAACCGCTGGATCATCGCCTTCGGGAGTTGCGTTTTCATCCGCTTCCTGTTGGTCATCTTGCTCAGGCGCAGCAGCTAACACGTAATCGCGCGCCTTGATAATCTCGCTTTCCGGCGTTTCTTCCATACGGTCATGATGGTCACGTAGCTTTCTCTTGTAACGACGCATTTGTTTGCCAACTTTTTCCGCCGCAGCATCGAAAGAAGCATAAGGGTCTGGATCAGTCGAATCAGCCACCACCATAATGTTTTTGCCGAGCTGCACAGAGATATTTGTTTTTGTGCGCGGCTTGCCATGCCCTTCTTTTGAGAAAGTAACTGTCGCAAAAGTCGCATGATTAAAGTATTTCTCATTAAGATCGCCGAGCTTATCCTCGACATGCGTGCGTAAAGATTCGCCAACGTCAATTTGTTTGCCATGAACGTTGAGTTCCATAGATTTTTCCTCTTTGTTTGATGTGATACCTATCAAGTATAACACACACATATATCGCTTGGGGAGTGCCGATTTACAAATTCTTTTTCATTTTACGCCGCTGCACGCTGGAGCCGATATGCATAGCTTCGCGGTATTTTGCAACAGTGCGCCGTGCAATATCGATTCCTTCGGATTTTAAAATCTCAACAATCTTGTCATCAGAAAGAATTTTCTTTGGGTCTTCATCATCAATCAATGTTTTAATGCGCGCTTTAATGCTTTGCGCGCTATGGGCCGTGCCGTCATCACTAACCAAGGCCGTTGAGAAAAAGAATTTCAGCTCAAAGATACCACGCGGCGTGCCGATATATTTATTGGTGGTCACGCGCGAGACTGTACTTTCATGCATATCAATTTCTTCTGCAATATCAACGAGCTTAAGCGGCTTTAAAAACTCAATCCCATAGTTAAAAAACGCATCTTGCTGTTCGACAATTTCACTGGCGACCTTCAGGATAGTCTGCGCGCGCTGATCCATCGCTTTAACCAGCCAGTTAGCATTTTGTAGCTGTGTTGTCAGATATTCCCTGTCTTGTTTTTGCGATGTGCTTTTGATGACATCTGTATAATATTGATTATTCACAAGCACGCGCGGCAAAGTATCCGTATTCAACTCAACACGCCATCCACCGCCAAGATTTTTCGCGAGGCGCTTCATAATCACATCCGGTATGGCGGTCTGCACAACAAGATGCTCAAATTCCGCTGCAGGCTTGGGGTTTAAAGCTTTGATTTCGGCGATCATATCCGCAAGATAAGTCTCATTAACACCGCAAATCTCAGCCAGTTTTTTATGATCATGATCGGCAAGCAGATGCAGATGATCAATCAAGGCCTGCATTTGCTCATCTAGCTGTCCACGCTCATGCAATTGTATCGCCATACAATCAGCCAGATCAGACGCAAAAATGCCGCTTGGATCAAATGTTTTCATGACCCGCAGCAATTTTTGTATGCGCTCAACCGAACAGCCCAGGCGCTGCGCAAGCGCATCTACATCTTCACGCACATAACCGCTTTCATCGAGCAAATCAATCAGCAGACCGCCAATCATCAGATCACGCGGATCATCGAACGCAATTTGAAGCTGCGCAGTTACATGATCACGCAATGTTTGTGTGGATTCCAATCGGTTCTCAATACTATTCTCAATCGTCTCGAATTTGGAATTTCCGCCAGCACCAATTTCCGCCATCGTACTGCCCGGATCAAAATCCGGCGCGGTATTCTCCGGCTCGTTGTTATGTGCTTTTTCAAAGCTTTCTTCGATATTGTCTTTTTCAGTGACGGGCGTTTGCGAATCACTATCCGCGCTATCGTCATGGCGGTCATCTTTTTCAAGCAGCGGGTTTTTCTCTAGCTCCTCTTCGACAACCTCGGATAGTTCCATATTGCTCAGCTGCAACAGCTTGATTGCCTGCTGCAATTGCGGGGTCATCACAAGATTTTGGGACTGCCGGAGATCAAGCTTTTGAGAGATATTGCTCATGTTAATAAGCTAGCACAAATTGGAGAGGATATTAATCTCTTAAAACGTTATAGTCACCCATGGCGATTGTATTTGGATTTAATAGCCCGATTTCTGCCTCAATACCGTCATCCCTGCGGCTTCCTCGCAATGACGCTGTTGTCATTGCGAACGCAGTGAAGCAATCC
>CAWUJS010000012.1:0-35733 GCA_963922705.1 uncultured Alphaproteobacteria bacterium | reverse complement strand
AAGAACCGGATAGATTTAAAATCAACCCACTTCACCACACCGTGGGACTAAACACCTAGTTACAGCATGGCTAAGCAACAGTGATAATCATATGCTAGGTCAAAAAGGAGCAATGGTAGTTGGATCATCTTATCAAAATGGAACATCGTGGGGGCCAGCAGAGAATTCATTCAACACAGATGCGAATGTTAACGAGAGCAACATAGATTCTGTTTTTTCTCAAGCTAGGGCCGTTATGGAGGCTGTTGTAGAAACTCTTGAGCTCGATGCAACTATACCGCTAGTATTCAAAGACGACTTACAAGAAATCGATGAAAGAATGGAAAGAATGCAAAGCATCGGCACACGTCCACCAGTTATTGAACAACAAGGCGCTGGAGAAGCCGCACCAGCTGATCCAGGAAGCTACGGCACACGTCCAATTATCGTTCCGAATCCAGGCGGCTAAATAAAAACCTTTGTCATTTTCAAACCGCCTTCGCAATCCCGATAAAGCTCTCGGCCTTCAGGCTCGCACCACCAATCAAGCCGCCATCAACATGCGGGATCGCCAGAATATCCCCCGCATTCTCCGGCTTCATGGAACCGCCATACAAAATCCGCACCCCCTCGCCGACAATCGTACGAATATTCGCATGCATATCCCTGATATCATCGACGCTGGCGACTTTGCCCGTTCCAATCGCCCAGACAGGCTCATAAGCCACAACGATCTCCCCCCATTGGTTACTCTCCGGCAAGCTCCCGTTAAGCTGCATTTCCACAACCGCAAGCGCATTCCCCGCCTCGCGCTCTTCCAAAGTCTCTCCGACGCAAATAACCGGTTTCAAATCCGCCGCCAGAGCTTGCAAAGCCTTGGCCTTAACGATTGCATCGCTCTCTGCATGATCGCTGCGGCGTTCCGAATGCCCAACAATGACATAAGAACAACCGGAATCTTTAAGCATAGATGCAGAAATATCTCCCGTATGCGCACCGTTTTCCTCGGACGAGCAATCCTGCCCGCCAAACTTAATCTTCGGATAGCCTTGCAAAGCATGCCGTACAGACCCTAAATGCAAAGCAGGCGGACACACCAGAAAATCACAGACTTCATGTAACTCCTCACGATCATAAAGCCCATTTACGATATCGGCAATGAGCTGCCGCGCCTCGGCCAAATCTCCATTCATCTTCCAGTTTCCGGCAATTAGTTTTTTCATCTTTCACCCATTTCCAAACATTACAAACAAAGATATTGAACCACCAAGACACAAAGACACAAAGATTTTTTTATATTTTTTTACACTTTATGCTTGGTGCCTTGGCGGCTTGGTGGTTAAACAATAATGGATTTATTTAAAAAAGAGGTAATTCACCATGGCAATGCGAGCATTAAGAGACGGCGCAAAAGGCGGTATATTAAAATTCTTTTTACTCGGAATTTTATGCCTTGCCGGGGGCGGTTTGGTCTTTACCGATGTTGGCGGCTTTTTCCGTGGCGGCGTCAGCAGCAATGATGTCGTTAAAATCGGACGCGAATCCGTTTCCATCAACAGCTTTGACCGCGTGCTACGCCGAACATTGGCTCAAGTCGGAATAACGCCTGAACAGGCTTATAACCTCGGCTATCTTGATCAAATACTGTCCTCGGAAATCAGCCGCCGTTCACTCATGCGCGCCGCAGGAGAATCCAACATTCTGGTCGCAGAAGACTATGTTATTGAAAAGATTAAAAATATCATCGCCCCTGCCCTTACAAGCGGCCTGTCAACCGAACAGGCACTTGGCAATTTACTACGCAGCCAGGGCATTAGCGAAAGCGAACTCAAAACAACAATTCTGTCTGAGCGCACACTCTCCATTTTTGGCGATGCCATGGAGGCCGGCGCGCTTTATACCCCAACCAAACTCGCAAAAACGCTTTATGCCTATGATAATGAAACACGCGATATCCGTTATCTCGCTTTCCTACACAAGGATTTCAAAGAGATAGAAGAGCCTACCGAAGAACAGCTTTTACAACTTTATGAAGCGACCAAAGAATCTTACGCCTCACCGGAACGCCGGGATATTGTCGTCGGAGCAATCAACACGCAGAATCTTGAAAAGACAATCACAATCGAAGAGAGCGAGATCAAAGATATCTACGAAAATGATATCAGCCTTTACACAACGCCTGCCTCCAGAACAGTAACACAAGCAATTTTCAAATCCGAAGAAGAAGCACAAAACGCCTTTGAAAAGCTAAAGCCTTCGAATTTCAATGAGACTGCCAAAAACCTGAAAGCAGATATAATTCCGGCAAAAGCCTTTGGCGAAAATGAGATTCTGGACGAACTCAAAACCCCCGTTTTCACATCGGAAAAAACTGGTGTTTTAGAACCCGTCAAAACCCCCTTGGGATGGACTGTCGTTAATCTTTCCATGATCACACAAGAAACCGTCAAGCCCTTTGACAGCGTCAAAAAAGAAATCCGCGAGGATATCATTCAGGATCAATTGATTGATGAAATTTATAAGCTCGTAGACGAGGTTGATGAGTTTTTTATCACAGGCGGCAGCATCGAAGATGCAAAAGAGCAATTTGACCTGGAAATTAAAACATTCTCCGGGATCACCCGCTTTGGGCGAGATGAGCAACAAAAAACACCCTTAATGGCGATTTATGAACGCGACGCGCAGAACATACTCGAATCGGTTTATGAACTTGATGAAGGCGCGACAAGCCCGGCCTTTGAACTGAATGACGGAAAATTTGTCGTGGTCAACAATGGCGCAATCACAGCAAAAACTTATACGCCTTTCACCGAAGTTAAAGATGCCATAAAAGCAAAATGGATTAAAGATCAACGCCAGCTCTCAAACCGTAAAATGTTGATCGAATTGCAAAAAGAAAAAGCGTTTAGCCCCATTGATGAAATCGCCACAGAAAAGAGCAAAAGCTTTAAAACCATTAAAGCCGTTAAACGCAATGACGAAGAATCTCCACTATCACCATCCGCCCGCAATGCAATTTTTAACGCTAAAAAAGGCGAGCACTTCATAATCGACATCAAAGAAGGCATAGCGCTGGCGGAAGTCACAAACATCACAAAACCAAACGAACCGAACAACAAAGCAATTGAAGAGCTACAAACCCAAACACAACAAGAGATGCAAAACGAGCTTTTGAGCCTCTATATGCAAAAACAGCTTGAAAAGCACCCTGCCAAGGTCAATACACGCTTGTTACAGCAAGTCTATGGTGCAAAAGAACAAGGTGAAGGCTTTTAATTTATGACAGAAGTAAGCTTCGAAACCTTTGAAAAAAATTATCAAGACGGAAAAACACAGCTCTTAACGCAAACATTATCCGCAGATACTGAGACCCCGGTTTCTGCCTATCTGAAACTATGCGCAGATCAACCATACGGTTTTCTTTATGAATCCGTCGAAGGTGGAAAAACGCTCGGGCGCTATTCCATCATAGGGCTGAAACCTGATCTGATATGGACATGTCATGACGGAAAAGTCTCCGTCACATATGATGGAAAAACGCATACTCTCAAGGGAAACCCACTAGAACTGCTCCGCACCTATATCAAAGCCAACCATATTGATGAATATGATCACAAGCTGCCGCCTATGGCGGTATCCGGCCTTTTCGGCTATCTCGGCTATGATATGGTGCGCCTGATTGAAAATATCCCAGCCAATAATCCCGATGATATCGGCATTCCCGACAGCATCCTGATCCGCCCAACCATCCTGACAATTTTTGATAACGTCAAGAATGACCTTGTTATCGTAACGCCCATTTACGATCACGCCAATAACAGCGATAAAGATGCCAAAACCGTTTATAACGAGGCCTATAGCCGTCTTCAAAACACAATAGATACGCTCGATAGTGCTTTGAGCCATGAGTTAAAACAATCATCATCAAACATTGAAACACCGCTTGCCGTCTCATCCAATATGAGCGAAGACGAGTATAAATCCGCCGTCACAAAAGCCATCGAATACATCAAACAAGGCGAAGCGTTTCAGATCGTTCCCGGACAACGCTTTCACGTTGATTTCGACCTCCCGTCATTTGACCTCTATCGAAGCCTGCGCCGCCTAAACCCTTCGCCCTTTATGTTCCATCTGGCGTTCGAAGGGTTCTCAATCGTTGGCTCATCCCCTGAAATTCTGGTGCGCGTCCGTAACAACAAAGTCACCATTCGCCCCATCGCCGGAACCCGCCCAAGAGGCGCAGATGATACCGAAGACCAAGCCAACGCAGATGACCTCCTCGCCGATGAAAAAGAAATGGCAGAACATCTCATGCTACTCGATTTAGGACGCAATGATGTTGGCCGCGTTGCTGAGTTCGGCTCAATCGATATCACCGATCAATTCATCATCGAACGCTACTCCCATGTCATGCATATCGTCTCGAATGTCGAAGGCATCCTTCGTGCAAATTGTGACAGCGTCGATGCCTTTTTCGCAGGCTTTCCCGCCGGAACCGTCAGCGGCGCTCCCAAAGTCCGCGCGATGGAAATCATTGATGAATTAGAGAAAAACAAGCGCGGTATCTACGCAGGCGGCATCGGCTATTTCTCTGGCAATGGAGACCTTGATACCTGCATCGCTCTACGCACATCCCTCGTTAAAGATGGAAAAGTCTATGTCCAAGCTGGCGGCGGCGTCGTCGCAGATAGCGATCCACAATATGAATATGATGAAACAGTCCACAAATCAAAAGCGATCATCAAAGCCGCAGAAGCCGCTATTCAGAAAGCAAGTATAAACCGCCAGTAGGCGCACTCAATAGCGCTTCCACACCAATATCACCAGCCGCAGGCTCAATATCCTGTAGATTAACCTGCAACTCTGGCGTTTTCTTGATAAACGGCTTCCTGCTGGGCTTGGGCTTAATCTCCGCATGCGCAAGCTGAACATCACCCGCATGCGGATGCAGCAAAAGATCGCTGACCGGAACAACTTCAAATCCCCGCGCTTCCAATGTCGGTATCCACTCCTTAAGCCCCGCAATCGTATTCGCCTTTGGATGCCCGATCGCAATCGCAGACCCTTTTTCAAGCGCAATCTTCTCCGCCTTTTTCAAAGCGCCTCTAACAAAAGCCAAGCTATCCTCGTGGTCCAGAAACACATCACGCTCAGCAAATCTTATCCCCTGCTCCCGCGCAGCATTTGCCGCCAGAGAACTGCTGATTGTTTTTGAATCCAGATAAAATAGCCCGCGCTGATCCAAAACATCCATCAGCACATCCATAGACTTTTTATCCTGCGTCAAACGGCTGCCCATATGGTTGTTCAAACCAACATAGCCTTCAAAGGAATCAAAAGCCTGCTCAAGCATCCCCTTCAGCTCACCGCTATCCATATCGCTCTTCAAAGCAATCGGGCCGGTATCAATCTTGCCATCCATCGGCTCCATCGGCATATGAATAATCAGCTCATGCCCAGCCTCTTGCGCCGGCTCCGTCAAAGCCTTTAATTTCGGTGCATAGGGCAAAAACGCTAATGTCAGGGGCACATCTGACATCTCCACCAACGCATGGCTAAGTTTGCGATTCATCCCAACATCATCAATCACAATCGCTATCCGCGCTTTATCCGCACCTGTATTTTTCAAAGAATAGCTAAAAGCAGGTTTAGGAGGCGCCTTTATAACCCTGACCTCCTTCTCACCCGGATTATATTCGGCAAAAAGAGGATAATCATGCGCCTCCAGCATGATCTTCTTCTGCGGCACATACGCCTTAGCCTTCAAAGGCGCTTCAACAGTAACAACCTCCTGCGCGACATTTTTCGGTGCAACATGGTCAAACGTATCCAGAAACAGAAAATGCACCGTTACCATCAAACCGATGGAGATAGCCATAAAAACAAGTGTGTCTTTTGAATAAGTCCGCGAACGCGGATGAGGACGTTTCATAAGCATAACTCTAACGCGAAACGCTTGTATTATCCAACACAAAAAGGCATATATTATTGCGATGCTAATATTGATCGATAATTACGACAGCTTTACCTATAACCTTGTGCAATATTTCGGCGATCTGGGCGAAACAACACGCGTCTACCGCAATGATCAAATCTCGGCACAAGATGTGGTGAATGAACAGCCAAAAGGCATCATCATCTCCCCCGGCCCCAGTGATCCCGACAATGCGGGAATATGCCTGGATGTGATCAAAGAAGCCGCCAATGAAAATATTCCATTGCTCGGTGTATGTTTGGGACACCAGGCCATCGGGCAAGCCTTCGGCGCGACCATCATTCAAACCGATCCAATGCATGGCAAAACATCAGACATACACCACACAAACAAAAGCGTTTTCAAAGGCTTGGAAACCCCACTTAAAGTCACACGTTATCATTCCTTGATCATTGACCCGCAAACGCTCCCAGATGCGTTGGAGATGACTTCAAAAACCAATGATAATATAATCATGGGCGTTGCGCATAAAACAAAACCCATCCACGGCGTACAATTCCATCCCGAAAGCATTGCAACCACGCATGGGCATACGATTCTAAAAAACTTTCTGGAGCTTTTATGAGCACACTCCCGCCAACCGCATCCCCCTTATCCGAAGAGCAAATGGTCACCGCAATGACCGCAATAATGGACGGTAATAGCGACGATAAAGCAATTGAATCCTTCTTGCGCGGCCTGTCCGAACGCGGTGAAACCGTTGATGAAATCACAGGCGCAGCAAAGGTCTTACGCGCAAAGGCATCTGCCATAGAAGCCCCCTATAACGCTGTTGATTGCTGCGGTACAGGCGGCGATGCCTCCGGCACATATAATATTTCAACGGCTGTTGCCCTTGTTGCCTCAGCTTGCGGCGTACCTATCGCCAAACACGGTAATAGAGCCGCTTCATCTAAATCCGGTGCGGCTGATGTACTCGAAGCTTTAGGCGTGAACCTTGATCTTTCAAAAGAAAAACTCGAAGAATCCCTAAAACTCTACAATTTTTGCTTTCTCATGGCACCGCATCACCATCAGGCCATGAAGCATGTCATGCCTGCACGCAAAGCTGTTGGCACACGAACAATCTTTAATCTTCTCGGCCCCCTCGCCAACCCTGCCGGAACACGCCACCAACTGATTGGTGTCTATGCCAAAGAATGGGTTGAACCAATGGCCGAAACCTTGCGCAACCTCGGGACAAAATCCGCAATGGTGGTTCACGGGCAAGATGGCCTCGATGAAATCTCAATTTCCGCCCCGACCGACATCGCCATTTTAAAAGAAGGCGGCATAGAAACAAAAACCATAACACCCGAACATTTCGGATTGGAAATATCAGATATCGAAAGGATCAAAGGCGGAAATGCCGATGAAAATGCAGCGGCTATGCGCGCCCTATTAGAAGGTCAAAAATGCCCTTACCGTGACATTGTTCTGGCAAACACTGCCGCTGTCCTGACAATCTTCGGCAAAACCGATGATTTAAGGGAAGGCGTTGACATGGCCGCCGCAGAAATCGATTCTGGGCACGCCTATCAACTCCTCAAAGATTATATTCAATTTACCCGCGAGGCTTTACGTGATGTCTAGCGTTTTAAAAGAAATTTGCACCCGCAAAGCCGAACATGTACGCCTGCAAAAATCAAAGTACAGCCTTGCCGACCTTGAGGCATTAACAACTCACGCAGCGCCGCCAAAAGGCTTTATCAAGGCATTAAGAATCGCACACGGCCCTGCCCTGATCGCGGAAGTCAAAAAAGCCTCACCTTCAAAGGGGGTCATTCGCGAGGATTTTGACCCGGTTCACATTGCGCAGACCTACGAAAAAAACGGCGCAAACTGCCTCTCTGTCCTCACCGATGCGCCATATTTTCAAGGCTCAGATGAGTACCTGAAATCTATAAAGAAAACCGTGCAAATCCCTGTTCTACGTAAGGATTTCATGATTGACCCTTATCAAATCATGGAAAGCAGAACCCTCGGTGCAGATTGCATTCTCCTGATCATGGCTGCGCTTTCGGATTCCCAGGCACAGGAGCTTTATAAAGCCGCCGAATCACTTAACATGGATATCCTTGTGGAAGTCCATAATGCTGAAGAATTAGAGCGCGCGATTGATCTCAATCCACAGATGATAGGGGTCAATAACCGCAATCTCAAAACACTCGAAGTCGATACAAAAACAAGCTTTGATCTCCTCTCAAAAATCCCGAATAACACCTTAAAAGTTGCAGAAAGCGGCCTTTCTGATGCAAAAACAATATCCGATCTTCACGCAGCTGGATATCAAGCTTTCCTCATCGGAGAAAGTCTGATGGCACATGAGAACATAGCTGAAAAAATTCACCTTTTATTCCCTGAGAAAATCCGCTAAAATAGAACAAATTAAGAACACAAATAGAATGAAAATTCTCATTATACTGTGTTTTTAGCCAAAATTTTGCCGGGTCCGACCCGAAATGCGGGCCCACTTTATACGCGAAGACTATAAAAACACAAGAAGAGGAAGAACTATGTTAACACGCAAACAACGCGACCTATTATTATTCATTCACAAACATCTCGGCGAAGATGACGTTCCTCCATCCTTCGAAGAAATGAAAGATGCGCTGGGATTAAAATCAAAATCCGGCATTCATCGCCTGATCAGCGGCTTAGAAGAGCGCGGCTATATCGAACGCCTACCACACCGCGCCCGCGCTTTAAAAATTATAAAATTGCCTGAAAGCTTTGAAACCGCACCATCGGGCGTTCACACACCCGCCAATGGCAACGGCGTTGCTAATTTCGAGGAAATCCCCCTGATGGGGAAAATCGCCGCAGGAACCCCGATTGAGGCGATCAGAGATGAAGGCGCTTTTGTCCAAATTCCACCGGGTTTTGCTGGCTCCGGCGATCTTTACGCCCTCACCGTTGACGGCGATTCGATGATCAAGGCAGGGATTAATGATTGCGATACAGTGATTATTAAACGCTGCGATACTGCCGAAAATGGCGCAATTATCGTAGCCCTCGTCGATGATGAAGAAGTTACGCTTAAACGCTTGCGCCGCGCCGGTAGCAAAATTGTTCTGGAACCTGAAAACGACGCCTATGAGCCACAAATCCTGGAACCAGAGCGCGTCAAAATTCAGGGAAAACTCGTCAGCCTCATGCGTAGTTATCATTAATGATCATTTTAAACACCAGTCATACTGCGGCTTGACCGCAGTATCTATCTCTGCAAAATTTGTACCCAGGGGCGCTCTCCTCTAAAATCTTCCACACGCTCAACCGCTATGCTCTCGCCAAAATTAAAACCGTGCACACCGCTATATTTCCCATCACCGCGATGCACCACAAACGTCGCTGCGCACGCAGAATCGTAAATAGCTTGCGAAACAACAATATCCGCCCACAGACACTCCTGCGTAAAAACAAACGGATCATAATGTTTGAGATAAGATACACGCCGTCCCTTAAATTCATAACGACAGGCCGCAAGATCACATAACAATCGATACCCTTGCCCCTCCAAAACACCTTCTTTTGGAAAGCGCAAAGATTGTGTTTCTTCCAACCCCATTGCCTGCTTCCAATTTGAACGCATAAATGCGCTTTTGCGCCGGTCAGAGACTACCAAATACGGCGCATCAGCCTTAAAAGCAACCAAATCAATCTTTGAAGAAACAAGCGCATCATACTGAATCCAATGAAAATTAAATGTAAAGCACATAGCAAAAATAAGCGTTGCAATGACCCTCAAACGCGCCCTGAAAAGCACCACGCTCAAACACCATAAGACAAAAAACACCAACGCCATTGTTGAAAATGTCGGCACATGAAAAACTGCATTCTCAAGCGCCTCTATCTCTTTTGCCAGCCACAAAAGCACCCCGAGCGCAGGCTCCATCAAAGACAGCGCAAACCCTTCCGCTCCTAACGGCATCAACGTAAATGCGAAAATAGAAAGCGGCATGATGATAAACGCCAATAAAGGCACACATACCACATTGGCAATCACCCCATAAACCGGCAATGCCTGAAAATGATAAAGCGTCAGCGGCGCAGTCACCAAAGTCGCGACAATCGTCGTGGTCACAACCCCGAGCACATAAAGTCCGGCTTTCCTAAACAACCCGGCTTGACGCGACCACCGCGACCATAAAGGCCGCGTCCAGTCATAAAATGCGACAAGCCCGGTTACAGCGGCAAAAGACATCTGAAAGCTCGCTGATACAAGGCTTTCCGGAAAAACAAGCAAAACACACAGCGCCGCAAACCCCACCACCCGCAGCGATATCGCAGAGCGATCCAGCAAAATCGCCGTAAAAACAACAGCAACCGTAATCATAGCGCGCTGCGTTGGAATGGTCGCCCCCGCCACCAACATATAGAAAAACGCTGCCAGCATCGCAATCACAGCCGCATATTTCTTAATTGGATATTGCAAAGCAAAGCTTGGAAACATAGCCATAGCAAACCGTACAAAGAAAAAGACAACACCGGAAAACAGCCCAATATGCAGCCCGGAAATCGCCAGCATGTGCGCTAAGCCCGCAGCGCGAATAGCACCCAGATCCTCTTCCGCGATGCTTGTCCTTTGCCCAATCATCAGCGCTTGCGCCAAGCCCGCCTCTGGTTGACCCAAAACTGCACCGATTCGTGACCCTATATGGAGGCGCAACGCTTCTATAAAAGAACCACGGACGCGCGCATCAATAATCTCCGGCGGCTGATAAAAAAATCCAACAGCACCAATCCCGCGAAAATACATATAACGCTGAAAATCAAATCCACGCGGTATAACCGGCGGCGAAGGTGGGTTCAAGGATGCAAGCCCGCTAACCATCTGCCCAACTTTAAACCCATCTCCCTGCCAAAGTTTTAAACGGATTTTACGTGGAGTGTTTTGCGGTTCAATATCCTCCATCACAACATCTGATAGCGTCACACGTACACCCTTGTCCAATTGCTCAATCGCCGTAATGCGCCCCTTAACATCTACAAATTGCATTTTTTTGAGGATCATAGGCGTATAAGCAATTGAAGTTCGCATTTGCGCTGCAGAAAAACCCAGAACGATACAAAAGACGCCAAAAATTATAAGGCGAACCACGCCTTTAAAGGTAATCAAACAGCCCGAAACACTTAAAAACGCAAAAACTGTATACAGCCAAAACGGCTCACGCATTAAAGAGAAATAACAACCTATACCGATTGCTAATAATATGGGTACAAGCAAAATCGCATTCGGCTTTTGCAACAACACATCATCCCAGATTATTTCTTTTATCTTTGAAAACATTACAAGGCTTGCACACCGTACCAGTTCAGACTAAAAAACTAATGTTTGAACCTATATTAAAAACAATGACCAGAAAAGCTTATGAGTATTGTAACAAGATTTCCGCCCTCTCCAACCGGTTTTATGCATATCGGAAATGCCAGAACGGCTTTGTTTAACTGGCTATACGCGAAGCATACAGGCGGGAAGTTTGTTGTCCGTATTGAGGATACAGATCGTAAACGACATTCGGAAGAAGCGGTACAAGCGATTATCAACGGGCTGGCATGGCTCGGCCTTGATCATGATGGCGAGATAACATCGCAATTTGCCAACCAAGAAAGACACCGCGAAATTGCGCAAACTCTGCTTGAAAAAGGAAAAGCCTATCGCTGTTACTGCTCACCTGAAGAGCTTCAAGAAATGCGCGAAAAAGCACGCGCAGAAGGCAAGCAGGCAACCTATGATCGCCGCTGGCGGGATAATGATGCTAAGCCGCCCGAAAGCATTGATCCCGTCATCCGTATCAAGGCACCCATAACAGGTGAAACAACGATTGACGATAATGTGCAAGGAAGCGTGACGGTTCAAAACGAAAATCTTGATGATTTTATTATTCTGCGCTCCGATGGAACACCGACCTATATGCTCTCTGTTGTCGTGGATGACCATGATATGGGTATAACGCATGTCATGCGCGGCGATGATCATTTGAACAATACATTCCGGCAAAAGATCATTTTTGATGCAATGGGCTGGGATATTCCCGCATTTGCGCATTTGCCGCTGATCCATGGTTCTGATGGCGCAAAATTCTCCAAACGGCATGGCGCGCAGAGCGTTGAAGAATATCGCGATATGGGATATTTACCCGAAGCGCTGCGCAATTATCTTTTACGCCTTGGCTGGGGGCATGGCGATGATGAAATTATCTCCACAGAACAGGCGATAGAATGGTTCGATTTTGATGGAATTGGCAAAGCCGCTGCCAAATTCGATTTTGCAAAGCTGGAGAGTTTAAATGCTCATTATATAGCCAATAGCGATAATGATGCGCTTCTGAAAGCTTCATTGCCTTTCTATCAATCCCGCCACAATATTGAACCGGATGACGAGGCGCAAAAACGTATCATTGAACATATGGATGAATTAAAGTCCCGTGCAAAAACACTTTTGCAACTTACTGATGAATCAGTATTTTATGCTAAAAAAGTGCCTTATAGCTTTGATGAAAAATCAGATAAGCTTCTTGAGCAGGATGCATTTGAGGTTCTTGACACGCTACACGGTTCGTTTGAGACGATAGAATGGAACGCGGAATCAATTCAAAACGCGTGCAAATCAATCGCCGATAGCCTCAAAGATGGAAAGCTCGGTAAGGTTGCAATGCCATTACGCGCAGCTCTTACTGGTACAACAGTTTCACCGAGCATTTTTAAGGCAGCAGAGATTTTAGGACGGAATGAAACACGCACGCGTATTCAAAGCGCTTTAAATCATATCAAAAACAAGGCATAATAAATTCAACGAGGAGAGATCTCTCCTCAATATCTTGTCTTGATATATCTTTTCATACCTCATCCAAGGGATACAAAAACATGTCTAATGCCGCAAAAAAGCCAGATACTGCCAAAACATTTACAATGACCAATAACGCAACTGGAGAAAGCTACGAATTTCCCGTCATTTCTGGTAGCACAGGCCCGGATGTCGTTGATATCCGCAGATTCTACGCAGAAACTGGACACTTTACTTATGATCCCGGCTTCACATCAACAGGCTCATGCGAATCAGACTTAACGTATATTGACGGCGATGAAGGTATTTTAATGCATCGCGGCTATACTATTGAGGAACTTGCAGAAAAAAGTTCATTCATGGAGGTCGCTTACCTTCTAATGTATGGTGAATTACCCAACAAAAAGCAGTTTGAAGAGTTTGATCACAACATCACTTACCACACAATGGTACACGAGCAAATTAACTTCTTCTATCGCGGTTTTCGTCGAGACGCACACCCAATGGCCGTTATGTGCGGTGTTGTAGGTGCTCTCTCAGCGTTCTACCATGACTCTCTCGATATTTGGGATCCTGAGCAGCGAGAAGTATCCGCACATCGCCTTATTGCAAAAATTCCCACCCTCGCGGCTATGACTTTAAAATTCAATAATGGTCAGCCCTTTATGTATCCGCGTAATGACCTTAATTATGCCGAAAACTTTTTGTATATGTGTTTTGGTTTACCCGCAGAGCCCTATAAAATAAATCCAATTCTTGCGGACGCGATGGATAAAATCTTGATCCTCCACGCTGATCATGAACAAAACGCATCAACCTCAACCGTCCGTATCGCCGGATCGTCACAAGCCAACCCCTTTGCTTGCATTTCTTCTGGAATTGCCTCGCTTTGGGGTCCTGCGCATGGCGGCGCGAATCAGGCTGTTTTGGAAATGCTCGATCAAATTGGTGATAAGAAAAACATCCCTGAATTCATTAAACGCGCAAAAGATAAAAATGATCCATTCCGCCTTATGGGCTTCGGACACCGCGTTTATAAAAACTTTGACCCACGTGCCGGTGTTTTGAAAAAATCATGTGATGAAGTTCTGGATGATCTGGGTGTTCATGATCCACGTTTGGAGCTTGCAATGGAGTTAGAGCGAATCGCCCTTCAAGATGAGTATTTTGTGGATCGCAAACTCTTCCCGAATGTTGATTTCTATTCCGGTATTATCCTCAAAGCCATGGGATTCCCGGTTGATATGTTTACTGTTTTATTTGCCGTCGCACGGACAGTCGGTTGGGTTTCACAATGGAAAGAAATGATAGAAGAGCCGGCATTACGCATTGGCCGTCCACGCCAGCTCTACACAGGGGCAACACAACGCAAATATATACCGATAAATAAAAGGAAATGACGAATAGATTTTTTAAGGGTCGATATTCTTTAAGATGTACCGCGCTGCAGTATCTGAAGGGCTGTCGTCAACGTCCTTCTTTAATGCATTTCGTGTTTTCTCAAAAGCTGCTTTTTGTTTAATGACAAGCTCTTCTTTCGTTTTAATTCGCAGCAACTCTTCTGCAATCAAAATAGGCTTAGAACGTCTTTGCAAAAACTCAGGGATAGCAGGCATATCTAAAAATATATTCACCAGATGAACATATTTCACTTTTGCAAAAACTTTAACAATAAACGCTGTAAAACTATCCGTTCTATAAGTTACAACATGGGGTATGTTCATATAAGCTAGTTCAAGTCCTACGGTACCTGATACCGCGAGCGCAAGATCGCAAGATCGCATTGCATTCCACTTATCCTTGGGATCACTAACAACAGTCACCTCTACATTAATCCCCTTTAATGCATCAATGGCATCAAATTCAACTTCCGGCAAAGTCGGTAAAACAACTTGTAAATTCGGGTACTGCTCAAGCATAAAGTTAATAGTGTCCTCAAAGATCTGTTTATGTCTTTGGATTTCCGACTGCCGACTACCGAGATAAGCACCAAAAATAAAATCATCTTTCCCAATATCATAATTCTTTCGGAAGTCTCCTTCTCCTTTTTTATGATCTTGGTAAATAAGAGGATGCCCAACATAAATAGCATCTAAATCATGCTCCTTAAAATATTTCGGCTCAAACGGAAAAAGACACATCATCCCATCCAAAAACTGCGCAATGCGTTTTGCGCGCCCGGGACGCCAAGCCCAAACTGTCGGCGCAACATAATGAATAATTCTTCCCTTATAAATTCCACGCTTTTTAAGACGTTTTGCAACCTCAAAATTAAAGTCAGGAAAATCAATCGTAACAAGAATCTCAGGATTTTCGCGCTCAACATCTTCAACAACACCATTGATTAATTTTATGAGCCTTGGAAGTTGCATTATAACCTCCCATATCCCCATGATATTGAGCTCACTCATAGGAATAAGAGAGCGCAATCCCTGCGCGTTCATGAGAACGCCACCGACACCCACACATTCTGTTTGCTCAGGATCCAATGAACGCATCAAAGATGCACCCAGAACATCTCCGGATGCTTCTCCTGCAATTAAAAAAATCTTCTTTTTTATGCTCGTACTCATAAACAAAAATAACCTGCTGATATTATGGGTTAATGCCTAGAACATACAGATGGTGTTTATTGGCATATGAAATAAGGGCTTCGCGCTCACATATTAACGTTTTTTGAGCATTTACCACAATGCCACCAAAACCAGCCTTGTGAATAGCTCTGATAGTTTGCAAACCTATTGTTGGTAAATCAAGTGATATATCTTGTTGAGCCTTACATAGCTTTACCAGAACACCTTTACGTCCTTTACGCTTTAATGCAGCGCATCGTTCTATTAGTAGATTTGTACCTTCGATTGCCTCAAGCCCTAAAACCAGTCCTTCCTGAACAATAACAGATTGCCCTATATCAAGCGCGGCAGTCTCTTGAAGAACTCTTATACCATGATTTATATCAAGCCAGTCATCCTTAGATGGCTTTGTTTTTGTAATACAACCTTCATTGACCAACAAGTCAGGCACAAAATCCTGAATGCCGTGAATTTGAAAGCCTTCTTTTTCAAGAAAGATTTTTAAAGCAGATAGTAATTCACTATCCCCCATCGCCTTTCCTGCATTTTGAAGAAGAAATTTTGCGGCTTTTAAGTCAGGAACAAGCTCTGAAAAAGAAGGACGATTTAATGCGCCAATCAAAACTAAATCCTTTACACCGCTCTTCTGAAAAAACCTGGTAACCTTGCCAACCTGTCCAATTTTTGTGGTCAGGCTTTGCTTATCCAGTAACAACACATCATCTGTCTGCCCATCAAAACCTACAAGAAAAACATCAATGCCTTGTTCTCGGGCACTATCAACCAGAAGATTTGGCAAATCACCACCACCGGCAATGATGCCTAACTTTGAAACGCTTCCTTCTATCATTTTTGAACAGGCTGACATAAAGGCATTTTAGAGCCTTTCTGCGCAAATTCAATCAATTTGGAAACGCCTTCTTCGGCGGCATAATCATTGGCAACCTTGCTAATCCGTGCATCGAGCGTTTCATGATCAGCAAATAAATCAGTATACGCATTTTGAAGTGCTCTTATCGCTTCATTGTTAAAGCCCCTGCGTTTAAGGCCAATAAGATTTAGCCCATGCAAACCTGCTCGCTCTCCCTTAACCAAAGCATAAGGGATCACATCGCCTTCTACACCTGACATACCGCCTATCATCGCATGCTCGCCGATACGGGCAAATTGATGAACCGCAGAAAGCCCGCCAATAATCGCATAATCACCAACCTCGACATGCCCTGCCAAAGTCGCATTATTCGCCAAAATAACATGATCACCAACAATGCAATCATGTGCGACATGTGATCCCATCATAAACAGGCAATGATCGCCGACACGCGTCTCCATCCTGCCATTGCCAGCAGTCCCTGGATTCATCGTAACATGCTCACGGATTGTATTATGCGCACCAATCACAAGCGTTGATGGCTCACCATCATATTTTAGATCTTGCGGCGCGCTGCCAAGCGATGCGAAAGGATAAATAACTGTCGAATCGCCAATCGATGTTCGCCCTTCGATGACGACATGACTTTTGAGGGTAACATGATTGCCCAAAGCAACCTCAGAGCCGACAACACAATAAGGGCCAATCGCAACACCATCACCAAGTTGCGCGCCATCTTCTATGATTGCTGTTGCATGAATAGTCTGAGACATATAATCATTCCATTTAAAAATCGGACAAATCTGCAAATCGTCGTTTTTTCAAAATGCTCCTCAAAGTATTATTTATACGTTGTCGTCCCATTTTGAAAAAGCCGAACAATTTTCAATGGGTGTCCGATTTTAAACTGTAACGACTATAAGAAACTAAAACAATTTAAAGGATTAAAAGCAATTCACGCTTTATTGCATTGCGTTACATGTTGATTATGATTTATCGGTGATCATTGCGCTAAAAGTAGCTTCAGCGCATATCTGATCATCAACCTTGGCCACGCCACTAAATTTCCAGACATTAGCACGCGAGCGCACCTTTGTCACTTCGATGATCATGCTATCCCCCGGTGTTACAGGTTTCCGAAAACGTGCATTATCAATTGTCATGAAAAACACAACTTTGCCCTCTGCTTCTGCACCAAGGCTTTCAACGCAGACAATAGCCGATGTCTGTGCCATAGCCTCGATAATCAAGACACCCGGCATAACGGGAAAATTAGGAAAATGCCCCTGAAAATGCGGTTCATTGATCGTGACATTTTTCAACGCTACGGCGCGCTCGCCAGCTTCGATTTCTAAAATGCGATCAACCAGCAAGATAGGATAACGATGTGGAATCATATCCATAACGCGGTTAATATCAATTTGTTTCGTATCTGTATCACTCATAGCTAAGAATTAACCGTTTTTTCCCTTTTTAATCAAGCGTTTTAACGTTGCGATTTGCCGCATGTGATCTTTAATGGGCAGCGCGGGTGATCCCATCACTTCTTGCCCGGCTGGAATATCCTTCATAATCCCAGATTGCGCGGCAATTCTGGCGCCTGTCGCAATATTCAAATGCCCTGCTATACCGACCTGCCCGCCCATCACGACGTAATCTTCAACCACGGTAGAACCGGAAATTCCAACCTGTGAGACAATCACGCAGCCTTTACCGATTTTCACATTATGCCCAATCTGTACCAGATTATCGATCCACGTGCCCTGACCGATAACGGTATCCGGCCCTGCCCCACGATCAATACATGTATTGGCACCAATTTCGACATGGTTTTCAATAACAACCCGCCCAAGCTGCGGGACTTTCACATAGCCCGAAGGATCAATCGCAAAGCCAAATCCATCCTGTCCGATCTTAACACCGGGATAAATATTCACATACTCGCCAATAAGCGCGTGCGATATAACAGCATTTGCACCAACTCTGGAATGACTGCCAATCTTTACGCCTTGCTGAATATTGGCTCCTGCCTCAATCATGACATGCTCGCCAAGCTCAACATCAGCTTCGATCACCACACCAGGATGAATGGTACAGCTTTTGGGAACAACCGCGCACTCATGAATATAAGCCTTTTCAGAAATAAATGGCTCAGATGATTCATTCGGATAGAAGGCCTGCGCCGTCAAAGCATAGGCTTTATAAGGGGTTGGTGTTGTCAAAACCGTAACATCATCAGGCGCAAGTGCCGCTAAATCCGGTTGTACAAAACAGGCTCCTGCTTTTGTTTGCAAAAATTGCTGCTTATATTTGATGTTATCAAGAAAACTAATATCGCTAATACTGGCCGTATCTAGAGGCGCAACATCATGAATAACCTGAGAAGTATCAGCAGTTTCATAAAGTTCAGCCCCGCTAATATCGGCGACTTTCGCTAAACTTAACGGCTGTGATCGAGTAAAAAAACGAGGATCAGGCATATCGCCTCTTTTGCCTAAATCTAATCACTAACCTTGAAAGGGATTTTAATTTTCTTCTTGTCCAATGCTTCAACAGTTGCTTTGGTAACATCAAGTGATTTTTCGCCCGCAATCACATTCCGGTTTGAAATAACCAACCCATAGCCTTTTTCATTGGCAATGGCTTTAACAGCTTCAGCCAAATGATCCTTTAACTGATCAAGAGCGATATTTGATGCCTCTTCAAAAGCGCGCTTTTTCTTCTGCGTTGTTTTACGCATTTCGATTAGCTTTTCTTCATAGGCTTTTTGCTTTTTAACAAACTCTTCCTCACTCAAATCTTTGCGCTCATCAAAAAGCTTTTTTCCTTCATCCCGAAGAGATTGCTCCTTTTTGGATAACTCAGCCAAAAGCTTTTCACGTGCCTGCTTTCTTTCTTTATTCAGCGCCTTGGCCGCTTTTGCTTCATTGAGGACTCTCTCAACATCCACAACAGCAATGGAGGTTTGCGCCATCACGGGTGTGATTACAAAAAAGGCTAAAGCTAAAACAAATAAAAATCGCACAGATACTCTCTTTCTTTTTATATTTTATGATTAAAAACGGGTTCCGAAATTAAAGCGGAACGTTTCCGTCTCATCAAAGTTTTCATCCACAATCGGTGTTGCAAAATCTACACGTACAGGCCCGAATGGTGATCGCCATGATAAGCCAAGCCCCGCACTCACCCGAATAGTGCTCTCATCCAGAATTTCGGCACCGCTTTCATCAATATCATATAGCGTTCCAAAATCACTAAATGCGTGCCCCAAAATACCAAATTCTTTTGGCAAACCAATGGGGAAAGAGCTTTCAAGGCTACCACGGTAAAAAATATTCCCGCCAAGCGAGTCATTGGTATTGCCGTCACGCGGTCCAACACCGCCATCTTCGAAGCCGCGCAAAGTTGTTCCGCCGAGGTAAAAACGCTCGTTGATACGAACATTTTCATCACCAAAACCTTCAATCGCACCAACTTCACCAAGAGCGCTCAAAACCACCTGATCCCAGATAGGGTAATAATAGCGCGCACCCGTACGCCCGGAAACATATTGTGCATCACCGCCAAGCCCGGCAAGCTCTGTGTCTAGCCAATACATCAGCCCTTTAGTCGGAAATAACCTGCTATCCCGGCTATCATAGGATAGACGCTGTGATATGGCAGACGTATCGCGCTCACCTTCCTGATCACGAATAAAACGAGAAGCGCTATCATCAACATCTGTGATTTCGTTACGCTCAAAACGGTAACGGAAATTTTGACGCCATCTTTCGGATAAAGGATACCCCATCCTTAAAGCACCACCCGTTCTACGTTGATCAAACGAACTTTCATCCTGGAAATCGCGCTCTATGTGAAACACGTCAAACCCCGCAGAAAGATCACGATCAAGAAAATGTGGCTCTGTGAAGGATAAATCAATCTGGCTGCGCTCGCCCGCGATAAGAGTTGCAAGCGTTAGGTTTTGTCCTTTACCAAGGAGGTTACGCTCGCTAATGCGGAAGTCTGCAAGAGGGCCATCACTGGTTGAAAAACCCGCACCGATGGAAATTTCACCCGTGGATTTTTCGCTAACATCAACATTAATGATTGTTTTGTCCGGTGCAGAACCTGGCTCAACAGACACATTCACTGTTTCAAAAAAATCAAGATTACGGATACGTTGCTCGGAACGCGCAAGCTTCGATTTATTGAACGGATCGCCTTCAACCAATAAAAACTCACGGCGCACAACCTTATCAAGAGTACGCAAATTCCCGTTCACATTAATTCGCTCTACAAAAACACGAGGGGATTCACCAATTTTGAATGTAATATCAACAGTATTGGCTTCGCGGTTACGATTAATATCAGGACGCACATCCGCAAAAGCATATTGACGATCACCAAGCGCATCAGTTAAACGATCAACGCTCTCAGTCACCATATTTGCATTATACCATTCGCCCTCAACAACACTTAGATCTTCACGCAATTCTTCTGCATCAAAATTTCGCAACGCGGATTCAAGCTTAACAGCGCCAACCTTGTAACGCTCTCCCTCATTAACCGTAAACGTTAAAAAGAACCTGTCGCGTTCATTGGAAAGCTCAGCTGTGGCATTGACAAGAGTAAAATCAGCATAGCCCTGCGAGAGGTAAAAGCGCCGCAGCAATTCCTTGTCAAACTCCAGACGATCCGGATCATAACGATCATCAGAATTTAAAAAACGATACCAAACATCTTCCTTGGTAGAAATTTCAGAGCGCAAACGGCTATCATCAAATTTTCTATTGCCTACGAAACGAATAGTCTCGACTTTTGTGATGTCGCCTTCGGTAATTTCAAACACCAAATTCACACGATTTTGATCAAGCTTAATGACTTTAGGCTCAATATTCACTGAAAAACGGCCATTACGGCGATAGACCTGATAAAGGCGGGATACATCTGATTGTACTTTTGTGCGTGTAAAAACCTGTCTTTGTCGCATTTGTATCTCGGATTGCAATTCCGCATCTTCAATCTGCTCATTGCCTTCAAATGCAATTTCATTGATAATCGGGTTTTCCTGAACATCAACAATGAGCGTCCCACCCGTTTGCCGCAAAGCAACATCAGCAAAAAGCCCGGTTGCAAACAGTCTTTTTAAGGCACTATCCAAAGCAGCACGATCAACAGAATCTCCCGGCTGTAAGTCAATATAGGACAGGATTGTAGCGCGTTCTATTCTTTGCGCACCTTGCACTTCTATCCTCTCAAGAATGGCCTGCGCAAATGCTGGAAAAGATACCAGAAGACATGCAAAAAGAAGGGATACGCAGCGCATATATTGATTAAATTTTAAAGACATAACATTTCACACGATATTAAAAAACGAATGTGAATTTGAGCATGGTACGCCATTGAAGTAAAGGGTTTTTAACCGGTCAATCTGAATGATTATGTATTACAAAAACAACTGAACAATATCATTTAGATTTGCAAAAACCATCAAAGCAATCAAAAAGACAAAGCCAGCTCTGAATGCATATTCCTGAACCTGTTCCGGAACTGGTTTGCCACGTAACGCTTCAAAGAAGTAAAATACCAAATGACCACCATCCAGCAATGGAATAGGTAGCAAATTAATAAAACCAAGATTAATGGATAAAAGCGCTGTGAATAAAATAAGTGCTATAACGCCTTTCTGAGCCATATCTCCCGCCAAAGCACCAATTCTGACAATACCGCCTAATTCCGTAGCGCTTCTTGTTCCAACAATCATCTGCCCAAGCGCCTCAACAGTCGCGCGTGTAATAACCCAACTCTCTTTAGCAGCCTCAAAAAGCGCTTCATGAGCAGGAAACTTTGCGAAAGCGCCCATTTCATCACGCGACAGGAAAAGAATATTAGCCTCGGGACTTTCCCCATCACCGAACAATAAATTACTGTCCGCCATAGGGTGAACAATCAACTCCTGTTTTTTATCCCCCAGAGGCATTGTAATTGAAAATGCAGTATCAAGCCGTTCAAGAATAGCATCAGAAACGCCTTTCGTATCCCCTTCCGCATAAGTAACGCCGTCAACAGCTGTAATATTACGAATATCAATCGCATTACGTGGACTAATTAACCCCAAAAGCCCTTTGCTGTGCGGAAATCCAAAACGGTCTTCAATCGTAACTTTTTTAGGCGTAGCTTTTACTTCAAACTGCTCACCATCGCGTTCAATTAAAAACGTTTTCGGTGTATCAAGCGCGATCATCATTTCACGCCTTACATCTTCAAAATCACGGATTTTCTTGCCATCAATGGCGACAATAAAATCATGTGGCTCAAACCCGTTTTCATGGGCTGCAGAATCTACAACAACCGCAGCCGCCGTAGCCGGTGTCACAGGTTGCCCGTGAAAGACAAATAATCCAGCCAGCAAGATAATAGCAAAGATGTAATTAATCGCAGGCCCTGCAAAAACAACCAAAGCACGCTGCCAGACAGGTTTTGCAAAAAATGCCTGTTTGCGTTCTGCTTCTGTCATAGGGCGCGGTTTTTCATCCCCCTCTCCAATTTCATCAGAATGCCCGGCACTGGCGGGGTCCGTGTCACCAAATAGCTTCACGTAACCACCAAGCGGTATCAATGAAAATTTCCAGCGCGTTCCATGCTTGTCTGTGTAACCAAAAATCTCTTTTCCAAAACCAATGGAAAACGCATCGACCTTAACACCGCACATTCTGGCAACAATGTAATGCCCCCACTCGTGAACGAAGACCAGCAGACTTAGCACCAATACAAAAGCACCGCCATAAAGCCATGCATTTTGACCGACCATTTGAAAAACTTCGAAGATGTTCATGAGTGATGTCTCATTTTTGTTTGTGGTTATGTTTCAATAAATTTAACTGTTTGAATGCGAATATCCAAATCAAGTGCTTCAATATCTTCCAGACTGGCTTCATTTGCAATGTTTTTCGTAGATTGTCCTATTATTTCCAGAGCATTATACACACAAGCATATATATCCAGAAAACCGATTTCTCCTTTTAAAAAGGCATCAACCGCCACTTCATTGGATGCATTCAATGCAATAGATGCTGGTAATCCGGCATTTATACAATCCTTTGCCAGTCCGATAGCAGGAAACTGATCATCATCCACGGTTTCAAAATCAAGCGTTTTTATAGCAGCGAGATCAAGCCTCTTGCCCGGCGTCGCCATACGCTCTGGCCAGGCCAAAGCATGCGCAATCGGTGTACACATATCACTCGCACCCATTTGGGATAAAATCGAACCATCTGCATATTCAACCATTGAATGAATAATCGATTGCGGGTGGATCAAGACATCTATGTTATCGGCAGGCATATGGAATAAGTAATGCGCCTCAATCACTTCCAGCGCTTTATTCATCATGCTCGCACTATCAACCGATATCTTACGACCCATAGACCAATTCGGATGCGCAACAGCCTGATCCGGCGTAGCATTTGCCATTTGATCCCGACTCCACATTCGAAATGGCCCACCCGAAGCGGTCAAAATAATACGCTCAATAGCCTGCTTATTAGCCTTATCAAACACCTGAAAGATCGCATTATGCTCACTATCAATGGGAAGGATTTTTGTATTATGCATATTGCACGCCTGCATGACCAATGATCCGGCAGCCACAAGAGGCTCTTTATTCGCAATCGCAACGGCATTGGAGCTCTCAATCGCTTTTAAAAGTGGCCTTAAACCCGCAAAACCAGTAATAGCAGAAACCGTTAAATCAACGGGCTTTTCGAGATAATCATCAAGGCTTTCTTCTGCCGTGCAAACAGCATGTTTTGCGCCAAGCTGCTCTTTAAGTGATAAAAGCGCATCTTTTTGTGAATGGCCGGAAATGAGCTGCACATCAAACTTTTCAGGCGCAGACAAAATCACTTTAACTGTGCTCAGGCCAATCGAGCCTGTCGCACCTAAAATATTGATTGTTTTTTTATGCATGTGCCCGCTAGCCATGACCGTAATGAAACAAAAGCAAAAATACAGGTGCAGCCAAAAGCATGGAATCAATACGATCCAGCAAGCCGCCATGTCCGGGAATAAGATGCCCTGTATCTTTCACCCCTGCTTTTCTTTTAAACGCGGACATAATCAGATCGCCCGCCTGCCCCGCTATACCGATACAAACACCAACACCTGCCATTAATCCAATCGCAATAAGAGAAAAATCATCAACACCGCGATAAATGAACATCATCACAAGACCGACAAGCGCAGGAGCAAGCACAGCACCGCCCATCCCTGCCCATGTTTTATTAGGACTGATTGTTTCAGCCATTTTAGGCCCACCAATAAATTTTCCTGAAAAATAAGCACCGCTATCGCTTGCCCATACCATGGTTAAAAAGGTGACTGCCCAAAATAATCCAAGCATTTCAAAAATCACAAAACAGCAGGTAAAACTTCCCATGACATATGGTACGCCAAGCAGCAAATAATAATACTGATTTGGCGGATCGTCCGCTTGAAATGATAATTGCGCCCATTCATAGAGTGATATAGCAGCAAGTACAGCCAACAATCCAATAAACGGCCAGCCGCCCAGCAATAGAATTGTCACAGTAGCAGCAATCATGATTACCGCAGAAAGGCTGCGTTTTTGTAATTTTTGAAAATTAAGTTTAGTGGCAAACATCTATAATCTCACATTGTCTTTCACTGCGCCGTAGCGTCTATCACGCTGTCCGTATTCTTGAATCGCGGACTCCAGCTCTCCACGCCCAAAATCAGGCCACAAAACATCGCTAAAGACAAATTCCGTATAAGCACATTGCCAAAGCAAAAAGTTACTAATGCGCCGCTCGCCACTGGTGCGGATCATTAAATCAGGATCAGGTATCCCTTGCGTCATCAGAAAACCCGGAAATTGTGCCTCGATTGTCTCTAACGCCAGATTTTCACCAATATGCGCATCGTGAAGGCGTTTGACAGCATGTAAAATATCTTGCCGCCCGCCATAATTGAGCGCAATAATTGCTGTGATCTTGTCATTATTTTGTGTTAGTTCCTCGGCATTCTCAATCAGTTTTACAATATCCTTATCAAGCGCTTGGCGATCCCCTATAACACGAAAACGCGCGCCGCTTTTGTGTAATTCTGCTGTTTCTGAACGCAAATAATAGCGCAATAAATTCATCAAATCTTTGATTTCACTATTTGGGCGCGACCAGTTTTCAGAAGAAAACCCGAACAAAGTTATATACTGTATCCCACAATCAGCAGCATGTTTGACAATCTTCCGCGCTGCTTCCGCCCCTTGTTTATGACCAGCCGTTCGCGGCAGACCTCTGGCTTTCGCCCATCGGCCATTACCGTCCATAATCACGGCGACATGCTTTGGAATGTTGGAATGTTGGAATATTGGAATATTGGACATACAGCCTAGCTCTTTGCACGCAACGCATTTAGCATGCGGCATATTGATTCATATTCAGAAAACATTTCTTCAAAGAATGCGCTATCAACATACCCTAATTCTTTGCAATATTCCAACCAAACGAGAACTTCATTTCCAGAAGCAATAGCCATTGTCAAAAAACGTCTAAATTCTGCCTTGGAATAACGTTGCTTTGCAAAGCCTTCGGCAACATTCGCACAAATAGATTTGCTTGCTCGTCGTATCTGATCGGCTAACGCATATTGTTCAATTTGTGGAAAGTTCAAGCTAGTTTTATGGATGGCTATAGATGCTTTAAATGCTTTTTGCCAGACATCTAAATCTTTAAAGTGCAAAGCCTTTCTATCGGAAATCACCTCTAACATTCTAATATTCCAAAATTCTTCAATTCTAAATCAGACTGTCATAATATCAGATTCTTTATCGGCCAGAAGCTTATCAACCTGCGAGACATATTCATCCGTTAATTTCTGCACTTCACCTTCTTGCTGCTTTTGCTCGTCTTCTGTTGCATCGCTTTTCTTGATGCTATCCATACCGTCTTTACGGATATTACGAACAGCCACCCGCGCAGCCTCGGCATATTTCCCAGCAACCTTCTTTAGCTCCTGGCGTCTTTCCTCGGTAAGATCAGGCAAAGGAATGCGGATTGTATTACCCTCTGGCATAGGATTAAGCCCAAGGCCAGAATCGCGAATAGCTTTCTCCACCGCCTTAACATTACCCGCGTCCCAAACCTGAACGGATAACATGCGCGGCTCTGGAACATTAACCGTTCCAACCTGATTAAGCGGCATTTTAGAGCCGTAAACATCCACGATAACAGGATCTAAAAGGCTTGCGGAGGCACGCCCGGTGCGCAAACCTCCAAATTCCTTGTGTAAATTTTCGATTGCACCTTCCATGCGGCGCTTTAAATCGGCTTCATCATATGACATTGCTTGTTCCTTTATTAATTAACTGACAATCGTAAATTGCCCTTCAGATTTTACAACCTTTGCAAAATTACCTTTTTCACGAATTGAAAAGACAACGATAGGGATTTTATTCTCGCGTGCCAGTGAAATAGCTGTTGCATCCATGACCCGTAAATCTTTTGTCAAAACGTCAATATGGGATATATGGTCAAACCGAGTAGCATCGGGATTGGTTTGCGGATCAGCGGTATAAACCCCGTCAACCTTTGTTCCCTTAAATATTGCATCACAATCCATCTCGGATGCACGCAAAGCACCCGCCGTATCGGTTGTAAAATAAGGATTCCCGGTTCCGGCGGCAAAAATAACTACCCGCCCCTTTTCCATGTGCCTAACAGCGCGGCGGCGAATATAGGGCTCACAAATTGAGTCCATGCGAATAGCGGACAACACACGTGTTTGTACATCGGTATTTTCAAGCGCATTTTGTAACGCAAGCGCATTCATGACAATGCCAAGCATGCCCATATAGTCTGCCGTTGTTCTGTCCATCCCTTCAGCAGCACCGGATACACCGCGAAAAATATTTCCGGCACCAACAACGACACAGACCTCAATGCCGGAATCGATCACTTCTTTAATATCCTGCGCAACGCGGGCAACCGTAGGTGAATGCAAGCCATATTCCTGATCACCCATCAAGACCTCACCGGACATTTTTAACATGATCCGTTTGTAGTTTTTCATGCTCTCGATATTTTTGGCAACTTCGGCATTCATGGGGCTATGGCTCTCTCTTGAATAAAACAGGCTCAAAATAAAGGAAGCCACGCGAAATGTCACGCAGCTTCATAAAAAAACTTAAGGCTATGCCAGTGTTATTTAACCATTCGCAACTTTGCCAACTTCAGCGGCAAAATCCTCTTCTTCCTTTTCGATACCATCACCAAGCTGAAAACGTGTATAAGCCGTCAGTTTAATCTCTGCGCCGGCTTCTTTCGCAGCATTCGCGATAACATCCGCAACTCTGGTTTCACCATCAATCACGAATTTCTGGTCAAGCAAGCAAATCTCTTCGAAATATTTGCGCATGCGGCCTTCAACCATTTTCTCGGCAATTTCCTGAGGCTTACCCTCTGCTTTCGCCTGATCGATCAGGAATTGACGCTCTTTTTCCATCTCTGCAGCATCAACACTATCGCGGTCAAGATATTTCGGAAACGCCGCTGCAACATGCATCGCAATCTGTTTGCCAAGCCCTTCAAGAACCGCCTGATCAGCATTGGATTCAAACGCCACCAGAACACCGATCTTCCCAAGTCCTTCCTTCAAAGCGCCATGGACATAAGAAATCACAGCGCCGTTGGATACTTCCAGCTTTTCAGAACGGCGCAAAGTCATATTCTCACCGATTTTGGCAATCAAATCAGTGAGCGCATCCTTTACAGGCTTTCCGTTGAAATCAGCAGCAGCAAGAGCATCGACACTGTCCGCGTCAAGCGCCTTTTGCGCAACCGCCTCAACAAAATCCTGAAACTCTTCATTACGGCTAACAAAGTCAGTCTCTGCATTCAGCTCAATCACTGCGCCTTTTGCACCGTCTGTAACAACGGCAACAAGCCCTTCGGCTGCGGTACGGCTGGATTTCTTATCCGCCTTTGCCATACCCTTTTTGCGAAGCTCTTCCATCGCCGCTTCGACATCGCCATTGGCTTCTGTGAGGGCTTTTTTGGCATCCATCATGCCTGCGCCTGTTTTTTCGCGTAATTCTTTTACCATTGATGCTGTAATTGCAGTCATATTTTTTCTCCTTGGTCTGTGTCATTCCGGCTAGAATCAGAATCTGTTTATAGGGGGAACGAGATCCCGGCTTTCACCGGGATGACGTATATTGATTTAAGCACTCGCAGCTTTTTTAGAGTCTGCTTCTTCGCTATTGGCAGCGTCTTCTGCCTTTTCCTCAGACTTTTCAGCCTCTTTTGGAGCGTCATCTGTTTTAGCTTCGGCTTTCTTTTTCTTCTCGGCCTTGATCTTCGCCTGCTCGCCCGGTGTTAATTCTTCCGGTTCATCTTTCTTCTTGGCTTTAGGAATTTCAACTTTAACATCCTCGGCAGCACCAGCATCAGTACCCGCCTTCGCCATTTCAGCCTGCAAGCCATCAAGAACAGCATCGGTCATCAAGTCACAGTAAAACTCAATCGAACGAAGCGCATCATCATTACCCGGAATGATATAATCAACACCATCAGGATTTGCGTTACTATCAACAACCGCAAAAACCGGGATATTCAGGTTATTGGCTTCCTTGATCGCAATATCTTCCTTGATCGTATCAATCACGAAAATCGCATCCGGCTTGCCGCCCATATCCTTGATACCGCCAATAGAAAGCTCAAGCTTGTCACGCTCACGCGTCAGCATCAAAAGCTCTTTCTTTGTACGCGACGCACGCTGTGCATCATCGGCAAGCAGTGTATCAAGATCACGAAAACGCTGAATGGATTTTGAAATTGTCTGCCAGTTGGTCATCATACCGCCAAGCCATCTGTGGTTCACATAGTATTGACCACAACGCTTTGCACTTTCCGCAATCTTGCCGGAGGCCTGACGCTTTGTACCGACAAACAAAACACGACCGCCATTGGCAACGATATCACGTAAAGCTTTAACAGCTTCAGCCAGCAATGGGGTTGTTTGTTGAAGATCGATAATATGTACACCATTACGAACGCCAAAAATATATTCGCGCATTTTTGGGTTCCAGCGGCGTGTGTGGTGGCCGAAATGAACGCCGGCCTCTAATAATTGTTGCATTGTAAATTCTGGCAAAGCCATGATCGTTTTTCCTTTTTCATATATTATAGCGAACAAACCTTAAGATCTGCCTCGCTTCCAGTTTTTCCTCTGCAAGGTTAGGTTCAATTAAGAACACTGGCGTAAGGCCCTTGCATGTGTGATAGCGGTTTTATAAGCCTAAATCTCAAAAATAACAAGATTTATTTTCAACCGTTTTCTGGCGATAACGGAGTATGAAGGAAGCCGTATACGCAAAAAACTATCCAGAAGCCATTAATTTTTCCATGATCTCATCAGAGACATCAAAATTAGCGGTAACAGTTTGCACATCATCACTATCCTCAAGCGCATCAATAAGCTTCATAATAGATTCCGCTGTCCCCTCATCAACGGCGGTCTTTACATTCGGATTCCATATTAGCCCCTGCCGCTCCGGCTCTCCATATTTGGCTTCCAAAGCATCGCGCACATTTGCAAAATCATCGGTAGAACAGGTGATCGTATGAAACTCATCATCAGATTCCACATTCTCCGCGCCCGCTTCAACGCCAGCTTCAAACATATCATCCGCAGATGCTTTATCGATTGGGAACACAATCTCGGCAATCCGGTCAAACATAAAATTCACCGAGCCTGTCTCGCCCAAATTCCCGTTAAATTTTGCAAAAGCGGCGCGCACTTCTGCTGCGGTGCGATTGCGGTTATCGGTCAGGCATTCAACAATCAGCGCAACGCCCCCTGCCCCATAGCCTTCATAACGCACTTCTTCGTAATTTTCACCCTCACCGGCAGTACCAGAGCCTTTTTGGATATTTTTCTCAATTGCATCTTTTGGCATGGACTGCCCACGCGCCGTTGCAATCGCAAGCCTTAAGCGCGGATTCATGTCCGGATCAGGGCCGCCGAGCTTTGCTGCCACAAAAATTTCGCGCCCTAATTTGGAAAATAACTTTGCCCGCCCCGCATCGGCTTTGGCTTTTTTATGCTTAATGTTTGCCCATTTGGAATGTCCAGCCATACTCTATCCTATTCATCAGACTTCTTTTGATAATGGTTATTTAAACCATCCTGTAATGCTGATCAACAGTGTTGAAGTATCAAAAATAATATCAGAAACCATAATGCGTACCTTCGCAGGCTCGCTTTATATCACTGTATTCAAAAATCTTACTTACTTATTTGTCAAATAGATTACTCCCAATATCAAATTTATTTTGTTATCAAGATTAATAAGTATTTAAATACTTCCCCATATGATAAAATATGAATGAATAATGAAGCTAAGTACCACAGCAAATGACATATCAATTTCAGAATATTAATGTCCTCATCGTAGAGGACAATCTTCCAATGATGGAGCTAACGCGTTCCTTGCTTGAAACTTTTGGGATTGAGCGTGTTGACTGCGCAGTGGATGGTGAAGAGGGTTTTAGAAAATTTTGCCTCGGCAATCACGACATTGTCATAGCCGATTGGATGATGAAGCCGATGGATGGTATTTCATTAAGCCGCCGGATACGCAACGACCCCAAAAGCCCTAATCAGTTTGTACCTGTTATACTTATCACAGGCTTTAGTGAAAAACGGCGTGTCATTCAAGCCCGCGATGCTGGAATAACCGAGTTTTTGGTCAAGCCTTTCAATGCGCGCGATCTCTATCGCCGCATATCACAAGTCATTGAAAAGCCACGTCAATTTATTCGCTCCGAGGACTTTTTTGGCCCAGACAGACGCCGCAATCGCAAAACTGCTTATGATGGTCCGTTTCGACGTGAAACTGATCGGCAAAATGCAGGAGACAAGCGTTTTCAAGATACATTAAGACAAGCAGATGAACTCCATGACACCCACATAGAAAGCCGTTCAACATAGGGTCAGGCATGCAACATTATAATCAAAAACCAAAACGCAAGGCAGAATTTATAACGCCTCCCAACAACCTTAAGAAAAAAGTTGGTTCGGGCGGCTTGAGTGAAGAAATCCTCGAGAAAGCACAAGCGCTTTTGGAAAATAACACCGTTGATTTCCAGCCTCTTGCAGATATGTATCTTGAAAATCTAATGAGCGGCATTGAATACACCAAAAATGCTGGCTCAGAGGATGATAGAGAATATATTATTACAACAATGCTCTATCCTGCTATGCAGCTTAAAGCAAATGGAGGCATGTTCCATTATCCTCTTGTTACAACCATTTCAGATCGCCTCATTCAGTTTTTAGAGGTCATAGAAGAGCCGGACACAGAGGCGATTGAAATTGTTTTAGCTTTTCATACAACAATTCATGCAGTCGTTCAGGGTAAAATCAGTGGAGATGGCGGAAAGCATGGCACAGAGCTGCTATCAGCACTGAATGACGCCTGCGTGCGTTACTTTGAACGTGAAGCCGAATAGTCCGAATCCGGCAAAATTTGTGATAGAATACCACCAAGGCGAATAGGCTCTATCGTCTTGGCTAATCCTGTTTGATCGTCGGTTATAATGAGCGCTCCACACAGCGTTGCCTCGCCCTTTGCCGGGATCATTTTTTCAGGATGCGGGGTTTTGTGGACAAAACGGTGATAGGCAATATCTTTGCGCACACCTATGACGCTGTCATAATCCCCCGTCATGCCGGCATCGCTCATATAGGCGGTTCCATTTTCCATGATATGTGCATCTGCGGTTGGGATATGGGTATGCGTTCCGATCAGTGCTGATATTTTGCCATCGAGATAATGCCCCATCGACATTTTCTCCGAAGTCGTCTCGCCGTGGAAATCAACGAATATAGCTTGAACGGATTGCCCCAGTTTTTCTTGAGAAACAATATCGTGCAATATCGCAAAAGGATCATCAAGAGTATCCATGAAAAGCCGTGTCATTGCGTTGATAATCAATATCGTCTGGCCATCATCCAATTGATATTTGATCATGCCGTTACCGGGCGCGGTTTTGGGATAATTAACCGGGCGCAAAAGCCTTTCATCCTTATTTATATACGAAAGTATTTCCCGCTGATCCCAGATATGGTTTCCCGTTGTAATAACGTCCACTCCCCAACCATAAAACTCTTTACAGATTTTGGATGTAATACCCCTACCATTGGCTGCATTTTCACCATTCACGATAATTACATCAGGCTTTAAGTCTTCTTTAAGCCTTGGCAGGTGCTTTTCGAGCGCTTCGCGCCCGCTTCTGCCGAAAATATCGCCGATAAATAAAATTCTCATTGTGACATCTCTCCAAAAAAATGCGCCTCTTTGGGCGTAATAACCCAATCAAGCGCCTCATCATGATCTTCGCTTGGAAGGTTAAATAGCACTGCTTGCGTACTATACGCCATACCAACAGCAATAATATTTTTCCGATCGCGATAGTGTTTTAGCGTCGCATCATAATAACCGCCCCCCTGCCCTAAGCGCGTACCGCGGCGATCAAACGCAAGAAGCGGGGTTATAATAATGTCCGGCTCTATGACATTGGTGTTAAAAGGCTCTTCAATGCCGTAAGTATTAGCCCGCATGACTGTTTGCTGATCCCATTCATGGAATTTTAAAATCCGGCTATCGCTCTGCATGACGGGCAAGACTGTTTTATGTCCCTTATCCAGAGCAGCCTCCAAAACGCACAGCGCATCAAACTCTCGCCCTTTTGGTGCGTAAGCTGCTATAATCTTATCCTGCGTTGGTGTAATAGTCTCAAAAAAGAGCCTCGCAGCATCTTCAGGGTCTTCGGCAAAAACATCAATCCGGCTTCTGTGTTTTCTGGCTTGCTCACGAATTTGAGCTTTGGAATGTTCATGATCTACCATTTTCAAAATTCTAACATTCTAAATATTCCAAAATTCCAGATATACGTTCGGGCGCCACGTATGAGCCGTGTACACTGTTTTATTCGCGTGGGCCCCAAAGTTAAGGGGGGCGCCGTGATACAATGATCCCCAATGTAAAAAGAGTGGCTCAAAGCAGGGACAGCTCCCAAATGCGAAAGCATCGGCCTCCGGAATATATGTCGGTATCACGCGCGGACGCAGCCAAACCCGAACCATGTTTTTATATATGAATTTCGCTCTCAAAGGCCAGCTTTTTTGTTTGAGAAAAAACGATCGGGAGCCATCCACTCCATGGCAATTGCATTTGAAATCGTGATTTGTAAAAACCATCGTCATCCTATTCTCCACCCGTAATCTCATCCCCGCCGCTTGTCATCCCATTCCCCCCACTTGTCATCCCGGCGAAAGCCGGGATCTCTTCGATTTAAGCATGGGATCCCCGCTGTAGATGCGAACGAACAACACAAAATTTAACTAAAATTTTACCCTTTTTTTACCGAATACTTACAAAAATAGCATAAAATATAAATATGTGAACTGGCTTAAGGGGCGTTAAGAGCGGTGAATACATTTTTATTATCCTTTGCGACGACATCGACCTTGAATGGTGGAAATCCAATAACGTTGGAGATCTTGATCGGCGGCGCAGTTGTATCATCCGTATCCATTACCAACACCTCGGAAAACTTTGATATCTTTCTCGAATACACAGGCTCCGCCCCCTCATCGCTTAGCTTCCGCTTTGCCTCAGGAACGGGAAATTCCGGCGATGATGTAACCTTTGACAGCGTATCGGTAAACAACACAGCCCTGAACGTCTCCACAGATTTAACTACCGCAATGATCATGGTGCACCCGAGCACAGCCGTCAGCGCCGCAACCAGTACTTACGGTCACACACCCCCGACATTAGGAACGCCAGACATTACAGGCACAAGTGGTAATGACGATTCCCTCATCGGCGGTAGTACGGCTGATATCATTGACGGGCTTGCCGGTAATGATCGCATTTATGGCAGGGATGCTGATGATGCCATTAATGGCGGCCTTGGCGATGATTATATTTTTGGAGAAGCTGGCGCCGATATCGTTCTTGGCGGCGGCGGCAATGATATTATTTTTGGGAATGAAGGGAACGATACTCTCTACGGAGAAGCAGATAATGATTACCTGATTGGCGGCGCAGGCAATGACATCCTCAATGGCGGCGCAGGCGATGACGGGCTGATTGGCGATGCCGGAAGCGACGTCATGTTTGGTGAGGATGGTAATGACTGGCTCAGCGGCGATGCCGGGGATGATATCATCTTTGGTGATGGCGGCAATGATCAGATTATCGGCGGAGATGGTGCCGACAGCCTTTCCGGCGGGGACGGCAATGACAGGATAATTGGCGGATTGGGGAATGACCTAATTTCAGGCGGCGCGGGCAATGATGAAATTTTCTCAGAATCCGGTGACGACACAATCAGCGCGGGAGATGGCACAGATACCATTGTAGCTGGCACAGGAGCCGATACCATAGATGGCGGTGCGGGAGATGACGTCATCTATCTTGCCAATGGTGATTTTGCAGCAGGAGAAACTATTGATGGTGGATCGACATCCGAAACAAACGGAGATTCGCTTATATTAACCGATGCAACGACTGTTGACTTTACAACGGGTACGCTCTCCAACCTTGAAATCCTGACAGGCTCGTCGGCCGACGACAACGTAACCATTGCTGGCACAACTCTCAATCAGTTTACAAGCATTGACTTTGACGCAGGCAACGATGTCCTGAACATTACATCGACTTCAACCGGATTAAACGGCCTCAGTGATGCAAACCTGACTAATCTTGAAGAGATTAATGCCTCTACCGCTGCTTCATCTGTTACAGTTAACCTAAACACCCAAACAGAGGGTTTCACAATCACAGGCTCTACGAATGATGATTCTCTTACGGGTGGAAGCGGAGCAGATACCATCAATGGAGGTAACGGAGTAGATAATGTTTATGGAGGTATTGGTGCTGACATCATAGACGGCGGCGCAGGAGATGACACATTATTTGCTATTGATGTGGCCACTAGCACTACTAGTACAAGCAGTACAATTTTTGATCTTGATTTTGATACAAGCTCGGATGGATTTGTTTATGCTGATGATGTTTTTCAAGGAACCTCTGAGCCTGGTTTTGCTGATGGAACACGCATTACGACTGACGGAAATACCGCAAATGGCGCATTACAAGTGACTTTAGGCGGTGTAAATAATGCAGATGTTGATAATATGTCTGGCGGTTGGGTTGAGACATTCACCTTAACGAACGCTGTTTCCAATGCAAGCGTCCAGCTATCGTATCGCTTTCTTAATTCAGGTGGAGGAAGCAATAATTTTGATGCTGGCGAAGATGCTCTTGTTTATCTGGATATAGACGGAGTATTATATGGTGTTGCTCCCAATAACTACATCGATAGAGAAGATGCACCTACTAGCAGCTTTGACAGTGGATGGCAAACTGCAACAGTTAGTATCGGCGCACTCAGCGCAGGTAGTCATAATATTACAATTGGCGGATACTTAACACGAAAAACTCTCGAAGAAGAAGAGATACAATTCCGTTTTGATG